>CANDQP010000019.1 GCA_947388185.1 uncultured Dorea sp. | reverse complement strand
AATATTCCGGGATTTGCGAGTACCTGTTATTATTTTATGGCGCATACCAGCGAGAGGTTCGATGAACAGGTAACTTCGGTGATCGCGAAATATACGCCGCTTTCGCCCGAAGAATTGAGAGACGGGGCGTTCGACATCCACTGGTTTCTGGAAGCGTATGGACAGGTGGGAGAGAAGAACTTCAAGCTTCTGTATGATGCGGCAAAATATTCGTCCAGCGGAACGGCTCATGGACGGGCAAGGAAATACGCGGATGCGGCGCTTGGCAAGGCGGACAAGGTGACGTTAGAATCAGAGATCAACGCGAAACGCAACAAAGACCTGCTGATGAGCCTTGCGCTCCTTCCGCTTGCCGACAGCAGGCCGCAGCGGGAGACAGAGCTTCTGGACCGCTATCAGTTCATCCAGAAATATAAGAAAGAGAGCAGGCAGTTTGGGGCGCAGCGCCGGACAAGCGAGGGGCGTGCCTCAGAGATCGCGCTGCGAAACTTAAGCGTCAATGCGGGATTCACCGACGTGACCCGCCTTGTGCTCCGCATGGAAGGAAAGCTTGTGGAGCAGTCATCTGCGTATTTCGACTGGCAGCCGGCAGAGGAGCTGGAACTGATGATATCCATAGACGAGAACGGGAAGAGTGCGCTCAAATGCAGGAAAGACGAGAAGCTGTTAAAATCTGTTCCGGCGAAATATAAGAAGAATGAGACTGTCAGGAAGTTTCAGGAGGTCAACAAGCAGTTAAAGGAGCAGTACAGCCGGACGAAACAGATGATGGAGCAGGCGATGGAAGACCGGACGGACTTCGAGGTCTGGGAATTCCTGGAGCTTTGGAGGAATCCTGTCGTCCGTCCGATCGTGGAATTCCTGGTGGTGAAGCTGGCTGAGAAGACAGGTAAGGCAGAAGATCATAAACTGGGATTCCTGAGTCCGGAGGGGATGGTGGACGATCTTGGCAATGTGACGCCTGTGAAGCCGGAAGACCGGATTTTGATTGCCCATCCACACGACTTGTATTCAAGCGGGCGCTGGCATGAGTACCAGAAGCTTTTATTCGAGCGGAAGATCAGGCAGCCATTTAAGCAGGTATTCCGCGAACTGTACCTGAAATTAGACGAAGAACTGGAGAAGGAGGATTCACGGATGTTCTCCGGCAACCAGATCCAGCCGCAGAAGACGGTGGGTGCGCTTCGGGGACGGCGCTGGGTGGCAGATTATGAGGACGGCCTGCAGAAGATTTATTATAAAGAGAACATCGTTGCCTGTATCTATGCCATGGCGGACTGGTTCACGCCAAGCGACATCGAAGCCCCGACGCTTGAGTGGGTGGTGTTCTCAGACCGGAAGACAGGGAAGCCTAAGAAGATCAGGGAGATCCCGGATATTATATACAGCGAGGTCATGCGGGATGTGGATCTGGCGGTAAGCGTGGCACACGCAGGCGGCGTGGATCCGGAGACCAGCCATTCGACGGTTGAGATGCGGAGAGCCATTGCAAAGTGTAACCTCGAATTATTCAAGATCAGGAACGTCCGTCTGGAGGGCAGCCATGCCCTGATCGATGGGAAATTGGGTCAGTATTCCGTGCATCTGGGAAGCGGTGTGGTACATCAGATCGGCAATTCCATGCTGTTCGTGGTACCGGTGCATTCCCAGCACAGAGGGCGCATCTTCCTTCCGTTTATCGACGACGATCCCAAGACGGCAGAGATCATGTCGAAGATCCTGCTTTTTGCGGAGGATACGAAGATCAAGGATCCAGGTATATTGTCACAGATTCGGTAGGATTCCGGATTGAATTTTGAAGTGAAAACTTATATACTTAACAAAAAGGTAAAACATGATGTATGAGGAGTATATAAATATGTATAGTTCCATTATTGAGATTAAAAAAAATGTATCTAAGGATAGATTGATCAAGCTGCGTAAGGTTGCAGAGAAAGCATTTTCTAACCGAGCCGGCAGTGTTAAGAATACCAGTAGTGATCCTTATAGATTTGAATTCAGAGGCGATGAAGGCAAGTTTGGTTGTCTGGAAGTAGGCATGTTAGAATTAGAGGATGAACATGATTTTCTGGGGCAGGTTCATTCATGGTACTGGATAGATGATGAAAATCCCGGTGAGAATTGTGATATTCTCAAAGTTCTGGCGATGCCGATATACTGATATGGCTGAGACGAGGAAACAAATAGCTTTCGATCTTGATACGAAAGCATTAGAAATCTATTATCCAAATGAACATTGGCGGGGCAGTTATGAAATTATCAAGAGACATATGTTGAGAAACGGTTTTAGATGGCTGCAAGGGTCAGTATATGTATCTGTTAAACCAATGAGTTCTGCAGAAACAACGCGTATTCTAGGAAAGCTTGTCAAAAAGAATCCATGGCTGAACCTTTGTATGCGGGATTGCCGAGAAGCAAATATTGGCAAGGAACACAGCAAAAATTATATATTTGATAAAGGAGCAAATGTTTTTCCACGTTAAAAATATTGCACGTGTACAAAAAGGGAAATAAAAATGTATATGAAGATTATTAATCAAAACTTTGATTCTCAATATCAGTATTTAATGGCTAAGACTAGTCAGGAGACAGAAGAAGAATGGTTACCGTTGTGGATGCATTTAAGAGACACATCTGGCATAATGAAAAAATTGGTAAAAAAATGGATCCCTGATTCGGTTATTACTGCAACAGGTTTAAATGATAAACAGTTTTTGACTACAGCAATATTTCTTGGTGCGGTTCATGATATAGGCAAAGCTACGTCATATTTTCAAAGCATTATTACACAATCCTGCCCTCAAAAATATAATGAAATTGTAAACAACGGTTTTGTAGTAAATAAAAAATATAGATCGGCAGGAAAAACTCCGCATGCATATGCAGGACAATGGATTTTGCAAAGCGATACAAACAAATTTAATATTCATGAAAGTCTGGCAATGGTAGTTGGAGCTCATCATGGAAAACCAATCAGTATTGATTTTCTAATGGGAGAGCCTGATATGATTAGAGCTTATCCTATGAATTTTTTTGGTGTTGAAGAAGGCGAAGAAGACAAAAATGTGTGGAAAACTTCATGGAATGATATTACAAACCAAGCTATGATATTGGCAGGTATACAAGCATTGGATGATCTTCCTGATTTGACGTTAGAAGCACAAATATTGTTTTCTGGGCTTTTGATTATGGCTGATTGGATTGCTAGCAATACTGCTTTTTTTCCATTGTTATCTCTGGATGATTATGGCAATGAGGGTGCTTATCCCCCAAGGGTGGATGAGGGATGGAAAAGAGCTGCATTTCCAGAAGGATGGCACTCAGAAATTTTTTCCATGGATGATGAAATGTTTCAAGAACGGTTTGAATTTTTCCCAAATAAGATTCAGAAACAGATGTTGAAGATAGTGAATGACAGCGATACCCCGGGTATCTTTGTTTTGGAAGCTCAGATGGGAATTGGGAAAACAGAGGCTGCATTAGGGGCTGCGGAAGTATTGGCCCATCGAAAAAAGAATGGAGGGATTTTCTTTGGGCTACCGACACAGGCCACTAGCAACGGACTATTCCATAGGTTATATGAATGGGGAAAAAATGTTTCAGAGGAAACAATAAATGCTATCCGGCTTGCTCATAGTTCGGCAGAGTTTCACGAAGAGTATCATCGGTTGACTCTGCAAGGTAGGACATACATAGACGAAGATGGACAGAATCAAGAAGGTCTAGAAGTTCATCCATGGTTTCAGGGGAACAAGAGAGCTCTTTTGGCAGATTTTGTTATTGGTACGGTAGACCAATTCTTAATGGTATCCTTGAAACGAAAACATTTTATGTTGAGACATATCGGATTAGCTGGTAAGGTAGTGGTTATTGATGAATGTCATGCCTATGATTCTTATATGAACATGTATTTGGAACGTTCTCTACAGTGGATGGCGGCGTATGGCGTGTCTGTTATCTTGTTGTCTGCAACACTTCCAGTTGAACGTCGAAGAATGTTGGTGGAATGCTATGTCAAGGCATATTCAAAATACTATTTAGGAAAACGTAAACCAGAAATTACATATACGCAGTCAGATTGGAAAGAGACTACAGGATATCCACTTTTGACATGGACAGACGGAGAAAATATAAAACAGGTAGATATTCAGCAGGATAGAGCAGATAAAAAAGTAAAAATCAGTTATGTGAATACTATGTTTGATATGGCAACACTTTTAGATGAACGGTTACAAGATGGAGGATGTGTGTGCATTATTGCCAATACAGTAAAAGTTGCACAGGAAATTTATACAATTTGTGTGAAATTAATGAAGCAAGTGAGAGTGATTTTATATCATGCACAATTTACAATGCCAGACCGTTATGAAAAGGAAAAACTTCTGTTAGAGAAAATGGGTAAAACATCTACCAATATCGATAGATATCGTCTTGTTTTAATCGGTACACAGGTATTGGAACAGTCCTTGGATTATGATGCAGACATCATGGTGACACAACTTTGCCCTGTGGACCTGTTTCTACAGAGAATCGGGCGGCTGCATAGACATAAAAATAGAGCTTCCAGACCAAGTCGGTTAAATAATCCAGAATGTATTATTCTACGCGACGGCGACGAAGGGTATGATTCCGGAAGTAAAGCAGTATATGGAGATTATCTTCTGTTGAGGACAGAAAAAGTTCTTGGGAAAGAAATAATGATACCTCGTGATATACCTGATATGGTCCAGAGAGTATATAATCAGGAAGATAGTTTGGGATTAGATGGCGAATTATATAGGAATGCAAGAGAGATATATGACAATGATTTTAAAGATAAAAGACAGCGAGCAAAAAAATATTTGTTAACGACACCAGAGTCATTTCAAAAAGAGATCAGCAATATACTTGATAATTCGGATGATTCAAGTGAAAAAATGGCAGAAGCCGGAGTCAGGGATTCATTATCTTCTATAGAGGTATTGTTGATGAAAGAAAATGCGGTTGGAGATATTCTGTTTGTCAAAGAGGGGTCAGATAAAGTTCCTTCACTTTCTGCGTCACGAATTCCAGATAATAAGGATGGACGGAAGATTGCCATGCAACGATTAAGACTGCCGCATATTTTTACAGCTACATGGAATAAAAGAAAAGTAATTGAAGAGTTAGAAGATAGAAACAGACTGAGATTGGCAGAATGGCAGATGTCTCCGTGGTTAAGAGGAGAACTTGTATTACTTTTAGATGAAAATAATCAGACTGAATTGAATGATTATCGACTGTTTTATAGTTTTGAAAAAGGATTGGAATATGAGCGAAAGGAGGATGGGGATGCGGGAAAAAGAATTTAATTTATTGAAGGAACCCTGGATTAAAGTCATGACACCGTCTTTGGAGCAAAAAGAGGTTTCTCTAACAGAGGCATTCATATACGCACATAAGTATGTAGACTTATCAGGAGAAATGCCCACACAGGATGCAGCATTGTTAAGATTGCTTTTGGCTGTTGCGGTAACAGTTTTTTATCGATATGATGCATATGGCGAAGAAATGGAATTGTCAGAAAGGAATAGTTCCAATGTTGAAGATGTGTTGGAACGCTGGAAAGAATACTGGGAAATAGGAAGATTTCCGGAACAAGCAGTAAGAAATTATTTGGAATCTTATTCAGAACGGTTCTGGTTGTTTCACCCAGAGACTCCGTTCTGGCAGGTAAGCAATCTGCAATATGGAACAGATTATGATGTAAAATGTTTGTTTGGTAATATCAAAGAGAGCATGAATAAAACGACAAAGCATCATTTTAGTATGATAGACGGAGAAGAATTGTATCATTTAAGCTATGGAGAGGCGGTACGTTGGCTTGTGCATTTGAATGCATATGCAATAAATCTGAAAGCGGATAAAAAATCTCCTGGAACACAATTACCCGTAGGTACAGGAAGACTTGGAGAACTTGGTTTTATTATGGTTAATGGCAGAAATTTGTTTCAGATTTTGATGTTGAATCTGTGCGTTCTGAGTAATGAGGGTATTTGGGGGACACCCAATCCAACTTGGGAGCAGTCAGTCTGTACAGAACAAGGACGTAAAATAGGTATTCCCGATAATTTGCCAGAACGATATACCATTCAATCTCGGCGTATTATGCTGAAGCGAGATTCTAATGGAAATATAACAGGATTCCGAGCTTTGGGAGGAGATTTTTATCCAGTTGAAAATGATATAGGTGAACCGATGACTATCTGGAAAGAGAAGAAGGTGGATAAGAAGACAGGAGAAGAGCTCCCACAAACACCACAGACACATAATCCGGCTGTTCATGCATGGAGAGAATTTCCTACAATTTTTATGGCAAAAAATGAAAACAAACAAAAGAGCAGTGTACCAGGTGTAGTACAATGGATTAATATGTTGTACCGCGCGAAAATTATCTCAATTTCTTCGTTGATTACTTTTCGGATGATTGGAATGGTATATGGAGATCAGATGAAATATAACTATGGGGATTGTGTCAATGATACGCTTACCATATCAGCAAAATTATTGAATGATTTAAACACTGTAGACAGAGTATGGATAAATAATGTGTCAGATCAAATTGATAAGTGTCAATTGGTAGCAAATGATGCTTTGAATCATTTTGCATACAAACTTTGTAAGCTTTTATATGGAAATGCTTCTTCAAAAAACGGTATAAAAGATTATCTTATTCGTCAATATTATTTTTCTATAGACGTACCGTTTAGAGAATGGTTGATTGGAATTAATCCGTCACAGACAAAAAGGGAAGACATAATGTTAGAATGGGAAAAACAATCTTATCGTTATGCAAAAAGAACTGTTGAGGATTATATTATTACACGGGTAACAGATATTTACACTTCCAGAATAGATGATGCAAAGGGTGGCAAAGCACAGCTTCTGTCTATTCCTAAAATAGTGAATGAATATCTGGCAGAGTTAAATAGAATTTATATACAGACGAAAAATACACCTTAAAGGGGGAAATGATGATTAAGAAAAATGAAATACAAAATTTTGTTGGAAAGAAAATATATTTTTTACAGACAGATGCCGAGTTAAGCAGTGGTAAGGCAATCCTGGCTAATTTACGGCGCGGAATTGGCCACGAACCAGGAGAATTGCCACAACTCTTTGGAATAATTTTATTGGATATGCCGGAGGAGTTTATAAGTGAAAATGGAATTGCTACGAAGGAAGAAGGGGTATGTTATACAACTCTTACTTTGTATGCGCTTCATCAGCAAGGATATGATATAAAAAGTATGCCTATGCATACAAAAGAGAAATTTAGTATAGGAGCAGCTATGCGGAGTTTGGCCTCAACATATGAGGGGGATTCTAATGCTGAGCAGAGAATGTTGCAAAGAATACGGACTCTTTCTACAGCGGTTGATATGAAAGAGATGGCTTATCATCTGCGGGGGATTATTCAACTATTGAAAAGCAAAGGTATTCAATTGAACTATGAAATGATGGCTGGAGATTTATATGAGATGCAATTTTCGGAAAGAAAAAACCAAGTATGCCTAAGATGGGGGCAGGATTTTTACCGGAACATATACAAGGATGAAAAAAATAATGAAGAGGGGGATTTATAATGAGAAAAAATTTATATGTTGATTTTCACGTGATTCAGACGGTTCCACCAAGTTGTGTAAACAGGGATGACACAGGAAGTCCCAAAACAGCAATGTATGGAGGGGCTATGAGGGCAAGAGTGTCATCACAGGCATGGAAAAGAGCTATGAGAAGAATGTTTAAGGATCTGTTTTCTTCAGATCAGATAGGATATCGGACTAAAAAGATATCTGAACTTATATCGGGAAAAATATGTGATAACAATCCAGGTATTACAATAGAAAATGCGAAAAAAATGGTCGATGTTATTTTGGAATTGGCTGGTGTAAAGGCAGGATCAGATAAAAAATCTACACTTTTTTTTGTAAGTTCACGGCAGATAGAAAGTCTAACCGGATTGGCAGTCGAATATGATCGTGAAGAGGTTGCTAAAAAGGAAAAAGAGAAATTGTTTAAACCACGTCTGGAAAATGCACTGAAAGAGAATCCAAGTGTAGACATCCTTATGTTCGGTCGTATGGCGGCAAGTAACCCTACTTTAAATTATGATGCGGCAGCACAGGTAGCGCATAGTATTTCGACTCATGCAATCAGCAATGAATACGACTATTTTACAGCAGTGGATGATTGTAGTCCAGAAGATAATGCTGGGGCAGGGCATCTTGGTACGGTAGAGTTTAATTCGTCAACGTTATATCGTTATGCGACAGTTAATATTGGGGAGTTAATCAGTAATCTGAATCCAGAGGAGCTGAAAATGGCAGTAAAAGGTTTTGCAGAAGCATTTGTTCGTTCTATGCCTACAGGAAAGCAAAATACTTTTGCAAATCGGACATTGCCAGATATGGTTTATGTTGCTATCCGAGATGATCAGCCTATTAATTTGGCCGGAGCATTTGAAAGACCGGTTTCTTCTGGTTTGAGGGGATATGTGGAAGAATCTAAAAAAGCATTTATAAAATATGCAACGACAGTATATGAGGATTATGCTATGTGTCCTAAAAAAGCATGGGTTGTTGGTATGGATTTAGGTAGTTTTGCAGAAAAGGTGAATTTAATAGAGCTTCTGGAAAAAATTGAGCAAGAGATCGGATTGTATTCTACTGAGGGGAAGTGATACATTGTATACATTATTGCTTAGATTGAGTGCTCCACTACAATCATGGGGGTCTGAGTCCCTGTATGATAATAGAGAAACAGATTCTATGCCAACGAAGAGTGGAGTGATTGGAATGTTGGCAGCTGCTTTGGGAATAAAGCGTGATGGGAATTTGGATAATTTGCGAAAGCTGAAGTTTGGTGTGAGAGTTGATTTACCAGGAATAAAACTAAATGATTTTCAAATTACTCAGATGGGGAAAAAATTGAATTCAAACCTTTCTAACAGGATGTATTTAAGTGATGCTATATTTTTAGCCGGGTTAGAATCGGAGGATATAGAGTTTTTGAAAAAAATAGAAAATGCTTTAAAACATCCGGAATACGCTGTATTTCTAGGAAGAAGATCCTGTCCTCCAACTCAGCCTTTGGTACTGGGAATCCGAAATACTGAGATATATCAGTCTCTTTTGGATGAAAAATGGCTTGTTCCTGCTTGGAGACAGAAATCTTTATTTCGATATTCTGACAATTTACATTTAAGAATTATAATGGATGATATACAGAAAGGTGCAATCAAAAAAGATATTCCATTGTCATTCTCACCGCTCAGACGAGAATATGGATATCGGTATTTGACAGAGATGCCTGGAAAAATCGTAACTAAGAAACCGGTACCTATATTGACGGAGCATGATCCTATGTCAGAATTGAGGTGAGAAAATGTACTTATCAAGAGTTTCTCTGGATTTATCAAAAAGGAAGACGCAGATTGCGCTAGCTTCTCCCAATAAATTTCATGGTGCGGTGGAAGGTGCTTTTTTCGATAATAGTGAAAGGAAATTATGGCGTATTGATACGTTTAAAAAGAAGACATATTTGTTGATTCTCAGTATGTCAAAACCTGATCTCTCGAATATTATCGAACAATTTGGATTTCATGGTAAATGTGAGGAGTCGAAAGAATATGACAGACTTCTAGAACGAATAGAAGAAGGATCTGTATGGCATTTTCGATTGGTTGCTAATCCTGTTCATAGCATCAGAATAGAAAATGGAAGAGGAAAAGTTGTTGCCCATATCTCAGAAAAGCATCAATTAGATTGGCTTGACAATCAAGCAGAAAAAAAAGGATTTTGTCTTTTGATGGATACAGTATCTATCAGGGAATCAGATTGGAAAATTTTTAAAAAGCGAAATTCAGACAAAAAGGTACGAATTTTGGCTGTAACTTTTGAAGGTATGCTACGGGTTAGAAATGCTGATATTTTCAGAGATGCTTTGGTAAATGGCATTGGAAGAGGGAAGGCGTATGGTATGGGATTATTAACAATTGTTCGAATGGAGGTATAGATGAGTATCAGAGCAGGTGTAGAGAAGCCGGAGATTCAAGCATTGCCGCGAATTCAAGATCGATTAACTTTTATATATCTTGAGAGATGTAGAATTAGTCGAGATAATAGTTCAATTACTGTAAAAGACAATAATGGTGTTACAAACATTCCAGCAGCAACTATTTCTGTCCTATTGTTAGGTCCAGGAACAGATGTAACCCATAGAGCTATGGAGTTGATTGGAGATGCAGGAGTTACAATTATCTGGGTTGGAGAACATGGTGTTCGTTATTATGCATTTGGTCGAGCTCTTACAAATCATGCGACTCTTTTGATTCGTCAGGCGCAATTAGTAAGCAATGAAAAAAAACATATCCGAGTTGCTCGAATGATGTATCAGATGAGATTTCCAGGCGAGGACGTGTCCAAACTTACGATGCAGCAATTGAGAGGACGCGAAGGAAGTCGAATTCGTTCCCTTTATCGAGAACAGTCTAAAAAGTGGAATGTACCTTGGGATAGAAGGAAATATAGCCCAGAAGATTATGAATCAGGAGATCCGGTAAATAAAGCACTGTCTGCGGGGAATGCATGTTTATATGGACTGGCTCATGCTGTAATATGTGCACTTGGATGTTCACCAGGGCTGGGCTTTGTGCATGTGGGTCATGAGCTATCTTTTGTGTATGATGTGGCTGATTTATATAAGGCTGAGGTCACGATACCAATTGCTTTTGAAATGGCAGTGGAAAAAGTAGATGATATTGGCAGTGCAACAAGACGAAGAGTACGAGATGAATTTAAAAAAGGACATATTTTGGATCGCATGGTTCATGATATAAAACAGTTGTTATTGGACGATGAGTGTGAGGAGGAGGATTATAAAAGTAGTCTTTATCTTTGGGATAATGTACAGGGTAAATTAGAACATGGAATTTCATATTCAGAGGGTAGAAAAGAAGAATGATAGTCTTATGTGTAATGAACTGTCCACCAAGTCTTAGAGGCGATTTATCAAAATGGCTTAATGAAGTAAATACAGGTGTTTATGTAGGGAAATTGAATGCCAGAGTTCGTGAAGAATTATGGCTTAGAGTTTGTAGTAACATCAAAAATGGACAGGCAACAATGGTTTATTCAACTAATAACGAACAGGGGTATGCGTTCCTTGTACATAATACTACTTGGATTCCAGTAGATTACGAAGGAATTACTTTAATGCAGAAACCACTTTCTCTAAAAGAAGATAACGGACAGAGTTCTTTTCTAGAGCAGGGATTTAGTAAAGCGGCAAAATATGAAAAAATACGTCAATCTCATAGCATGAAAAAGGAAGATTTCGTGGTTTTAAATATTCAAAAGACAGAAGCAGATAACAGTCAAGATAGAATTATTGATATAGGTATGCTGAAAATCAAAGAAAATGAGATAATACAACAATATGATTATTTGATTCGTTCAGAAAAAAATGTGCCAGACAATGTAAGAAGATTGGCTGGAATTACAAATGAATTAGTAGAAAGTCAGGAGGGGCAAGTAGAGAATGCTCTTGATAAGTTGAATGAATTTATTGATAATAATCTGATTATTGGATATGACCTGCAAGATACAATGAGTTTTCTTCAAAAACTTGGTAAACAGACGGGTAGAAGTATTCAAATAAAAAAAGTAAAAGATATTATGCATATTGCAAAAAGAAAGTTAGATGATGTGGAAAATTATAGGTTAGAAACAGTGGCTTCATATTTTTCTCTTACTGTAAGTAATAAGTATAGAGCCTTAGCATGTTGTAGATTGATATACAAAATCTATTGCGAACTAAATAAAATATGATGAGTTAAAATTAGGAAATAGTGATATTTTAGGATTTGTTTAGTGTGTTCCCCGCATGTGCGGGGGTGATCCTGTTACGGACGATATCAGTGTAAGTCATGCCAAGTGTTCCCCGCATGTGCGGGGGTGATCCTGTGCTGTTCTCTCTTTTTACTAAATTAGCCCAGTGTTCCCCGCATGTGCGGGGGTGATCCTGAGGAGTGATAATATGACTGCGAGCATTTATGGTGTTCCCCGCATGTGCGGGGGTGATCCTGAACAAGCTTTCATGAACTTCATGAATTTACAGTGTTCCCCGCATGTGCGGGGGTGATCCTTACTGCTTCGCTTGCTAAAACTTCATCTGGTGGTGTTCCCCGCATGTGCGGGGGTGATCCCCATAGATGAAGGGGGAACATGGGATGAAAAAAGTGTTCCCCGCATGTGCGGGGGTGATCCCAAGACATCACGACACGCGACAAGGGAGGTGAAGTGTTCCCCGCATGTGCGGGGGTGATCCTTCTTCCCACTTGCGTCCATACACACATACACCGTGTTCCCCGCATGTGCGGGGGTGATCCTGATGTAGAAAACGGGAACCACATAACAGATACGTGTTCCCCGCATGTGCGGGGGTGATCCTGATATAATGAAGTCCAGGCGTAGTGTGCCCGAGTGTTCCCCGCATGTGCGGGGGTGATCCTGCTTGCGACCGTATTCCCCTTCCTTAATGTTAGTGTTCCCCGCATGTGCGGGGGTGATCCTTCTTCCCACTTGCGTCCATACACACATACACCGTGTTCCCCGCATGTGCGGGGGTGATCCTCGCATGAATTCTTCTTCACTACGAAAAGCCTGGTGTTCCCCGCATGTGCGGGGGTGATCCTGTTGGGAACGCTCTTGGACAAGCAGTAGCGGTGTGTTCCCCGCATGTGCGGGGGTGATCCTATCTTTGGTGAAGATCTGTATATAGAGATACAGTGTTCCCCGCATGTGCGGGGGTGATCCTTAGGTAACACACGCCACCCGGTCGCCCCAAACGTGTTCCCCGCATGTGCGGGGGTGATCCTAATAATACTCGTGCAATTCTTGATTTTATGGTGTGTTCCCCGCATGTGCGGGGGTGATCCTCGGATTCATCAGAAATTTGAAAACCATATTTTGTGTTCCCCGCATGTGCGGGGGTGATCCTAATCATATTCGTACTTTTGCAAGCTTCGAGCCGTGTTCCCCGCATGTGCGGGGGTGATCCTAAATTGTCTGGAAAGATTGACAAAAACAATCCGTGTTCCCCGCATGTGCGGGGGTGATCCTGGTATCATGCCCCGCACGGGACATATCCAGATGTGTTCCCCGCATGTGCGGGGGTGATCCTGAATCCGGTGACAGTGTTGCTTGATATCAATCGTGTTCCCCGCATGTGCGGGGGTGATCCTCGAATCATAGAGGGAACATAATCACCGTTGGAGTGTTCCCCGCATGTGCGGGGGTGATCCTTAACCCATCTACCTTATATTCGCTATAACTACGTGTTCCCCGCATGTGCGGGGGTGATCCTATCATAAAGGATGAGAACGGAAAGCCCATACCGTGTTCCCCGCATGTGCGGGGGTGATCCTGACAGCTATTGACCCGCATGGAAATAACCAAAGTGTTCCCCGCATGTGCGGGGGTGATCCCGGGATGTCGATAGGCGGGATAGACATTAGGGTGTGTTCCCCGCATGTGCGGGGGTGATCCTAATCCATACTATGAGTTTACAAAAGAGACATAGTGTTCCCCGCATGTGCGGGGGTGATCCTTATTCTGGTCTGCCTGCGAAGCCGCAAGTTTAGTGTTCCCCGCATGTGCGGGGGTGATCCTTATTCCGCATTAACAAGTTTGAGGACGGAAGAGTGTTCCCCGCATGTGCGGGGGTGATCCTTGGCAATGCTACGGTTGAGTACCGGGAATAGCGTGTTCCCCGCATGTGCGGGGGTGATCCTAAACTGTTTGATTTCTTCTACTTCCATATCAAGTGTTCCCCGCATGTGCGGGGGTGATCCTTATCGAAATGCAAATAATGAAACAGACGTTTAGTGTTCCCCGCATGTGCGGGGGTGATCCTCAACGTCTCTAATTGTTCTTTCAATAGCTGTGGTGTTCCCCGCATGTGCGGGGGTGATCCTGTCGCGAACGATATCAGTATAGGTCATACCAAGTGTTCCCCGCATGTGCGGGGGTGATCCTCCGTGTCCCAATATATGGACGTCTCCCCTATTGTGTTCCCCGCATGTGCGGGGGTGATCCTGTGTTCCACATCCCGGCAGATGCATCTTTACTGTGTTCCCCGCATGTGCGGGGGTGATCCCTGATTGATGTACTACAAGTAAGCCATATCGAGGTGTTCCCCGCATGTGCGGGGGTGATCCTCCATCTGTCCATGATATTCCTCCGGCAACGGTGTGTTCCCCGCATGTGCGGGGGTGATCCTAAAATTTTAGACGGAACCAACAAAAAAGAACCGTGTTCCCCGCATGTGCGGGGGTGATCCTGAGATCAATTTGTGTCGTGAGATCACGAAAAAGTGTTCCCCGCATGTGCGGGGGTGATCCTAAAATTTTAGACGGAACCAACAAAAAAGAACCGTGTTCCCCGCATGTGCGGGGGTGATCCTGAGATCAATTTGTGTCGTGAGATCACGAAAAAGTGTTCCCCGCATGTGCGGGGGTGATCCTCAGGTGTGGACTTCCTGTTTTAAGAATAGTGAGTATTCCCCATATGCGCAGAAATAAGTAATATATGCGCTTTTGACATAGAGACAACTTCGAGTATTCCCCATATGCGCAGAAATAAGTCTATAGTAAGAAACTAATAAAAAGTGGTGCAGCTGAATCGTAGCCAAATGAGAAATTCTATCTTCCTTATTTTAAAAAGAAATGCTATAATTGAGAAGCACAATTAGAAGAAAAGTAGAAGAGAGGTACGAAAGTGGCGGAATTAACACCGATGATGCAGCAGTACGTGGAGACGAAGAAGGAGTATAAGGACTGCATTTTATTCTATAGATTGGGAGACTTTTATGAGATGTTCTTCGAGGATGCGCTGACTGCATCACGGGAACTGGAGATTACGCTTACCGGCAAGAACTGCGGACTTGAGGAACGTGCACCTATGTGCGGCGTTCCTTATCACGCTGTGGACAGTTATCTGAACCGGCTGGTATCCAAGGGCTACAAGGTAGCGATCTGCGAGCAGATGGAGGATGCGGCGAGCGCCAAGGGTCTGGTTAAGCGCGATGTAGTCCGCATCGTGACGCCGGGGACGAACCTGGATGTGCAGGCCCTTGACGAGACGAAGAATAACTATATCATGTGCGTGGTCTATATCGCGGACCGGTACGGGCTGTCGGTTGCGGATGTGACCACCGGGGAATATATGGTCACGGAGCTTACCGGATCGGAGAAGCTGTTTGACGAGATCTACAAGTACATGCCGTCGGAACTGATCTGCAATGAGTCCTTCTATATGAGCGGCATGGATCTGGAGCTCCTTAAGGATAAATTAGGGATCACGCTTTATTCGTTGGATTCATGGTATTTTGATGATAAGATCTGTCAGCGGACGCTTACGGATCATTTTCATGTGAATGCACTGGACGGGCTTGGTCTTAAGGATTATGACTGCGGGGTGATCGCGGCGGGAGCGCTGCTAAAGTATCTCCTGGAGACGCAGAAGCGGGATCTGTCTCATATCACCAGATTGTCTGTCTATGCGGCGGGGAAATATATGCTGCTTGACAGCTCTACAAGGCGTAACCTTGAGCTCTGTGAAACGATTCGGGAGAAGCAGAAGCGAGGTTCGCTTCTGTGGGTGCTGGATAAGACGAAGACGGCCATGGGAGCGAGAGCTCTGCGCAAGCAGATCGAACAGCCGCTGATCGACAAGAGGGAGATCGAGCGCCGATTGGATGCAGTGGAGGAGCTTAAGGATAATGCCATTTCCAGAGAAGAGATCCGGGAATATCTGTCTTCTGTCTACGATCTGGAGCGTTTGGTGTGCAGGATCACCTATCAGTCTGCGAATCCAAGAGATCTGATCGCATTCGAGCATTCCCTTGCTATGCTGCCTCATATCAAATACATTCTGCGGGAAATGAAAACGCCGCTGCTTAAGGAATTATACAACAGCCTGGATACGCTTGAGGATCTCTGTGAGCTGGTAAAGAGCGCCATCAAAGAGGAACCGCCCATTGCCATGAAGGAGGGCGGCATCATCAAGGAAGGCTACAATGAGGAGGTGGACCGGCTTCGGTCTGCCAAGTCGGACGGGAAGGAGTGGCTTGCGAAGCTCGAAGCCAACGAGAGGGAGAAGACGGGGATCAAGAACCTGAAAGTGCGTTTTAACAAGGTGTTCGGCTATTATCTGGAGGTGACCAATTCCTTCAAGAATATGGTGCCGGAATACTATATCCGCAAGCAGACCCTTGCCAATGCGGAGCGCTATATTATACCGGAGCTTAAGGAACTGGAAGATACGATCCTTGGCGCGGAGGATAAGCTGTATGCATTGGAATACCAGTTATACTGTGAGGTTCGGGATCAGATCGGCAGGGAGATCCTTCGGATCCAGTCAAGCGCGGGAGCTGTAGCACAGTTGGATGCATTCTCTTCCCTGGCGCTGGCCGCAGAGCGGAATCATTATGTCCGTCCGGGCATCAACGAGAAAGGGATCATAGATATCAAGGACGGGCGTCATCCTGTGGTGGAGCGGATGATACCGGGTGATATGTTTATCGCCAACGATACCTATCTGAACGATAAGAAGAACCGGATCTCAGTCATCACAGGTCCAAATATGGCGGGCAAATCCACCTACATGCGGCAGACGGCGCTCATCGTCCTGATGGCGCAGATCGGCTCCTTTGTACCGGCGTCCAGCGCGGATATCGGGCTTGTAGACCGGATCTTCACCCGGGTGGGGGCGTCTGACGACCTGGCGAGCGGCCAGAGTACTTTCATGGTGGAGATGACGGAGGTTGCCAATATCCTGCGCAATGCCACCGGCAGGAGCCTGCTGATCCTAGATGAGATCGGCCGCGGGACAAGTACCTTCGACGGCTTAAGCATTGCCTGGGCGGTGATCGAACATATCAGCAACAGTAAGCTCCTTGGAGCCAAGACACTATTTGCCACCCATTACCATGAGCTGACGGAGCTTGAGGGGAAGATCAATAACGTGAATAATTACTGCATTGCCGTGAAGGAGAAGGGAGACGATATCATTTTCCTGCGCAAGATCGTCAAAGGCGGAGCGGATAAGAGCTACGGCATCCAGGTGGCAAGGCTTGCGGGAGTTCCGGAGACGGTGATCGAACGTGCGAAGGAGATCGTGGAGGAACTGGTGCAGGCGGATATCACGGATAGGATCAAGGATATCGCTTCACACGGGCAGGAACAGCCGGCGGCGAAGCCCCGGCATTACGACGAGGTTGATTTAGCCCAGATGTCTTTGTTCGATACGGTAAAGGATGATGATGTGATCGATGAGATCAAGAACCTGGATCTGGGGAATCTGACGCCCATCGACGCGCTGAATATGTTATATCAGCTTCAGAACAAGCTGAAGAACCGGTGGTAACACATAGCAGGATAAGAGGACAGGATAAGGAATGAATAAGATACAGGTCTTAGATACAGTTACAATAGATAAGATCGCGGCGGGAGAGGTGATCGAGCGTCCCGCATCCGTGGTCAAGGAGCTGGCGGAAAATGCCATTGACGCCGGGGCGACTGCTATCGTTGTGGAGATAACGGACGGCGGAACAACGCTTATACGGATCGCGGATAACGGATGCGGAATCGAGCGGGACGATGTGCGAGGCGCGTTCCTGCGCCATTCTACCAGTAAGATCCGTACGGTGGACGATCTGGTGCATATCGGGTCTTTGGGGTTCCGCGGAGAGGCTTTGTCGAGTATAGCGGCAGTTTCCCAGGTAGAGCTGATCACAAAGACGAGAGAGCAGGAATTCGGGGTCAGATACCGGATCAACGGCGGGAAGGAAGTAGATCTGGAAGATACGGGCGCACGCGAAGGAACTACGTTTTTGATCCAGCAGCTGTTCTACAACGTTCCCGCCAGAAGGAAGTTCTTGAAGACGCCTATGACGGAGGCAAGCCATGTGGGAGAGCTGATGACCAGGCTTGCCCTGTCTCATCCGGAGATTTCCTTCCAATTTATCAATAACGGACAGTCCAGGCTTCACACTTCCGGTAACGGGAACTTGAAGGATGTGATCTATCACGTGTACGGACGGGATATCGCGTCGAATCTGCTTCTGGCAGAATGGGAAGCGCCGGGGATGAAGATCACCGGGTTCTTAGGGAAGCCTGTGATATCCAGAGGGAACCGGAATTTTGAGAATTATTTTATCAACGGAAGGTATGTGAAGAACAATATTGTGTCAAAGGCTATCGAGGATGCGTACAAAGACTTCTCCATGCAGCATAAATATCCGTTTGTGGCGCTGCATATGGAGATCGACGGCGAGAATGTGGATGTGAATGTACATCCGGCGAAGATGGAGCTTCGGTTTCATAATCAGCAGGAGGTCTACAATCAGGTGTATGCGGCGGTGAATCAGGGGCTTCATGCGGAAGAATTGATTCCGCATGTGGAGCTTGAGGTTCCAGATGTTTCCCGTGTGGGTAACTGCGGGAATGGTGTGAAGAACGATGGACCGGTGCTTCCCTTTGAGGGACTTGCACATAGATCGGGCATTCAAGAATCACGGGCGGCAGGTAGGCGGATGCCGGATAATCCAGTTCAGGAAAAAGCAGCAAAATCCCCCCTCCCCCCGCCGTCAGAGCGTAACCTTGATTACTTCATGGAGAAGATGAAGGAACGTGTCAAAGCGTATCACAGCCAGCGCTCGTCTGCCGAGGTGATGGACAAGGGCGGGATATTTAAGCCGGAGATCCAGGCGGACAGGATCCGTGAAGCAGCGGAATATGGCAAGAATCTGCAGACGTCAGAAAAGACGGAGGCTTCTTTGAGCCAGGCAGAGGAAGGCTTGAAGACGGAGAATATCGGGCAGACAGAAGAACCCAGGCAGTTGAATCTGTTTGAAGAGAAGTTGCTGACGAGAGAGGCGAAGGATGAGTACCATCTGATCGGTCAGGTCTTCGAGACGTATTGGCTGGTGGAATACCGTGATAATCTCTACATCATTGACCAGCACGCGGCTCATGAGAGGGTCTTATACGAACGGACCTTAAAGAGCATGAAGTCAAGGGAGTTCACCTCTCAGATGCTCAGTCCGCCGATCATCCTGGATCTTGGCATGCAGGAGGCGGAACTTCTGAGACAGTATATGGATCGATTTACCCGGATCGGGTTTGAATTCGAGGAATTCGGGCAGGAATCCTTCGCGGTCAGGGCGGTCCCTGATAATCTGTTCTGTATCGCCAAGAAGGATCTGCTGCTGCAGATGCTTGACAACCTGTCGGATGAGGTTAGCCGGAATCTGTCGCCGGAGCTGATCGATGAGAAAGTGGCTTCTATGTCCTGCAAGGCGGCGGTGAAGGGGAATATGAGGCTGAACGCCGCAGAGGTCGATACGCTGATCGGCGAGCTTCTGACTCTTGAGAATCCCTACCACTGTCCGCACGGAAGACCGACGATCATCGCCATGAGCCGCCGGGAATTAGAGAAGAAATTTAAAAGGATTGTGTGAGCATGGAGCATATCAGTAAGAAACCAATGGTAGTCCTGACAGGCCCTACGGCCGTTGGGAAGACGAAAGCGTCTATCGGGCTTGCCAGGGCGATCGGCGGGGAGATCATTTCCGCGGATTCCATGCAGGTTTATAAGCATATGGATATCGGTTCTGCCAAGATCCGTCCGGAGGAGATGAACGGGATTCCCCATTATCTGGTGGATGCGTTAGAACCGTGGGAGGAATTCCACGTGGTACGCTTCCAGCAGATGGCGAAATCAGCGATGGAGAAGATCTATGCCAACCAGCATATTCCGATCATCGTCGGCGGCACGGGATTTTACATTCAGGCGCTTCTGTATGATATTGATTTCACGGAGAACGACGGGGATGACGGATATCGGCAGGCGCTTGAAGAAGAGGCAAGGAAACATGGAGCGCAGGCGCTCCACGACCGTTTGCGCGAGGTAGATCCGGCGGCGGCCGATCAGATCCATGCCAATAATGTGAAACGTGTGATCCGCGCCCTGGAATTCTATCATCAGATGGGGGAGCCGATCTCCAGGCATAATGAGAAGGAGCGGCAGAAGGAATCCCCCTATGAATTCGTATATTTTGTGCTGAATGACGACCGGAAGCGGCTCTATGACCGGATTGACAGGCGTGTGGACCAGATGCTCTCAGAAGGGCTCATAGATGAGGTGAAGTCCTTGCGGGATATGGGATGTACCAGAGATATGGTATCTATGCAGGGGCTTGGATATAAGGAGATCCTGGCTTATCTTTGCGGGGAGCTGAGCCTTGAGGAAGCAGTTTATCTGCTGAAACGGGATACCAGACATTTTGCCAAGAGACAGATTACCTGGTTTAAGAGGGAGAGAGAAGTAATCTGGATCGATAAGGGAGATTATGAGTACGATGAGGACAGGATGCTTGAAGATATGCTGAAATATATCCGAGAGAAGCATTTGTAGGGAAGATAAGGGGAGTATTACGATGAGAAGATTATTTAAAAGCAAATTTATCAAGAAAATGAATACGCTGCTGAAGGTCTATTCGCATTCGCATAATGCGGAAGCTACTTATAAAGAGCTGCTGAATCTGAAGCCGCTGATCCGGAATCAGGGAGAGGAATCGCTCTTTGAGCTGAACCGCGCGTCTCTTCTCTATGATATGAAGCAGTATAAGGAGGCGGCGGAGATCATTATGCATATCCAGCCGCTGAACCCGGAATTCGATGCCAAATGCGCGGTCGTCAGGACGAAGATCCTGGATTCGTGGAGGTAATTTTATTAAGGAAGAAGAGGAATTGACATGATGAATGATCATAATATAGATATGGCTTCTCTGTATGAAGAGATGGGCGTGCGAAGAGAAGTCCTGGAATTCGGACGTAAGATGGAGGATGGGCTTAAGAGCCGTTTTGCTGCCATTGACGAGACGGCGGAGTATAACCAGCTCAAGGTGATCCATGCCATGCAGAAGAACCAGGTCAGCGAGGGATGCTTCCACTATGCCAGCGGTTACGGCTATAACGATGTAGGGCGCGACACGCTGGAGGAGGTGTATGCAGCTGTATTTCATACAGAAAGCGCATTGGTGCGCCCGCAGATCACCTGCGGAACCCATGCGCTGGCGCTGGCGCTGAGTGCGAATTTGAGGCCCGGGGATGAGCTTTTGTCGCCGGTCGGCAAGCCTTATGATACCCTGGAGGAAGTGATCGGGATCCGTCCGTCTAAGGGGTCTCTTGCGGAATATGGGGTATCTTATTCCCAGGTAGAGCTTCTTGCGGACGGAACCTTCGATTATGAAAATATCCGCAAAGCGATCCATGAGAAGACGAAGATGGTGACGATCCAGCGGTCCAAGGGATATCAGACCAGGCCGAGCTTCTCTGTGAAGCAGATCGGCGAGCTGATCCATTTTGTCAAGGAGATCAGGCCGGATATCATCTGCATGGTGGATAATTGTTACGGGGAATTTGTGGAGACAAGAGAGCCAAGCGATGTGGGTGCGGATCTGGTGGTCGGATCGCTGATCAAGAATCCGGGCGGCGGATTAGCTCCGATCGGGGGATATATCGCGGGCAGGAAAGACTTGATCGAAGCGTGCGGATACCGCTTGACTTCCCCGGGGCTTGGGAAGGAAGTGGGCGCGTCCCTTGGGGTGATGCAGTCCTTCTATCAAGGGCTGTTCCTTGCGCCTACGGTGACGGCAAGCGCGCTGAAGGGAGCCATTTTCGCGGCAAATATCTATGAAAGTCTTGGGTATCCGGTGGTGCCGGACAGCGCCGAGAGCAGGCATGATATTATCCAGGCGGTGACATTTGGGAAGCCGGAGGGAGTGATTGCCTTCTGTAAGGGGATCCAGGCGGCGGCGCCGGTGGATTCCTTCGTGACGCCAATTCCATGGGCGATGCCGGGATACGACAGCGACGTGATCATGGCGGCGGGGGCGTTCGTGCAGGGATCGTCCATCGAGCTGAGTGCGGACGGACCGATCAAGCCTCCTTACGCGGTGTACTTCCAGGGCGGGCTTACATGGCCCCATGCGAGGCTTGGGATATTGATGTCGCTTGAGTATCTGGTGAGGGAAGGTGTGGTCGTGTTATAGATCTTGTCTCCAATTTGTCTCCTGCAAGCAGATTATATAAAGAAATTGAGCAGACAGGATTGTTATTATATGAGAGGTGAGAAAAATGTGCGATATCAGATTGTTTCGGAGTGCGAAGATGGATTATGAGACCGCGGCAATGATCTGGACGCATCCGTACAATGATGAGTTGATCTTGAATAATGCGGCATATCATCTGCAGCGGACAGTTGAAAAAACGTTGAAAGGCGCCTTAGAGTGCGTGGGAGTGACGGTTCCTAATACACACAAGGTATCTAAGCTGGTGAAGATGGTTTCTGATAATGGAGCCAATCTGGTTCTTACGGACTGGATTGACGATCATTCGGAAATGCTCAGCGAATGGGAGGCACAGACACGGTACGATATGGATTTTCTTGTAGAAAAAAGGAAACTGGATACGGCAATGAAAGAAATTGGAGCTTTCCTTAAAGTGAATGGAATTGAAAATGAACTGCGAAAAGAACTTCAGGATTCTGGAATAAAAGAAAAGCTGCTTAAATGTCTGCCGGAAAATAAAAGAGGTTGCAGTGATTTTGAGTTAAATTGTTATTATATTATGTTTGGGAAGAAAATCAGGATGGATGATTAGACAAAGATTATGAGAAGGATTGGAATTATCGGAGGGGGAGCGGCAGGTATCGCGGCGGCGGTCACTGCGGCAAGAAATGACCGGCAGGCGAAGGTATTTATTCTGGAGCAGAAGGATAGAATCGGCAGGAAGATCCTTGCGACGGGGAACGGACGCTGTAATCTGACCAACTGTCAGATCGGCAGCTCTTGTGTGGAGTCGTGTTATCGTGGTGAGAATCTCGCTGCCGTGGACGAAGTGCTTCGGCAGTTTGGATATAAGGAAACATGGAGATTCTTCGAATCCCTGGGACTTGTGATGAAGACGAGGGGGGACTATGTCTATCCCCGCTCCGATCAGGCGGCGTCGGTGCTGGAGCTTCTGAATCTGGAATTAAAACGTCTTGGCGCAGAGGTTCACTGCGGTGTACATGTTCAATCAGTTATCCGGGAGGGGAAAGCCTTCGGAATCCGCGCGGAACGAAGCTTCCATGCGGACAGGGTCATCCTGGCCTGCGGAGGAAAAGCGGCATCCGCATTGGGTTCTGACGGGAGCGGTTATCCGCTGGCGAAGACCTTCGGGCACAGTATCGCGCCGGTTGTGCCTGCGCTGGTACAGCTCAGAGTGAAAGCACATCCATTTGCCAAGGCATCCGGCGTCCGCACTGATGCCAGGGTTACGGCGCTGATCGATGGCGTACCGGCCGCAGAGGATACCGGGGAATTACAGATCACGGCATATGGGATATCCGGAATTCCGGTGTTCCAGATCAGCCGACACATTGCATTGGGATTATATCAGAAGAAGCGTGCAGAGGTGGAGCTTGACCTGCTGCCGGAGTATACAGAGGAAGAACTGACTGGATTGCTTGCGAAGATAACAGCAAACCGGACGGAGCTGACGATCGGAGAGTGCCTTGCGGGAATATTTAACCAGAAGTTGATTCCGCGGATCTTAGAACAGGCCAAAGTGCGGATACAGACGAGGGTGTCGGAACTGAGCAGGCATAAGCTTAAGGATATCGCAGATCGGTGTAAGAAGATTCGTCTTACGATCCAGGATACGAATGGTTTTGAGAATGCACAGGTATGCGCCGGCGGAGTGCGGATGGATGAGGTGGACCCGCGGACGATGGAGTCGAGGAAGCGGAAGGGCATTTATCTTGCGGGAGAGCTGTTGGATGCAGATGGAATCTGCGGGGGATATAATCTGCATTGGGCGTGGGCAACCGGGTGTATTGCGGGGAAGGCGGCTGTGAAAGATTTTAGATGATCAGGAGGAACATCCGAATGGATATTGTATTAGAAACGGACCGGTTATATTTACGCGAGATGAACCAAGGTGATATAGAAGCTTTGTGCAAGATCCTCAAGGATCCGGAAGCGATGTATGCTTATGAAGGAGCGTTTACAGGTGAAGAGGTGCAGGAGTGGCTTGACAGACAGATTGCCCGGTATCAGAAATGGGGGTTTGGATTATGGGCAGTCATTTTGAAGGAGACAGATGAGATGATCGGACAGTGCGGTCTGACCATGCAGCTTTGGCAGGACAGGGAAGTGCTTGAGATCGGATATCTTTTCTGCCGGCAATACTGGCATAGGGGTTACGCCACAGAGGCAGCCAGGGGATGTAAGAAGTATGCGTTTGAAGAACTTGGCGCCGATGAAGTCTGTTCGATCATAAGGGATACGAATACGGCTTCCCAGAATGTGGCAGTAAGGAATGGTATGACCAGGATGGATTGTTGGACAAAGCATTACCGCGGTGTAGATATGCCGCATTATCGCTATGTGGTTACACGGAGGTGAAAGGAATGGAGTTAAAATTAATCCCTGCTTATGGGCACGTGCCGGAAGTGGAGCAGCTTTTTACAGAATATACGCAGATGCTGATCGCCGGGGATCCGGCTTTTCAGGAGTATCTTGATATTCAGAATTACGGCGGGGAATTAGAGCATCTGGAAGATAAATACGGACAGCCTGGCGGCCGGCTGTATCTGGCATATTATGATGAGGAATTGGCCGGATGCATCGGGTTAAGGAGGATTGACGGGAAGAACTGCGAGATGAAGCGGTTGTATGTAAGACCCCAATTTCGCGGCAAACGTATCGGGAATCAATTGGTCCGGCGGATCATAGAAGATGCGAGAGAGATCGGATATTCTTATATGTTGTTGGATACGCTTCCGTTCCTTGAGAGTGCGGTCCGCCTTTACAGGGAATATGGATTTTATGAGATAGACAGCTATAATGACAGTCCGATGGATACGTCTATCTATATGAAGTTGGAATTATAACAGGACAGCTTGGCTCCATCTACTTTCAGGTTTGATGGAGTTTTTTTGTAACATTTTTCATTTTCAATAGTTAATAGAGTGAAGGAGGTGAGGAGGGTGGATTTTGGAGACATTTATCAGACTTATTTCAGAGACGTCTTTTTGTACTTATGCAGTCTGTCTGCCAGTGAGAATGTCGCGGAAGACGTAATGCAGGAGACATTCGTGAAAGCACTTAAGGCGATCGATACCTTCGACGGTTCCAGGGACATACGGGCATGGCTCTTTACGATCGCGAGGAATACATATTATACCTACTGCAAACGTCAGAAGATCTATGCAGACATGGAATTGGCGGAGAGTAGGTCAGATGCGCAGGTTGATTTTACAGAACAATTAGCAGATGAGGAACGCGCCTTCCGTATTCACCAGTTCCTTCATGCTATGGATGAACCTTACAAGGAAGTATTCAGTCTGCGGGTGTTCGGCGAGCTGCCGTTTGACAGGATAAGCATGCTTTTTGGAAAGAGCCCCGGATGGGCCCGGGTTACATATTATCGGGCAAAAAAGAGGATATATGAGTATATGGAGGTGATGGAAAATGAAAAAGATCAGTTGTAATGTAATCAGGGATATTCTTCCGCTGTATCTGGATGATGCTGTCAGCGGCGATACAAAAGAGCTGGTAGAAGAGCATCTGGAGATTTGCGATGCCTGCAGGATGGAAGCCGACATTTTAGGAAGCAATATTACTTTGCCAACGAACAGAGATGTCAAATTTTCTGATGCGAAGGCGTTGAAAAGGCTGAAAGGGCGGTTTTTAAGGAAGAAGGTTGTCGTATCGGTCCTGTCAATCGCAGCGGCTATTGCGGTCATGACAGGGACATATGCCATTATGACTTTGAAGAAAACTTATATTCCGTACGACAGCACGAAGATTCGGATCAAGAAAGAAGACAGGCAGATCTATGCCAGTTATCACGGAGATAATCTTGCCGGTACAGTCCTTGTACATACTACGGCGGCAATAGACGGGGAAGAAGAGGATGTGATGATCTTCGGCTATTATGAAACACCCTGGTCCAAATATATCGAACCGATATTTAAGCAGTTTCAGGATGAAAGCGGAATCTGTGGTTTCGGAGATTGGCCGGAGCTTGACCGGATCTATTATGCGGAATTTGATCTGGATTCTTATCTGGATTCCTGCAGTGCTTCTACACCGCCGAAAGAATGGGATTCTGAATATATGATCGAGAGGTCGGAACTGGTTTGGAGCAGGTAGAAGAAGAGTCTGCTGCTCATGGGAATAAGAATCGTTTTGGAAGGAGAGTGATATTATGTTATCAATTTGTGGGTCAGACTGCTGCGGGAAATGCGGCAGGAAAGAAGAATGCGGCGGCTGTATTCAGACGGACGGGCGTCCATTTGGGGGAAGATGTATTGCGGCGGAGAGTCTGAAGCAAGGCGGTACGGAGATGTTTCATGACTTTAAGAAGAAGCTGATCGAGGAGATCAACGCGCTTGATATCAAACATTTGCAAGTAGACGACCTAAATCTGCTCAATGGCTCTTATGTCAATCTGGAATATTTGCTTCCGAACGGGCGGTCGGTGAAGTTTCTTGAAGATAATAATGTATATTGGGGAAATCAGATAGAGATCCCCGGAAGTGACAGGTGTTACGGAGTGGTCGCGGATGAACAGTATCTTCTCGTATGTGAATACGGGTGTGAAGGAAAGGATCCGCAGGTCATCATGTATAAGAAACGTATCCCTGCATCATTCAATTTTTAACTCCAATGACTCCAGCAGACTGACCACCTCGGGGAAGGAGAATTTCGCCTGTCTTAGCTTATTGGAAGGGATATCGATCACATAACCTTTCGCCTCCCTGAAATCCGCCTTACGGACATCACACCTGGAAAATTGCGTAGCTTCTAACCTGCAATTCCTAAAATTACTTTCCTGCAGGTTGCACTCCTCAAACATACTTTCCTGAATCACATTACCGGAAAAATCAAATTTTCTGAAATTCATCTCTATGAAGGAGTTATATTTTAAGCAGCAGTTTTCGATTCTTTCGATCGCGTAGGTATATTTCCCAACGGGAAGGAGATCGTTCCAGGTGTGTATTCCGATCAGATTGCATTTCTCGAAGACGGCATTTTTAATCTCTGAATATTGAGAAGTTAAGCTGATGATATTGCAGTTATAAAAGCTGCAGTTTACAAAGTGACAGTGATTGATGACACAGTCTTCAAATGAACAATTCTCGAAGCTGCAGTCAAGGAATTTACAGTATTCTTTTGTCGTGTCCTGATATTTCTGATCTTTTATAAGCTGGTCCTCATAGTATGTTTCCTGCATTTATCCGTACCTCCTGGCATTATAGTGTAATCCGCGGTATTATAACCCCACAGCATTATTATTACATAAGAAAGCTCTGCAGGCAATGATGAATATCTATTATATTGAAGATATTAAGCTTGGCATGGGCGCTGCAGGATGATACAATGGTATAATGATCTTGTAATCGAATACCATTGGAGAGGGAATATCTATGATACGAATCAACCAGTTAAAACTTGATATCCATCATACAGAAGCAGACTTGAAGGCAAAGGTCTGCAAGGTACTGCGCATCCGGGAGGATGCGCTTCTTTCCTGTACAGTCAGGAAGCAGTCCCTGGACGCGCGCAGGAAACCGCAGTTATCTTATGTCTATACTGTCGATGTGACGGCGAAGAATGAACCGGAGATCAAGAAGCACATGAAGAGACAGAAGGCCCCGAACATTCAGTTTGATCCCCGGGGAAAGGTATATTCTGCAGAGGCTTTGGGAACACGGGCGCTGAATCACCGGCCTGTTGTGATCGGGACCGGCCCGGCGGGGTTATTCTGCGGATATGAGCTGGCGCGTCTTGGGTACCGTCCGGTCCTTCTGGAGCGGGGCGCGTCCGTCGAAGAGCGGCTGAAGGATGTAGAAGCGTTCTGGGCTTCGGGGGTGCTGAAGCCTTGTTCCAACGTTCAGTTCGGAGAAGGCGGCGCGGGCACATTCTCGGACGGGAAGCTTGCTACCATGGTTCATGATCCCGACGGCCGCGGCGTGCGGGTTCTGGATATCTTCGCAGAGAACGGTGCGCCGAAGGAGATCTTATATCAGAGTAAGCCCCATATCGGAACGGATATATTGGCAGACGTGGTCAGGAATATGCGGGAATTCATTATGGAACATGGCGGGGAAGTGAGATTCCATACCCAGGTGACGGACATTCTTACGAAGAAAGAGGATTGCAAAGAGAGACTGTGCGGACTTGAAGTGGTTGGTACCGGAGCAGCTGCAAAGCGGATCGAGACAGAGATCGCAGTCCTTGCCATCGGCCACAGCGCCAGAGATACATTTTCTATGCTTTCGGACCGGGGCATCCCTATGGAAGCCAAGTCCTTTGCCGTGGGCGTACGTATGGAGCATCCGCAGAGGATGATCGATCTCGCGCAGTACGGGACGGCGGACGATCCGGCGCTTCCTTCTGCCGCCTACAAACTGACGGCGAATCTTCCGGGCGGCAGGGGAGTGTACACCTTCTGTATGTGCCCGGGAGGCTATGTGGTAAATGCATCCTCCGAGGAAGGGAGGCTCGCTGTTAACGGGATGAGTTATCATGCAAGAGACGGTGTGAACGCCAACAGCGCCGTGGTGGTGACGGTCACACCCGAGGATTATGTGAATTTGGCAGACCGCGGCAATGTGTCTGCCAAAGCCCTTGCGCTTGCAGGGGTTGAATTCCAGCGAAGGCTTGAGGAAGCCGCTTATCGGGCAGGTAACGGCAGGATTCCCGTCCAGTTATTCAGGGACTTCTGCAGCAATCAACCTTCCGACGGTCCCGGAGAGATCCTTCCGCAGATGAAAGGCGGTTATACGTGGGGGAATGTGAGAGCCATTTTCCCAGAGGAGCTGGCGGATGCCTTAGAAGAGGGGATCCGTTCTTTTGAACGCCGTCTTCACGGCTACGCGCGCCCGGATGCGCTCGTCTCGGGTGTTGAGAGCCGTACTTCATCCCCTGTGCGGATCCTGCGGGATGAGACGCTTCAAAGCAGACTTAGCGGGCTTTATCCCTGCGGGGAGGGCGCCGGCTACGCCGGAGGGATCACGTCTGCGGCGATGGACGGACTTAAGATCGCGCAGGCGATCGCAGGGGAGTACGCCCCTTTCCCGGATACGGCAGATATCCCTAACAGCTGAGACAAGCCGCCCTGTTACAATAATTCTACATTTTCGACAATTGTCACACAGCTTAAGAAATTTTTAATGTGATAACTCTATACACCGTTTCTGAAATGTGATAAAATGTATTGAGTTTTTTAGATAGAGAAAACGAGGAGGAGTACATAATGAAAGGAACAGGAAGCAAGAACGCCTGGGCTTTGTTTCTGTTTATGTTAACAGGAATCGTACTTGGAGGCTTCATCGGTATGCTGGCAGAGGGAGTTCCGGCGCTTAGCTGGCTTAGTTATGGACAGGCCTTTGGGCTGGAGAATCCCATCGTATTGAACCTGGGGATTCTGGTGCTTACGTTCGGCCTGTCAGTCAAGATCACGATCGCAAGTATCATCGGCGTGGTCCTTGCTATCATTATTTACCGTTTCTTATAGATCTGATACGAGTGTCGCACGAATCCAAAGATAAGATGAATCAGTCTAATACCATCAAAGAGATACCTGAATTGGAGCGTCCTTACGAGAAATGCGAACGGAGAGGGGCGGCGTCCTTAAGTGACGAGGAGCTTCTGGCTGTTCTGCTCCGTACCGGCACCCGCGGGGAGAATGCCCTTGCACTGGCACGCAGGATCCTGTATCATGCGGGAGAGACCGGGATCTTAGGTATCCATCAGTTCAGCATGGAACGGCTGACGGCGATCAAGGGCATCGGCAGGGTGAAGGCAATCCAGATTTCCTGTATCTCGGAACTGGCGAAGCGTCTTTCCAAGGCCGCTTACCAGGAGACCTTATGCTTCTCCGATCCCGGGACCATTGCCAGATATTATATGGAAGATCTGCGTCACGGGAAACAGGAGCAGATGAAGCTTCTGATGCTGAATACCAAGTCAAGGCTGATCGGCGAGACGGATATTTCCAAGGGAACGGTGAACGCGTCCCTGATCACGCCGAGAGAGCTTTTTATAGAGGCGCTGCAGAAGAGTGCGGTGTACATTATTATTATACACAACCATCCCAGCGGAGACCCGACTCCCAGCCGGGACGACCTGCTGATCACCAAGAGGATTTTTGACGCGGGCAGCCTGATCGGAATTGAATTGTTAGACCATATCATTATTGGCAATAATCGTTATATGAGTTTTCGGGAAGAGGGCATGCTATTAGAAAGGATCTAGTCAGATGGCGAGGAATGTATACGGCCTTGATCTCGGTTCCTATGAGATCAAGGTTTATGATAAAAAGAGAGATACCATATGGAAAGAGAAAGATGTTATTGCGCTTAAGAACGGACGCGATATTTTCGCGGTAGGTGACGATGCGTTTCTGATGTACGAGAAGGCGCCGTCCAATATCGAGGTTGTTTTCCCGATGAAGGAAGGCGTTATCTCCAGATTCCACGATATGCAGTTTCTGCTGCAGAATCTGCTGAAGAAGGACCGGCAGTTTGCCAGAGGTTCTGAGTATGTGGTCGCCGTCCCCACGGATGTGACAGAGGTGGAGAAGAAGGCGTTCTTCGACCTGGTCATCCATTCGACGGCCAAGGCCAAGGAAGTGAATATTGTTGAGCGTTCTATCGCGGACGCCATAGGGCTGAATCTGGATGTGCAGAATACCAAGGGCGTGTTTATCGTCAATTTCGGCGGCGAGACCACGGAGCTCTCGGTGATCGCCGGAGGCGGTATGGTCATGAACCGTCTGCTCAAGATCGGGGGCGTCACCTTCGACCAGGCCATCATCAATCTGGTGCGCCACAGCCATGACTTCCTGATCGGAAGGCATACGGCGGAGGTCCTGCGTAAGAGCTTTGGGATCTTCACCAGTGAGATCGAGTCCATGCTCACTGCCGCGGGGCGCGACCTGATCACGGGCGTTCCCATGCGCAAGGGGATCTCCATCAACCTGGTCAGGCTTGCCATGAAGGATCCGCTTCTCCAATGCGTGGGTGCGATCCAGTCTCTGCTTGACCGGACGCCGCCTGAGGTACGCAAGGCCATCAACGAGAACGGGATCTTCCTTACGGGGGGCGTTGCGCACACAGCCGGGCTTGAGATGTATGTGGAAGAGATGGTCGGGATCACGACCCGCGCTTCCGTGGAACCGGATATCTGCGCAGTATCCGGGCTTAAGAAGATCATTCAGTCCAAGGAACTGAGGAAATTCGCATTTTCCATGATCGATGAGAATTATAGGTGGATGAGATAAGTATGAAGAATAAGAGTCAATCGTCTTTTTCAAGTAAATACTGGCTGATCATCATCTCTGTTGTCTGTGTGATACTGCTTGGGATAGAGCGGTTCACAGACGGCGGCGGGCCGTTGCGTTTTATCGCCGGTTACACGGTGATCCCCATGCAGGAGGGGATCAGCTACGTGGGCCGTTTCATGAGCGACCTGTCGGATAATTTCGAGACGCTGGATGAGATGAAGAAAGCGAATGAGAAGCTGCAGTCCAAGGTGGATGAGCTTACCACAGACAATACGCGGCTTCGGCAGGAGCAGTATGAGCTTGAGAGGTTAAGGGAATTATATAAGCTGGATGAGAATTACTCGGATTATGAGAAGATCGGCGCCCATGTGATTGCCAATAACGGCAGCAATTGGTTTGCGACTTTCACGATCGACAAGGGAACCCTGGACGGGGTCAAGGTAGATTCCAATGTCCTTGCCGGCAGCGGCCTGGTGGGGATCGTCACGGAAGTGGGACCCAATTATGCCCAGGTGAGATCTATTATCGACGATGCCAGCAATGTAAGCGCTATGATGCTGTCAACCTCCGATACCTGTATGGTCAGAGGAGATCTGGAGCTGATGTCGGACGGGAGGCTGCATTTCGAGAAACTTCCGAATAATGACAACGTTGTAGAGCCGGGGGAGCAGGTTGTGACCTCTCATGTCAGCTCCCGTTTCCTTCAAGGGCTGTTCATCGGATATGTCAGTGATATTGACGTAGACGCCAATAACCTCACACGTTCCGGCTATATTACACCGGCGGTTGATTTCAGCAAGCTTCAGGAGGTTCTCGTCATCACGACGACGAAGCAGGAGATGACAGGCGGTGAAGATGCGGGTGAAGGAGAATAACCCATGAAGAGAAAGCTTATCACATTATTGATCATTCTGGTCTGTTTTTTGCTGGAGAGCTCGGTTTTCCACAGATTGTCTTTTGCGTCGGTCAAACCGAACCTGCTGATCGTCGTGACCTCTTCCTTTGGTTTTATGCGCGGGAAGAAGGAAGGAATGTTCGTAGGCTTTTCTGCCGGACTATTGGCAGATCTGTTCTGGGGAAACGCATTAGGCTTCAATATGCTTTTATATGCCGTGATCGGTTACATGAACGGTTCGTTCAAGAGAATGTTTTATGATGATGACGTCAAGCTTCCCATCGTGCTGATCGGGGCCAGCGAGCTGGTATACGGCCTGTCTACCTATGCATGTGTCTATATGCTGCAGGGAGATTTTGCATTTTTCTCATATCTGTTTGGTATCATCCTGCCGGAACTGGTATATACGATTCTGGTGACGCTGATACTGTATCAGATCATATTACACATCAACAAGAAACTGGAAGCAGAAGAACAAAGGAGTGCAAGCAAATTTGTATAGTTTATGGGAACGGATTAAAAATACTGTGTCCAATATCCTGCAATCGCGGATATTCGTCCTGATCATTGTATTCTGTGCCTTATCCGCAGTCCTCGTCCAGAGGATCTTCTATCTGCAGATCGTAAGAGGGCAGGAGTATCTGGATGATTATAAGCTGCAGATACAGAAGACCAAAGAAGTTCAGGGAACCCGCGGCCATATCTATGACCGCAACGGGAATCTTCTGGCTTACAATGAGCTGGCTTACGCGGTTACCATAGAAGATACCGGTGAATATGACAGTATCAGCCATAAGAATAAGGAATTGAACAGAGTGGTCTCAAGCGTGATCCAGATGGTAGAATCGAACGGGGACACGGTGATCAATAATTTCGGGATCATCCTGGACAACAATAACAATTATATCTATGTGGCGGAGAATAATACCCAGAGACTTCGTTTTATTGCGGATGTTTACGGGAAACGGACGATAGAAGAGTTAACCGAGAAGCAGCAGAACATATCTGCGGAAGGGCTGATCAAGCATCTGTGCACCGATGAGATCAACGGCTACGGCATCGACCAGAAGAAGATGGAGAAGGCAGACGTACTGAAGCTTGTGAATATCCGCTATGCGATCGCACTGAACGGTTATCAGAAATATATTGCGACTACCATCGCCGAGGATGTGAGCGAGGAGACGGTTGCCGATGTTATGGAGAATCTGGATGATCTTCAGGGAGTCAATATTGAAGAGGAATCCATGCGCCGCTATGCGGACAGTTATTGCTTTGCCAACATCATCGGCTATATCGGGCAGATTTCCCAGGAAGAGTATGACGCTCTCAGTAAGGAAGAACAAAAAGAACGGGCCAAGACGGATATCATCGGCAAATCCGGTCTCGAGAAGACGATGGATTCTTATCTTCAGGGGAAGAAGGGTGAGATCAAGCTGTATGTCAACAGCGTGGGGAAGGTGATCGAGACCGTCAACGAGAAGGAACCCAAGGCCGGCAATGATGTCTATCTTACCATTGACGCGAACCTTCAGAAAGCGGCTTATCATATTATCGAACAAGAGCTGGCAGGTATCCTGCTGTCCAAGATCCAGAGTGTGCTGGATTATGACCGGACGCAGGTGGAGGACGGAAGCGATGTGATCATCCCCATCGGCGATGTCTATCATACCTTTATCAACAATGACGTGCTGGATATGAATCATTTTGGCGATGAGGATGCCGGGGCTGCGGAGAAGGAAGTCAACGGGGCTTTCACAGCGAGGAAATCAGCAATTCTGGGCGAATTGTCGGAGCTCCTGGCCGATCCCAACGCCGGGGCATACCGGGATCTTGCGAGGGAGAATCAGGCTTATCTGACGTATATTGTCTCAGATCTTCTGACGAATAATACGAAGATCATCATGCCGGACGCCGTTGACAGGAACGACGCCACCTATAAGGCATGGAGGGATGACGAGAGCATCAACGTGTATACGTACCTGAACTATGCGATCTCCCAGAACTGGATAGATACCTCCCTGTTAAATTCATATGTATCATCCGACGGAGATTATTCTGATTCCAGTGAACTTTATCAGGGAATGATCGCTTATATTGTGGATCATCTTGATTCTGACAACAGCTTTGACAAGCTGGTATACAAATATATGATCAAGGCAGGAGGCATTACCGGCCGGCAGATCTGTATGATGCTCTATGAGCAGGGTATCCTTGAATATGACGAGGATCAGTATAACAGGCTGAACAGCGGTGAATTCGGCGCTTATGATTTCATCAGGGGCAAGATCGAGACGCTGGATATCACGCCGGGGCAGCTGGCATTGGAACCTTGTACGGGCTCTCTTGTGATGACAGATACCCGTACAGGTGAAGTCCTTGCCTGTGTATCCTATCCTGGTTACGATAATAACCGCCTGGCCAATGCCATGGATTCAAACTATTATAACAAACTGGTGACAGATCAGGCCCGTCCGTTTTATAATAATGCGACTCAGGAGAAGACGGCTCCGGGTTCCACTTACAAACCGCTGTCGGCGGTTGCCGGTCTGACGGAGGGCGTGATCGAGACGGGGACTTACCTGCCTTGCGGAGGACTCTATGAGAAAGTAGATCCGCCTCCGAGATGCTGGATCTATCCCAATGCACACGGAGGACTGAATGCCTCAGGCGCGATCCAGCACTCCTGTAACTGTTTCTTCTATGAAGTGGGATACCGTCTGAGTCTTGAGGAAACTGCGGTGACTCAGGATACTTCCGAGAATTCGCAGGGGCAGAATACAACCAGACATTATTCCAGCGCCCTGGGTCTTGAGAAATTAAAGAAATATGCAGAAGAGTTCGGCCTGGGAGAGACTTCCGGACTGGAGATACCGGAATCGGATCCGCAGATCTCTGATGATTCTTCTGTTCCGTCTGCCATCGGACAGGGGACGAACAACTATACGACAAGCCAGCTTGCAAGATATATTACTGCGATCGCCAACAAGGGGACCGTATTCAAATTGAGCCTGCTTGACAGGGTTGCTTCTGTTAACGGCAAAACCATCAAGGAGTATGAACCGGAGGTACGCAATACGGTTAAAGACGTTGCGGATTCTACCTGGACATCGGTTCATGAAGGAATGAGAGGCGTAGTAGTTTCCGAACATGGAGATTTATTTCCGAATCTCAATGCGAGTGATATAAAACTGTCAGGAAAGACAGGAACCGCACAGCAGAGTAAGACGCACCCGGACCACGGACTTTTCGTCGGGTTTGCCCCCAGTGACAATCCCGAAGTGGCATTTGCGACCCGTATCGCCAATGGTTACAGTTCTACATTTGCAGCCGAGGTGGGGAACGCTGTACTGGAATACTATTATGAGATACGTCCGGCAGAGGAGATCATCACCGGAAAAGCAGCTAAGATCAAGGTATCACAGTCAGGAGGAGATTAAGGGAAAGGATGAGTGTATGTGAAAGATCCGGTACTCATTAAGAGTAACAGATACGGTATTACGATCTATTTCGACCCGGATATGCCTTACGAGGAACTGCTGGCAGAGG
>CANDQP010000018.1 GCA_947388185.1 uncultured Dorea sp. | reverse complement strand
GTGTTCCGTAGGTATTCCCCCACGCCTGGCCAAGAAGCGGTATGATGACCGCCCACAGCGGCTTCACGCCGATACCAATAAGAAGCGGCGCGCCTACGGCAACCGGAACTCCAAACCCGGTAATCCCCTGAAGAAAGCTTTCAAATATCCATCCCATCGCAAGCACCAGAAGCAGCTCGTTGGGCAGCAGTTTCCTCATACCGTTGCGGATCACAAGGAACGCCTTCGCCTCGTCGCCTACCTGGTACATCAGGATCGCTGTCCAGACTATGATCAATATGATCAGCGCATTCCAGACCCCTTTGGCGCTCTCCGCCGCGAGCAGCCTGATATTTGCTTTGAAGAATACAAGGCCCGTGACGATCGTAATTATGAGTCCCACCGGTGCAGCCTCCGTTGCACCCCAGTTAAATTTTATCATCAAAATCAACAGTACGATAATAGGCAGAAATGCCATTATCCACATAAACAGATTAATTGGTATATTCATGTTCCCTCTCCTCAACTACTCATATTAATGAAAGAATGTGCCTGCATGTTTTGTTCCCTGCAGGCACATTCTTGCCAAACCTGTTACCTGACTATGAGTGTATTACGGTTCCAGTCTCGCCGGCGATTCCGGCCGCCGCTTTGTCAAGCAGCGTGATCAGTGCATGTCTGCCCTCTCCGGATTCTGCGAAACGGATCGCCGCCTCTACCTTTGGAAGCATGGAACCTTTTGCGAACTGCTCCTGGGCAATATATTCTTTCGCCTGTTCTACTGTGAGATCCGATAACCACTCCTGGTTCTCTTTGCCCCAGTTGATGGCAACTTTCTCAACCGCAGTCAGGATGACCAGATGGTCTGCGCCGAGCTGTGCTGCCAGAAGGCTGCTTGCGTTATCCTTGTCGATGACTGCATTGACGCCCACCAGACGTCCGTCTTCATCGCTTATGACCGGGATTCCTCCGCCTCCGCAGGTGATCACGATATGCCCTGCGCCGACCAGCGTCTTGATGGTCTCAAGCTCACGGATACGCTTGGGCATCGGGGATGCCACGACGATACGGTAGCCTCTGCCCGCATCCTCCATACACCGGATACCGTTCGCTTCATTCTCCTCGGCTTCCTCTTTCGTAAGGAATCTGCCGATAGGTTTCGTTGGATTGTCGAATGCCGGATCCTTAGGATCTACTTCCACCTGTGACAGGATCGTTGACACCTTGCCGTCAATATTGCGGCTCAGCAATTCATACTTGATCGCATTCTGCAGATCGATACCGATATAGCCCTGGCTCATAGCCACGCTGGTCGGAAGCGGTACCTGCTTATAATTCTGCTGCATCACGATCAGATTATCCATCGCGTTCTGGATCATACCTACCTGCGGGCCGTTCCCGTGTGTAACGATGATATCCAGCCCCTGCTGTGCAAGGTCTACGATCACTTTCGCAGTCTTGGCAACTGCTTCTTTCTGCTCTTCTATATCCTTGCCAAGGGCGTTTCCGCCCAGGGCAATGACAACTTTCTTCTTATCCATAAGATATCTCCTATTCTGCTTATGCCTCGAAACCAAGCTTCTTAGCGTAAGCCTTCACGGCCTTCTCGAAGCACTCGATCGGCGGATGTACCGTACCTGCACCGATCTGTCCTCTTCCTGCTACCTTGTTGGCGATACCGGTATTGATCACCGGGGTAATTCCCTTCTCTACAACCAGTCTTGCGTCAATACCAAGGCAGATTCCCTGGAAGTTCCATGTAGGAACTGTGAAGTTCGGGTTCCTGTCGATACAGATCTCTGTCATCTCGTTGCTGGTGCGGAGCGCATCCTCATAACCGCCCGCGCCTACGAACCTTGTAACCGCCGGGGCCGCGATCATAGCCATACCGCCCACGCCGAAGGTCTCCGTGATCGCGCTGTCGCCCATATCCGGACATGCGTCTTCTGCGTCATAACCTGTGAAGTAAAGTCCCTGCGGTGTATTGACCGGACCGGTAAACCACTCATCGCCCATACCTGCGATACGGATACCGAATTCATAGCCGTTCCTGCACATAGCGGTAACGATGGTTCCGTCCGTATCCTTTCTCGCATCGTCCATAACAGCCTTGCCTGTCGCCATCATGATATTCAGGAAGAACTGATCCGTGTCGGCCAGGAACTTGATCACATCGTAACGATCCTTCTCGTCCATATCCATAGCTGTGATGATCGGCGCAACCTCTTTCAGGAATGCAAGAGACGCAGCGATATTTCTCTGATGGAATTCATCGCCCATGGCAACCGCTTTCGCGATCAACGGATTGATCGCAAGTCCATTCTCCATAGAGCGGAGCGCCTTACCAAGCGTCGGGCCGAGAACGTCTCTCATCCAGCGAAGCCTATTTACAACCTCTTCGTCATATGCACCGAAACGAAGAACCTTGCCGATACCTTCATTCATGGTACAATATGCTTTGTTGCCGCCCGTCTCATTCTCTACTACAAATACTGCCATATTCGGAGATGTGATACCGCCCATCGGTCCTACCGCATTGCAGTGGTGGCATGGGATGAACTTGATCTCGCCGCCCTCTAACATCTTCCTTGCTTCTTCCTCAGTGGACGCCCATTCCTCGAACATGACCGCGCCGACGCATGATCCCTGCATCGGATCCGGCATATTCTCGTATGCTACCGGCGGGCCTGCGTGAAGGATTACCTTGCCGCCGTTCTCTGCGAACTGCGGGATCACTTCTTTGGCTCGCACATTGTCCTTAAGTATCGGCTGGCTTGCAACCACCTTCGCGATCACCGCACGGTTCAGATCATCGATACCTTCATAATTCCTCAGGAAGTTCAGTGTCTTGATAAGCTCTACATTGCCTCCTGCCGGCGGCTGCCAGTCGTACTGCACCACTTCGCATCCGAACTGCTCTACTACCTCCGCGAAGCTCTTAAGGCCGATATTGATGATATTCGGCTTGTCGGAGAGCAGCGCACGGAGCTTGTCTGAAGGTGCGTTCTTCTCAACCTGTGCCACTTCCTTCGCACGGATCTCCTTAACCGGCTCCTCAAAGTCTCTTCCGATAGCGCGGATCGCTGTACGGCATGCAAGCTTATTGTTCTCGCATACGATAACACCGGCGTCTTTTAATTTATTCACTGCCTCGTCATATCCCTGGAAATCGCTTCTCGTACCGCATACCGTAGCGATAAAGAATACTTTCCTTCCCTGTGACTCTGCCTTCTCCTTCAGTGCAACGATGGACGGAAGAAGCGCTCCTGCCATGTCGGCGTGTGAACCATAGCCGAGCATGATGTCAAGGAGAACTGCTCCTGTCGTCGGATCGTCTACTGCTTCCTGCATACACTCGATACGCTTGGCAGGATCGATCATCGGATGCGGTTTGCCCTGTGTATAAGCGTCGTCTCCAAGATCCACTACCACGTTGCCGTCTAACTGAAGCATATAGCCTTCGATATCCTCCGGCGGTACTTTACAGTTCATGGCGTCCTTGATGAGCATAGCCGCTTCATTCGCAAGGGTTCCGCCTGAGTAATAAGCCTTGATGGTCTTGCCGTCTTCTGCCTTGTAGAATGTGGACTCGTCGAGATCGATGGTCGCCTCTGCCACTTCCGTACCTCTTACAAGGCTTACTGCCTTACGTGCAGCCTCATCCAGCGTATAGCAGTGATAGAAGTTCTCCTCGTGATACTCTGGCTTCTCACCTACAAACAGTGTAACAACCGGTTTGCTGAAATTAGAAAGTCTCGCGGAGATCATATCACGTACTTCCTTTGCCGGCGGCTTGGAAACGATCACAAGCACCTTCACGGAAGCGTCGTCTTCCATGGCGTCAATCATATCCATCATCGTGATTCCGCCGATCTTAGCGTTCAGGTCGCGTCCGCCGATACCGATAGCATTCGTAACGCCTTCACCCAATCTGTCAATGATGGTCGTAAGCTCCTGGATACCTGTTCCGGATGCGCCGATGATACCGATCGAACCCTTTGTCACCTTGTTCGTAAATGCGATCGGAACGCCCTGGATGATACCTGTACCGCAGTCAGGACCCATAACGGCCAGTCCCTTCGCGTGAGCCTTCTCTTTTAATGCCTTCTCGTCTTCAACCGTTACGTTGTCAGAGAACATGAATACATTCAATCCCTCATCGAGTGCGCGGTCAGCCTCAAGAGCCGCATACGCGCCCGGAATAGAGATCACGGCAAGATTCGCCTCCGGAGCTTTCTTAAGCGCTTTATCCCATGACTTCACGCTCTCCGCACCCTTCTTGCCTTCCGCTGCTGTAGACTGCTTCTTCAAGAACTCTTCTACCTTCTCAAGAACCACGTCAAGAACTGCCTCTTCCTGGACATCCGCTACCACTACCATATCGTTGGCAGTAGCTGCCATCAGTTCTTCCGTATCAAGCCCGCTTGTCTTGAAGATATCTTTATTCGCAGGAGTAGCCATCATAACCTGGATCTTATTTACTCCCTCTAATGAAGAAATCTCATTTGTCAAAAGCATCAGTACAACTGAATCCTGATAACTTCCCTTCTTAACAACTGTCTTTAACATGTTTTTATCCTCTCCAAATCTATACGAATGATTTAATCTGCAAATCTGTTCTTATGGTCATACCTGTCAAAATGAACCGCATCTCCCTTGAGATATTCAACCAGCTCATCCACTACCTCGATTCCGCCTGACGCGTAAGCCTTATCTCTTCTCATCACGGCTCTCTCGCCCGGATAGTATACCTTGCCGTATCCCGGAGCAGCCTTCATCTCGCCTAATTCATCACAGGTCTGGGACATATTCTTCTTGAACTGTTCAGCGCCGCAGAATCTCTCAGGATCCATAACGATGATCATCTGTCCAAGCTCGCGGCCCTTCGAGCAGTCATGATACATAGAACTTACATGTTTGCCGAACGGAACTCCTAAGAGCACGCCGGAGAATACGTCTACCATCATCATAAGTCCATATCCCTTCGCGCCGGCGATCGGAGTCAGAGCATTCACCTTATGCGGGTCTGTGACAGGCTCCCCGTTCACATCCACTGCCCAGTCGGACGGAATCTCTGCGCCCTGAGAACGCTTGTCAAGAATCTTGCCCCAAGCCTGAACGGTCGTAGCCATATCGAATACTACTGTACGGTCATCTGCCGTTGGAGCCGCAAAAGAGATCGGGTTTGTTCCGTAATAAGGTTCCGTTCCGCCGTACGGCACCGCCATCGGGTCGGACTGGCAGAATGTGATCGCAGCAAAACCTTCCTTCGCACACATCTCCGTATAGTATCCGATGGACCCTGTATGTGAGATGTTCGCCATACCAACGATAGCAACACCGTTCTCTTTCGCGATCTCGATAGCCTTCTCCGTTGCCTTGGTAGCTACCCAGTAACCGATGCCGTTGTCTCCGTCCATGATACCTGAGCACGGACCTGTCTGTGTCCATGTGATGTTCGGCTCGTGTGTGATACCGCCCTTGGCGATCCTCTCACTGTAATACTCTACACGCACCGCACCGTGTGACGCATATCCTCTCTCATGCGACCATGTGAGGATCTCTGCTGTCTGTTCTGCATGGTCCTCTCTCAAGCCTGCCTGCACCATCTTATTCTTCATCAAACCCTTTAATTCATCTCTTGAAAGCTTCATAATATTCCACCATCCTTATTATATTTACCGTCCTGCCGACGGGCGCATTCCTTCTTATAATGCAACGTCTCTGTTACAGTCTTTGGAATAGATATATGTCAGGACCTCTTCGCGTCCTTCGTCACCGACTGCATAACATGCCTGCGGAGTATATGCATCCATGAATACATAGTCGCCCTTCTTGAGCGGCACCCAGTCTTCTCCTAATCTGTACATCGCCTTACCGGTAAGGAATAACATACCGTGCTCCTGTACATGTGTCTCTATATAACCATGGGAAGCACCGATGTGAAACTTCAGGATATGCATATTCATATCGAAGCCGAAATCATCTGTAGGAAGGAAATTCTGGATGTAACAGTTCTCCATCCCTTCATAAGCGATCCACTCTAACTCGTTCGCATTGCCGACTACGGTGTAAGCATGATAGCCTTCAACCTTCTCATATCTGCGTCTGTACAGATAGAGCTTCGCGTCCGCTTCACCCTTATTCTCGAAGGATACCGGCTTATCCTCCGGAGAATAGATGTATCCGCCCTGAACAAGAACCTCATCTTTGTCCGCATTCTTAACGGCGATCTCACCCTCTACTACATAGAGGAAAGTCTCGATCCCGTCTCCGCCGATCCCGTCCTTCTTGCCGCCGGCATGTGCGGTTACCAGATAATCTGCGAAAGAAGCTCCCATAGCAGGAGAGCCAAGGATCGTCACGTCGCAGTTCACATAACCCGGAATTGCATTCTTCACAAGTCCGTCTGGTTCAAGAAGCACCCAGTTCTCTTTCTTGATGACAGAACGTGTCTGCAACAGATCGTCACGGTATCCAAGCTGATTGTTTAAATAACTCATTTTTAAGTTCCTCACTTTCTTTGTTTAATAAAATTTTAATTACTTTGGTCTTTGTGGTCAACCGGTTTTTATAATCTAATTATGGCAATTTTGTCCAGAAATTTCAATTGACATTTTAGACAAATCTAGGTCATCTATTTTGTCTATTTTAGCAGTAATATTCAGCATATTTCACTCTTGAACCCAGTCGTTTTTGTGGTATACTGGTATTTGCCGGTAAGCCTGCAAAGCCTTCCGGCAATTGTTAAAAGCTAAACAAACACTTAGGATTGGAAGCATTGCTATCAACCACTTTTTAATTCATTATAGGACAACGAAAGGAGACCAGTCATGCTGCAGACCAGAGAGATATCAATCCCCAATGATCACTATGACAAGCACGCCACCCTGTACTTCGATACAGATCAAAAACCAAAAGCCTATATTCTATATTTCCACGGCGGAGGATTATTATTCGGGACAAGGACAGACCTGCCCATGCTCCACCTCGAATCCCTGACGGCATCCGGATACTGTATTGCCGCCTATGACTACCCCCTTGCGCCCGCCGCGAAGCTTGAGATGATCCTCGCGGACGTGTGCTCCTCTGTCAGCCATTACATCGGGAATCCCGCCATTTATCTGGAAGACGGCGCCGAACTGCCTTACTTTCTATGGGGACGTTCTGCCGGCGCATACCTCTGCCTGCTTGCCGGCGCCCGCGGGGCATTTGACAGGAAACCTGCCGGAATCCTCTCCTATTATGGATACGGATTCCTATGCGACGGCTGGTTCATGACTCCCAGTAATTATTACTGCTCCCTTCCTGCCGTAGGCGAATCAGCTCTTGACGCTATTCCCGGCGGGTTCTGCGCAGACGGGGAGCTCGGCACCCATTACAGCGTTTATGTCTATGCAAGACAGACCGGGAAATGGGCGGATCTGATCTACGACGGACGGCAGAAATTCTTCTATCTTGACTATACCTTACGCACCTGCAGCGAGCTGCCCTGTCCGATCTTCTGCGCCCACAGCACCGGCGACACCGATGTCCCCTACTCTGAATTCCTGGAGCTGTGCAGCAAATACCACGCCCAGCGGTTCGTCGCATCCCACAGCATGCATGATTTTGACCGGGACGAGAAGAATCCTGTCACCCGGCGGCTCTTAGAATCGACCTTAAAATTCCTGGACTTAAAGCTTGAACGTATACAGGCCAACACAAAGATCTGATCTTGTTATCAAAAGGGGACGGCATTTGCCGTCCCCTTAATAACCTTTATCTTTCAAAAATCGTTCCTTTACAGAATGACTTGGATGACGGCATCATCTTCATTAACAGGTAGTACGCAGCGCCCGTCGGAATCAGGCTTACATACCAGGACAGTTTCATAACCAACAATGAGCACAGTGACCCGAAGATGATCGCGATGACTGCCGCCCAGTTGATGCCCTTGAAGCATCCCTGCTTGTCGTACATATCGTTGATATCCAGTTTCTTCTTGCGGAGGATGAAATAATCCACCGCCATAACCGCGAAGATCGGTCCAAGGAATGCGGAGTAGAACTGTGTAAACAGGTTCAGGCCCGCCGCAGACTCATCTGTAACCAGCTTCCACGGCATAACACATGCGGAAAGAATACCTACGAGTACGGTAGCGTGAGTCCATTTCATCTTGAAGGACTCCATAAGTACATATGCCGGAGGCACGATATTATTCAGTACATTCGTCGTAACCTGCGCAAACGCGATGAAGAGCAGTGTCACGATAGTAAGGAACTTGCTTCCCATGGTCGTTGAGAATACAACTACCGGGTCGCTGTTTCCTGTTGCAGCCGTTACAAGGAGTCCGATCAGCCCCATGAACAGGGTGACAGGAAGGATCGCCACTGTATAGATGCTTGCAGCCTTCACAGGCTTAACGTTGTCCGTCGCGTTACGTGAGTAATCGGACGCATTGATGATCATGGTAGAATAGATCCCAAGGAAGGATGTTGTCGCAGCCCAAAACGGCATGCCCCATGTTCCCTTGATCCCTGAGAATACATCGCCGATCTCTGATGAGAACTGTGTGTTTACCACATACAGCATGTAGATCAGGATAGCAATGATGAATACGCAGGAGATATTCTCAAGCCACTTGATCCCCTCGAATCCCTTGATCGCAAGGGCTACCTGCAGGAGGGTGAACAACGCATATACCACCGGAAGATTGCTTACGCCAAACAGGATGTTCATACAGCTATTGATGGCTCCTGCCCCTACCCAGCTCTGGAAGCCAAACCATACGATCGCAGGAAGTCCTCTTAAGACACCCGGAATCTTAACGCCCGTCGTACCAAAGCTGCTTCTAAGCTGCACGGTAAACGGAATGCCGTAGGTATGGCCGCACTCGCCGATGATCGCCAGCGCGATCGCAATGACCAGACATCCGATCGTCATTGCAAGGATCGCCTGTGTTACCGTCAGGGCGCCGATCAGGCCTGCACCCATGGAAAATGTACCGATCGAAACGCATCCTCCCATGAAACTCGCCGCATAGGACAGGGGACCCATGATACGCTTCTGTGTCGGCTGAAGATCCGGATCTACATCCTTGACCAGCTCCGGATTCAGGTTTTTGTTATCAACAATACTCATATTATAATTTTCTCCTTTTCATTAATAGCCGTACATTATCTGAGCTTCCTCACCAGTTCGCCTACGCCCTTTTCGGCTACGATCCGGCCGTCCCTGGCGATCACATTGCCGCGGACAAGCGTCGCGACCGGTAGCCCCTTGCCCTTAAGTCCTACGAACGCGGAGATCTTGTTCACATACAAGAGAGAATCTTCCGTGATCTCCCATTCTTTTTCCGGGTCGACGATCAGAAGATCTGCGTCGAATCCCGGCTTGATATCGCCCTTCTTGCCATAGATGCCGAACGCCTTCGCCGGAAGTACAGACATGGCGCCTGCAAGCACCGTCGGGCATATGCCGCGCTTTACTACGCCTTCACTGAACGCCGCCTGGAACCCGCTCTGGATACCGGAACAGCCTCCCCACACATCGAACACCGTCTCGATCTTATTGCCAAGGATCTCATTGTATTTCTCATCATAAGAGCACGGAGAATGATCCGAAGCGATTCCGCTGAATACGCCCGCCTTCACGTACTCCCACATCTCCTCTACCGCCTCCTTAGGCTGAAGGATCGGCGCACATTTGTATAACGGTCCCTTCTCGATCACATCCTCATTGCTGAAGGTAAGATAATGGGTACAGGTCTCTGCGGTAATATCATATCCCTCATCTTGCGCCGCTTTGATCTTCTTCGCAACCGCCGGATGTGACACATGGCAGATATGCGCCTTACAGCCCGTCGCTTTCGCGATCTCGATGATGGCGTCGGTGGCAACGATCTCAGCAACCACCGGACGCGACTCAAGGAATGCCTTCCAGTCGTTGCGTCCGGCTTCCTTCATTCTCTTCTCCTGATTCTTGATGATCGCATAGTCTTCACAGTGGAAGCCCGCTCGTCCGTCAAATTCCTTGATAATATCCATAGCCTCCATGGCCTGGCCGTAGTTCAGCGACTCATAATCCGGGGAAACCGGTCCGATGAAGGACTTAAAAGACACACAGCCCTTAGCATCCAATTCCTTCAGATCATTAAAATTATAGCTCGTAAGTCCGCCCCAGAAGCAGTAGTCAACATATGCATTGGGGGAAACCTTACTCTCTTTGAAATCAAACGCCTTCGCATCGGTCATACACGGATCATTCTGAAGCGGCATATCGATCACAGTGGTATACCCGCCAAGGGCGGCTGCCGCCGTTCCGTGCTCATAATCCTCGCGCCACTCAAATCCCGGATCATTCAGATGCGCATGCGTGTCGATCGCTCCCGGGAATATATATTTTGCAGCAGCGTCGATCACCTCTTTCGCCTCTGGTTCCGCACCTGCAGCCAAAACTGCGGCGATCTTGCCGTTTTTGATTGCTACATTACCTTCCGTTACGGCATCTGCCGTAACGATCTTACCATTCTTGATTAATACATCATACATTGACAACACCTCCTATTGTCTCTTACTCTAACGTTGTGCCTCTTCTGAAACGCTCGCAGGACGGCATCTTCTTCATCAGGAAGTAGAATACGAGCCCTGTCGGGATGGTTGCCGTAAAGAATGACACATTGACATTGATCAGACCGATCACAGCTCCCACAGCGATAGCGATGATCGCCGCCCAGTTAATACCTGCATGGTTACCATTGTCATTATACAGATCGTTCAATACCTCTTCGGTTACATTTCTCTTATGGAGAACGAAGAAATCTGTGATCAATACCGCGAAGATCGGTGCGAAGAACGCAGAATAGATCTTAACGAATAAGTCAAGCCCCGCCGCCGAGCTGTCGTTGGTCAGAATCCACGGACAGGTAGCTACCGCAAGGATACCAACGATGATAACGGCCGTCCTGTGCTTGATCTTGAATACATCCATGAACGCATATGCCGGCGGAATCACATTGCTTGCAAGGTTGGTGGACAACTGTGCGAAGATAATGAAGCCAAGCGTTACCAGAAGGACGATCTTATTATCTACCATCTGGGCAAATGCATTGATCGGGTTGGCGATACCTGTCGCCGTGGAAGCCATGGCACCGATCAGGCCAAGCAATACCGTTGCCGGAACCATCGCGCAGAAGTAAGATGCCCCGCGGGCTACGGAAGAATAGCCTGCCTTCACCTCACGGGAATAGTCGCCCGCGTTCAGCATAACCGTCGTGCTGTTTCCGAAGAATGCGATCACCGCACCGATGAACGGCATACCCCATGTTCCGCCGTGACTCATCAGCTTATCACCGATCACGTCGCCGTACTGGGAGATACAGATATACAGCAGATAGATCATAGCGATGGAGATAACAACACCGCCGATATTCCCTACCCATTTCGCTCCCTGGAAGCCCTTGATGGACAGGAGGACCTGGATCAGCTGGAACGCAATAAAGAATACCCAGATATTGTCAAACCCAAAGAACACGATAGAAATATTGTTAAGCGCGGCTCCTCCAAGCCAGGTCTGGAAACCATACCATACGATCGCAGGAAGTCCTCGGATCAATACCGGAATAGAGCTTCCCTTTGTACCAAACGCACTCTTCAGCTGTATCGCATAAGGAGCGCCCGTCTTATAACTGAACTGGTCATTGGCCGCAATGCCGATGATCAGGATCAGAGATCCGATAAATACTGCCAGGAACAACTGTACCAGGTTCAATCCCTTCTCAAGCTGCGCGCTTCCCATGGTCAGAGTTCCGATGGATATACATCCGCCAAGCCAGAGCATGGTGTTAGAACCCCAGCTCATGATACGGTCCTTCGATTTGATCGGCGCTAATGAACTCGCTTCTTTTTTCTCGTTATTTACGTCACCCATAGTATTTCTCCTTTACTCTACTTAATCGGTGTGATATACTCGCCGTATCCTACCGCTTCTTCCTTATACATGCCGTCAGAAGCTACAACCCTGCCCCTTATGATCGTGCAGGTCGGAGCGCCCTTGCCTTCCTGTCCGTCGAAACAGGATACATGCCCCTTGGTCAGAAGCTTCGTCTGGTCAACCTTCCATACTTTGTCAGGATCCACGATTACGATATCGCCGTCAAACCCAACCTCGAACGCGCCCTTGCGTCCGTACAGCCCGAAGATCTTAGCCGGATTGTAATCCATTACCTTCGCGATCAGAGTCGGACTCAACCCCTTCTTATTCACGATCATATCGAACATCATCGGGAGGAAGAACTGAATGGCGTTAAGTCCGCCCCATGCATGCCAGATATCCTTGGTCGCATTATCCTTCTCCTCGTCTGCCGCCGGAGAATGATCGCTTCCCACGCATGACAAGGTCCCGTCAAGCACATAGTCCCACAGCTTCTCCATATCCTCCGCCCTGCGCATCGGAGGCGTACACTTCGCCGGAGCGCCTTTCTCGAACACGAAGTCCTCTGTAAATCCAAGATAATGCGGGCATGTCTCCGCCGTGATCGGCAGACCCTCATGGATAGCGTCCTTCACTACCTGAGCCACCATCGGATGGCTTACATGGCAGATGTGTACGCGTCCGCCCGTTGCCCTTGCCATATCGATGACATTCTTCGTTGCAACATACTCGGTCCATACGTCATGGGAATCCAGGAAATCCCGGATCTTCTGCTCGTTGGTCTGACCTTCTTTTGCCTTCGCTTCCTTCTCTCTCTCCAATACCTGGCCGAACTCTTCACAGTGGAATCCGCACAGAGCGCCGTATGGCTTCAAGATCTCTAACGCCTTACGGACATTACCCATGTTCACAGTCGGGAACAGGTTGCCGTTGGGACAGGTGAATCCCTTGAACGCCGCAACGCCGCAGTTGTGCAGATCAACAAGGTCATTCATATTGTTCTTAACAGAATCCGGCTTATCGTCATAGTCGCCCACAAGTCCGCCCCACAGTGCATAATCGACTACGGAATGCTTGCTGATCCTTCCCATCTTAAGGTCAAAGATCTCTTTATTCATCAGAGAGGGATCGTTGTTGAGCGGCATATCGATCAATGTCGTACACCCTGCAACCGCCGCTGCGCGGGAACCCGTCTCAAAATCTTCCCTGTACTCGAACCCCGGCTCATTCAGATGCGCATGACAGTCGATGATACCCGGGAATACATAATTCCCCTCCGCATCGATCGTCTCCTTCGCCTCTGCCGGCGTTCCCGCTGCCAGAAACGCAGCATACTTACCATCCTGGATCGCAATATCCGCCTCATAGATACGGTCCGGAGTCACAAGTCTGCCGTTTCGAATCACTAAATCATACATAACATACCTCCTAATAATAAATTTTACCGGTCAACCACATTTTAACTGCCTGTATACTATTTTAATCCAAAAAGAGACAAATCACAATAGCACAAAGCATAGAATATTCTTCCTTATTTTTGTGCACTTTTTACAAATATTTCCATTATAAACGTTAATTTATTATCATTATGCACTAAAATTTAAAACCAGATTTTAATCAACTGCCATTGTATTTTTCTGCATTCTCTGATACCATATATTAAAACGAAATAAAACATAAAAAAGGAGTGCCCGCCCATGAAATATCAGATCACACAGCTATCCTGCTATACCGAACAGATCCTCAGGAACCTTATATCCGGAACCGTCCATTCCGTATACCGCCGTACCATCAATCTGACAGACGGGAAGCAGATCCTGTCCTTACAGGCAGATCATTCTCCCCTCTCCCCAATCAGCCTGATCCTTACTCTCACAGCCGAAGAGATGGGCGGACTTGGCATCGCGCCCGGCGACGCTGTACTATTTAAAGAAGGCAGTCTTGAACTTCGGGGCGAAGCCTCTTATCATTTCACCTATACAGATGCCAGGCGGTATGACCTTAAGCTGCAGACGCCTCTTGATTCCCGCTCCCGCGCGCTTCTTGTCTCCGGCATCAGGAACGCATTAGCCTTGACCGGCACCAACGGGTTCGCCCTGTTATTCGGCAGAGCGGACGCTTCAGAAGACGGCCTGTCTCTGATGCTCCTTGCGGCAAAAAAGCATATCCACCTCACAGATGAACTGTGCCGCCTTGAGGATTATCCAGAAGCCGCCGTCCGGCTCTCCCGTCTTCTCGGCCTTGGCATCGGCCTCACTCCCAGCGGGGATGATTTCCTGTGCGGCGTGCTGGCCGGTCTTCATATGGCCGGGAATGACAGCCACCCCTTCACGCAGCGGCTCAGATCAGAACTGGCAAACCGGCTGTCCGACACCATCGACATCAGCGCCGCTTTCTTATCCTGCGCCTTAGATCAGCAGTTTAGTCTGGCAGTCAACCACCTCTGCCGGCTTCCAACCGCCGAGGAGATCCTCGCCTCCTTCGAGGAGATCGGCCATTCCTCCGGCACCGACACCCTCTGCGGCATTCTCTGGAGTCTTACACATTTCCAAAAATAGCGAGAAGGGGAATCCCGACAATTCCCCCTCCGCACATCAAAACACAACCCCTTAGATCGCCAGATAATTCTCCAGGATATCCTTAAGGTCAGCCGTGATTCCGTAATCGGCAACGCCGAAGATCGCCGCATCCTCATCCGTGTTCACCGCCACGAATAACTTCGTATCTTTGATACCTTCCGTATGCTGGATCGCACCGGATACGCCGAAGGATATACAGATCTTCGGACGGATCGTAAGCCCGGTCTGGCCAATCTGATGATTGAACGGAATCATCTCAGAATCTACCATCGGCCTTGTTCCTCCGATAGCTCCGCCGACCTTGTCGGCGAATTTCTCAAGCAATGCAAAGTTATCATCCTCAAGAACACCCCTTCCGCCGACTACTACGACCTCTGCTCCAAGGATGCTTCCCGTCTCATTCTCCGCCTCTGCTTCCCCGATCACTTCGATTTTAGAATCACCAACCTTGATGTCCTCAAAATATTCAATCTTTGCCTGGCCGCCTGCCGCTTCTTCCTGCGGAACATACACACCCGGCCTTACGGTCATCATCTGCGGATAATATCCATCTCTGGTAATGATGGTCACGAATACATTTTCACCAAAGGACGGCTTATTCTGCTTAATGTAATAAGAACCGTCTTCCTTCGTTCCTACCAGGACTTCTGTACAGTCTGCCGTCAGCCCGCATCCAAGCTTCATTGCCACCCTGGAGAAGATGGAACGCCCCTCGGGAGTTGCCGGAATCAGAACGCTTGAAGGGCCGATCTTCTTAAGCATCTCTGAGATCGCCTCGCTTACGGCATCGTCCTGCTGAGAACAGTCACGCCCCGCCTTAACGGCGTAGATCTCCTCCACGCCAAGCCTGTCAAGCTCTGCCGCGATACCCTCCGGATCCTCTGCCAGCACGATCGCCTGGACCTTCTCACCGGTCGTCTTCTGTATCTCCTTTGCCGCTGAAACCAGTTCTGCAGCTACCGGCTCTAATTTACCCTTATAACTTTCTGCATAAACACAAATTCCATTAGCCATAGGTCTACTTTCCTTTCTCCTCTTCAATCAGGTCATATAACTTCTTCGCAAGCTCCGCGGCTGTTCCTTCGAGCATAGCCGCCCTTCTTCCCGCCTTTGGTGAGAAGGAATCTACAACTGCTGTAGGTGAACCCGCGATACCAACCTCGTCAAGCGGAAGGCCGAGATCTGCATTGGTGTAAGTCACAAGGGGCTTCGACTTTGCCGCACGTTTGGTGCGAAGCGTCGCAAGACGCGGCTCATTGCAGCCAAAGTTAAATGATATCATAGCAGGAAGCGCACACCGGATACTCAGCTTCTTGTCATGGAACTTCTTTACCGCCACGATCCGATCCGCCTTGTCCGTATCATACTTGATTCCCTGTGCCTCCACCACGTGCGGGATATCAAGACACTCTGCCACCATAGCGCCTACCTGTCCGGTCGCACCGTCTGCCGACAGCGCCCCGCCCAGGATCAGATCGAACTGGCCGTACTTCCTGATTGCAGCCGCCAGTACCTTCGCGGTCGCAACCGTATCTCCTCCTGCCACAGCCCTGTCTGTTACCAGGCAGGATTCGTCGCATCCAAGCGCCATCGCATCTCTCAAAGCCTTCTCTGCGTCCGGCGGTCCCATGGTAAATACCACAACCTTTCCGCCGGTCTGCTCCTTAAGAAGCATGGCCTCCTCGATGGCGTTTAAGTCCGCCGGATTTACCATACCTTCTGAACTTGCCCGCACAAGTGCGTGAGTCTCCGGATCCACGGATACGTCATTGGAAACCGGAACCTGTTTAATAAGAACTGCTATATTCATGATTTCCTCCTACAGAAGACGCTTAAATGCCCAGTTTTCCAGTAACGGTGTGCTCTCGCCGCGCATGATCAGCTTCGCCAGGTCACGGGTTGCCGCAGGCGCTTCAATCACGCCGTTTCCGCCGTAACCAGTGGACAGCATATAACCCTCAACCGGTGTCTCGCCCAGGATCGGCCAGAAATCCTTCGGCTCTGCACGGTAGGATAACCAGGAGGATACCAGCCCGCTGTCTACGATTCCAGGAACCTTCGCCTCTAACTGGTCAAGCAGGAAGTCGATGAAGTAATCGTCCGTTCCGCCTGTTGCAGGTAATTTGTCCGGATCCCACTGCCCCGCATGCATCGGATTGCTAAGATCCATCGACAGGTGAGACTTACAGATAAAGATATTGTCTCCGGCACGCAGTCCGTAGAACTCTGGATACTTCAGCACCGGGAATGTATAATCAAGCTTCTTTCCCGGAGGGCATAAGAAGAATGCTTCTGCCTTTGTGTGCCAGATCGGTACGTCAAGACCTACCATCTCGCCGGTGAATTTGCTCCATGGCCCTGTACAGTCGACAACCACGTCGAATTCATAATCCTGTCCGTCGTCTGTCTTAAGTCCCTTGACCTTCTTGTCCTCTACGACAACCTCGGTCACCTTAACGCCGGTCTTAACAACGACGCCGTTTTTCTGAGCCTTCTTGGCATATGTATTAGAAATCATCGTTCCGTCAAAATATCCGTCGTCCGCAGTATAACCTGCGCCAAGGATATTATCAGTAGAAATGTCAGGCAGGATCTCTTTGATGCGGTCTTTGTCTGTAATGTACTCGCCTGTGTAGCCTGCCGCCTTGGCAAGAGCGATACCGGTCTTGATCACCTTCTCAACTTCCTCATTGGTAGCTACAACCAGCGTACCGGTCTTGTCAAATCCCGCGCTTCCCTTCTCTTCCGCTTCCATCTTCAGATAGGATTCGAATCCATAGAGCCTGACGTCCCAATATCTGTTCTTGAGGGAATCGTCAAACAGACACACCGTACCTGCTGATTTCGCCGTGGAGGCTCCTCCGATCGTATCCTTCTCGAATACAACCACCTCTGCTTCTCCGTCATAGAGGCTCAAATGATAAGCCAGCGCCGCCCCGGAGATACCTCCGCCGATGATACCAATTTTTTTCTTTGCCATAGTGTTTACCTTCCTTCCTTTTATTTTTAACATGAACCTGTCATGTTATCTACATTTAACACAGTTCCAAGCAATACATTGCAGCCGTTTTCAATGTCGGCATCCTCCGTAAACTCATATCTGGAATGGCTGATTCCCTTCTCGCTGGGCACGAAGATCATCCCCGTAGGGAATACGCTTGTCATGATCAGCGAATCGTGGAACGCGCCGCTTGGGATCGTGGTATAGTCGATGCCAAGCTCCTTTACCGCTTGCTCTACACTGTCCTTCACCCACTCAGTCATCGGCGCCGGATCATGATATGAGGTCGGCTCAAATGTATAAGTAACTCCATACCTGTCACAGATGCTCTTAAGCTCTTCCCGAAGCTTCTCTTCGATCAGTGTCATCAGAGCTGCATCCTGGTCCCTGATCTCCAGGCTGAACGTACAGGTTCCCGGGATCACATTCACAGAATGAGGGGTTACCTTGATGGTGCCTACGGTCGCAACGGTAAATTCATTGCCATGCGCCGCCGTGATCTCCGGTATCTTATTGATGAATCCCGCCGCAGCCACAAGCGCGTCCCTGCGGTCTGCCATGGCCGTACTTCCGGCATGGTTCGCCTCGCCGGTCACAGTAACGTCATAACGGTTCACACCTGCGATAGAAGACACGACTCCCACCGAAGTATTGGTCTTATATAATCTCGCTCCCTGTTCTATATGAAGCTCTATAAAGCAATGAACAGAAGAAGGAGCCTTCGCCGCCTTAAGCATATCCCCGCACGAGATGCCGTAAGACTGCATGACTTTCCCTCTTTCTTCTCCGTAAATATCTAATTCCGAATCACTGACATCCGGGTCCTGCCCGCAGATTGCACTGCTTCCGGTAAGACCCTTGCCGAAGCGGAAGCCCTCTTCATCGGTGAACACGATCACTTCTACCGGATGCTTCGGAGTATACCCTTCTTCCCTGAACGTCTCACAGACCTCAAGCGCACCCACGCATCCGAGAACACCGTCATACCTGCCCCCATCCGGCACCGTATCCAGATGTGAACCCATGAGGATCACCGGAAGGCTGTTATCCTGCCCGTCCATACGGGCGATCAGGTTCCCTGCCTCATCCATCCTGCATACCATACCCAGTTTCTCTGCCCAGGAGGCAAAGAGCTTCCTTCCCTTCACATCCTCCGCGGAAAATGCCATTCTTGTAAATGTTCCGTCTTCCTTCTTTCCGCACTGATAGATCTCCTCTAACCGGGAAACAACTCTTTTTCCATTCACTTTCATGTTTCCGCCATCTCCTCCTTTCCAATCGACCATTGGGCATTTTACACAATTCCGTGTATACATCCATAGTCAAATTATACAAACACTCGCATTATAATACATAGAAATTATCTATAGTTCACATTATAGATAAATAAATAACGATATACATTGGAGAAACAAGATAAAAAAAGAGAGGTTCTTTATCTATATTAGACAAAGAACCTCTCTTTCGCGTCTATTTCGTCATATTTTCTATCATCTTATGTACGATCAGTCCGATCTTGACCGCCAGCACCTCGCTGGGATTGTCAAAATCAATCCCGGTGATCGCGGCGATCCGGTCGATCCGGTATGCCGCCGTCTTGTAATGCACAAAAAGCTCCTGGGCCGTCTTCGTAAGATTCTGGTTCCGGTCGAGATAAGTACGCAAGGTCAGAAGCAGCTCCTGTCTCTGCTGCTTCTTATAGCAGAGCAGCTTCTGAAGACTCTCCGGAATATATTCGCCAAGCTCCTTCGGATCATCCACCTTGCAGAGGAGCTTGAAGATCCCCATATCCGAGAAAAAGGCAATATCCGGTCCCTGAGTCTCGTTCTGGCCTCTGAAGATGCCGATAAACTCCAGAGAATCTCTTGCTTCTTTGAAGCTGTCCGAGAGCCTCACCACTCCTTCTACCTCTTTCCCCACGCCTGCGTGCACCTTAAAATTCCTGTTCTTCTGCGATATCCTCTTCTGGATCTGTAAGGCCGTAGCTTTTAAGTCCTTCCTGTAATCCTCCTGCTTCTGTCCCTGTACGATCTGCTGTATCACGATCACCTGATCCAGATCATTCCTCACCCTGACATCCTCGAACTCATTGATGACCGCGTCCCGCAGAATGCTGTCATAATGGAACTGCTCATTGAGCTTCTCGTACTCTCCCGTGCTCTCGTTCCATAGCTTGAATATCAGCACACGGTAATCGGCATTGAGAGGAATCCCCAGATGCTTGACTTCTCTTTCCAATTCCTGCCCGGAGAATACCTTCCCGTTCAAAATCTGGGTGATGATGTCATTCTGGAACTTTTCCTCCAGCTCTTCCACCAGATGTTGGCGGAACATCTCCTGCTTCAGCGCCGTCACCGCATTTTCAACCGCAATATCGTCCATATCGCCAAACGGTCTGTTGGATTCCGTGATCGCCAGATAAGCGCTCCTGTTATACATGACACGCCATTTTACAATGTACTGGTCGTGTGCCCTGCCGTCGTCGGCAATGACCGCCCTCTGCCTCAGATATGTATAGTTGGAATAGAACTGCGGATGGTACTCCCTGGCCTGGTCCGACAGTACAAGCCCTGGCATGCTGCCCTGCGTTCCCGCGAGATATTCCATATTCTGATTGAAGAGCGCCGCCGGATTGCCCACCAGCTTCTCAAGCGCGTCCAGTATCTTCTGTATGTTATCCTCCGCCGACCCATAGGCGAAGGACAGCGCCGTGAAATTATCATGAGTAGTCTTAAAATACTTAAGCTGCTTTACCTCTTCGCTGAATAACTGCTCCAGGATCGGCTTCAAGATCTCACGGAAGGACAGCTCAAAGACGACCTCCAGAATCGGTACCGCGAATTCTTCCGCAAATTCCAGAATATATCTGACCTTCTCATCTACATCCTCCACACCCTGGTCGCGCTTTATGACGATGGCGCTGACCTTCTTTGCCGCCAGCTCCCGGAAATAACCGTCAAATTCCTCCATCGTACAGGCCTGGAATGCATAAAATCTTGTAAGCAGGACCTCCCCGCCGTTGATGAATTTCACAATATCGGGGGCCTCTATGATCGTAGCGCCCTGGATCTCATTGTCTAATCCTGCATCTCCGCCCAGAAACTTTGCCCCGCCGAAGATATCCATCTTCAACATATCTCTCACACGAAAACTCATATCTATTCCTTCTTTCTTTCGTCCGGCAGACCCTTGCGGATATACTCCATCCACTCCCGGATCTTCCTCTCATGCCCGTTATCTCCCGGCTCATAGAACCTGGCGTCTCTGATCTCTTCCGGCAGATATTGCTGCTTCACATAGTGGTTCGGATAATCATGGGCATATTTGTACCCGATTCCGTGTCCAAGCTTCTGCGCGCCCTTATAATGGGCATCCTGAAGATGAACCGGAACCGTCGTCTTATACTTCTTCACATACTCCATAGCGTTAAAAATGGCATTGCACGCCGAATTGCTCTTGGGCGCAGTCGCCACATAGAGCACTGCCTGCGATAAGATGATCTGCGCCTCCGGCATCCCGATCCGTTCTGCGGCCTGGGCCGCCGATACCGCCACGGTAAGCGCCATCGGGTCCGCGTTGCCTACATCCTCTGCCGCACAGATCATGATCCGCCGCGCGATAAACTTGATATCCTCGCCCGCATACAGCATCTTCGCAAGATAGAAGACTGCGGCGTCCGCATCCGACCCGCGCATGCTCTTGATAAATGCGGAGATGGTATCATAATGGTTATCTCCCGTCTTGTCATAGCGCACAACCCTCTTCTGGATACACTCGGACGCCACATCGAGAGTGATATGGATCTGTCCGTCCGCGCTCCGCTCCGTGGTCAGGATCCCAAGCTCCACCGCATTCAGCGCATTCCTTGCATCTCCGCCCGAGATGTCTGCTAAGAACTCCAGCGCTTCCTCGTCAATGACCGCCTGATAGCTTCCCATCCCCTTCTCAGTATCATAGACCGCGCGCCTGAGCAAGGTCTTGATATCCTCCTTGTGAAGCGGCTGCAGCTCGAAAATACTGGATCTGGAGATCAGCGCGCCGTTCACTTCAAAATACGGGTTCTCCGTCGTCGCTCCGATCAGGGTGACCGTACCGTCTTCTACGAAGGGCAGAAGATAATCCTGCTGCCCCTTGTTGAATCGGTGGATCTCATCCACGAACAGGATCGTCTTCTTCTGATACATGCCAAGCGTCTCCTTCGCCTGCTGTACCACCGCCTCCATATCCTTCTTCCCCGCCACCGTAGCATTGATCTGCGTGAATTCTGCGCTGGTTGTATTGGCGATCACCTTGGCAAGCGTCGTCTTCCCCGTTCCCGGCGGCCCGTAGAATATGATCGAACCAAGCTTGTCCGCCTTGATGGCGCGGTATAGAAGCTTGTCCTTGCCGATGATGTGCTGCTGGCCTACCACCTCGTCCAGGGTAGCGGGGCGGAGTCTTGAAGCTAAGGGTGCTTCCTTGTCCATGTTCTTTTCACGTGCATATTCAAATAGGTTCATATGGGGAATTGCCTCCTTTTATTAAATCTTCTGTTCGCTGTACAGCAGGTCTCTTATTACTTCTCCGGCTATGAGGAGTCCGGCTGCGGGAGGGACGAAGGCGATGCTGCCGGGAACTGCGCGTATTCTGCTTTCTTCTGGCTGTCTGTGCTGCGGTTCATCATTGGGGGGATTGGGAGTGGTATCCTTAGATACCACGATGGGCTTTTCTGCAGAATACAGGACTTTCAGGTGTTCGATCCCGCGGCTTCTGAGTTCTCTTCGCATGACTCTGCTTAAGGGGCAGACGCTTGTCTTGCTGATGTCTGTGATCTCGAACAGTTCGGCGTGAAGCTTATTGCCTGTCCCCATGCTGCTGATGATCGGGATTCCGTATTCCATTGACTTCTCGATCGCGGCAAGCTTCGCCGTCACTGTATCGACAGCATCAATGATGTAATCCGGCATCGGATCAAATATACTCTCTATATTCTCAGGCAGTATGAAACATTCATAAGTGATCACCTCTGTCTGCGGACAGATATCCGCGATCTTCTCCTTCATGACCTCCGTCTTATACCGGCCGACCGTACTGTGCAGCGCGATCGACTGCCGGTTGATATTCGATATGGATACCCGGTCATTATCCACCAGGATCAGCCGTCCCACCCCGCTCCTTGCCAGGGCTTCGATACAGTGCGAACCTACTCCGCCCACACCAAGCACCATGACGGTCGACTGCCTGAGTCTTCGAAGTCCGGCCTCTCCTACCAGCAGCTCTGTCCTGTCAAATTCGCTTTCCCTAGATTTTTCTATAAATTTCTCTCTGTCTTCCAACTTTTTCTCCAATCTTACGGCGGTCTTCTGGCTTCTGTTTTAATCGGCAGACCCGGGGTTCCCAAGAGCCTGCTCTCCTTAATCCATGAGCAGTTCGTCCGCCGTCACGAACTCAAATCCCTTCTTCTTCAAGATGTCAATGATCCTCAAGGCAGCGTCCACACTGGAATCATAGCAATCATGTAATAAGATAATATCATTTTCCCCGGCTTCCGTCACTACCTTATTTACAATTTCATCCACATTCTTCGTCGTCCAGTCCAGAGGGTCGATACTCCACATGACCGGCATTACGTTCAGTTCCTGCTCAAGCTTCTCCTGCCACAGACCAAAGGGCGGGCGCATATATTCCACATGCTTCCCGGTGATCGCACAGATGGCTTCATCTGTGTCCATGATCTCTTTTTTCGCCTCTTCATCCGATACTCGGGTGATCTCTACATGATTGTACGTGTGGTTGCCGATCAGATGCCCTTCCTCATCCAACCGTCTGACCAAGTCAGGATTTTCCTTCACATTCTTGCCGATCAGGAAGAATGTCGCCCGCACCCCTCTCTCCTTCAAGCCGTCCAGAAGCCGTCCGGTGCAATGGCTGCTTGGCCCGTCGTCGAAAGTGATGGCGATCTTCGGCGCTTCTCCTGTCACGGAGGAAACGTTCTCGTCCACGGTCTCTTTTATCTCCTGCGCTCTTACGGACTGTTCCCTTTGAACCTTCTCATCCTGGGTTCGTCCGTCTGCCAGATTCAGCGAAATCCCCAGGAAATTAAACAGACAAAACATATAGAATAGTCCGCACAGGACTTTGACTCTGCGAAATTCTCTTTTCTCCATACCGATGTTACCTCACTTTCACATATTCCTCCTTCATTTATATGTAAGAAACTATGAATTTATTTACAGTTCCTTACACCATAAATATGCAGATCTGAAGTCAATCCATTGCAATAAAAATATTATAATGCTATAATAACTCTTGCTGCTTTTTAGCAGAATCATTATAAAACGGAGGTATACTTATGTCAGAACCACATACAAAAGAAACCGCCGCAGGCGGTAACAAGATGGGAACCATGCCGATCCCAAAGCTTCTGATCAGCATGTCCCTGCCTATGATGATCTCCATGCTGGTACAGGCTCTCTACAATATCGTAGACAGCATGTTCGTCGCACAGTTGAACGAAGACGCGCTGACAGCCGTATCGCTTGCATTTCCTATCCAGACACTTATGATCGCGATCGCTTCCGGTACCGGAGTCGGCATCAACGCCCTGCTCTCAAGGAACTTAGGAGAGAAGAATTATGAAGCAGCCGATTCGGCCGCCAAGAACGGCCTGTTCCTTGGGATCGCAAGCTGTATCATCTTTGCCGTGATCGGCGGACTGGGATCGCATTTCTTCTTCGCGGCGCAGACAGACAACCAGACCATCGTCACATACGGCACACAATACCTGACCATCATCACCGTGTGCTCTGCCGGTATCTTCCTGCAGATCACATTAGAACGATTGATGCAGTCCACAGGCAAGACGATCTATAACATGATCACCCAGGGAACCGGCGCGATCATCAACATCATACTGGACCCGATCCTGATCTTCGGGCTGTTCGGCCTTCCAAGGCTGGAGGTTGCGGGGGCTGCCTTAGCCACCATCATCGGTCAGGTGATCGCAGTATTGATGTCATTCTACTTTAATCTTACCAGAAACAAGGAGATCAATATCAGCCTCAGGGGTTTCCGTCCGCACATGCGGACGATCGCCGTCATCTACGAAGTCGGAATCCCGTCCATTATCATGCAGGCCATCGGCTCGGTCATGACCTTCGGAATGAACAAGATCCTTCTGATCTTCTCTTCCACCGCAGCCGCCGTATTCGGCGTATACTTCAAGCTCCAGAGCTTCATCTTCATGCCGGTCTTCGGGCTGAATAACGGGATGATCCCGATCATCGCATTTAACTACGGCGCCAGAAACAAAGACCGTATCATTCAGACTATCAAGCTGAGCGTCGCGATTGCCGTATCCATCATGCTGTTCGGACTTGCCATCTTCCAGACGCTTCCGGGCTTCCTTCTCAGGAACCTGTTCGACGCCTCGGAGAATATGCTTAAGATCGGAGTCCCGGCGCTTCGGATCATCAGCTTAAGCTTCCTGTTCGCCGGCTACTGTATTATCGTCGGCTCCGTATTCCAAGCCCTTGGGAACGCCGTCTACAGCCTGATCGTATCTGCGGCAAGACAGCTCTTCGTCATCCTTCCGGTGGCCTATGTGTTCGCCAGGATATTCGGTTTATCCATGGTGTGGTGGTCTATACCGATCGCGGAGATCGCGTCGGTCGTGATGTCGACCGTACTGCTTCGGCGTATCTATCAGAATAAGATCAAACAATTAGGGACGCAGTAAAATTGTATTTTACTGCGTCCCCATCTGCAAAATGTGGTGTACCCAACCGCACCTTTTTTCTCTATCTATCTTCTCTTCTTCACACTCCATCCGAACTTCCCAAGCTCTTTCCCAAGTCCCAGATATTCTCCATGGGAATACGCCAGAAGTCCGGTGGAATTCAATTCGAACTTCCCGTCCTTCTTCATATACCTCTCATCCACCTGGACCGCCGCCACTTCGGCAAGGAACATATGGTGAGAGCCAAGCTCCTTAACCTCCGTCACCCTGCACTCGATATTGACCGGACTCTCCAGAATCACAGGCGCATAGACAAGCTTATCTGCCGCCCCCTTCGTAAGCGCCATCTCCTTCCACTTATCCACGTCCCTGCCGGATCTCACCCCGCACCAGTCCGTGGCATACGAGAGCTTCTCCGTCGTGAGATTGACCACGAATTCTCCGGTTTCCCTGATCATATGATAAGAATAACGCTCCGGCCTCACAGAGATATAGAGCATCGCCGGGTCCGAACAGACCGTTCCCGTCCATGCCACCGTCAGGATATTCGCATTCCCCGCCTTATCCGCGGCACTCACCATCACTGCCGGAAGCGGATAGAGCATATTTCCCGGCCGCCATACCTGCCTTCCCGCCGCGATACCCGCTTCCCTTTTCTCTTTTCTCTTCTCCATAACTCCTCCCATTCCGGCTGATCACAGCCGGCTTCCTACTCCTGCTGCAGCACTCCCACCAGTGTCGGAATCAACTGCTTCTTCCTGGATACTACGCCCTTGAGCACGATCTTATCGGTATCCTCATTCAGGTCAAACGCATCTACGATATATTCCTTCGCGTTGTTCCCCACGCACAGAAGCTCCGTGGACTCATCCAGGATATCCGTCAGCATGAAATAGATCATCTGGAGGCTGTTCTCCTTAAGCACCTCTGAAAGATGCGGGCGCAGCACTTCCTTGATCTCCTTCAGCTCTTCCTTGTTCATGGAATTAATCTGCCCCACGCCAAAGACGATATCATTGACCGTGAACTGCTTGAAATCCTGGAAGCAGATCTCCTGCGCGCTCTTTCCCGCAAGGCTGCTTCCCGCTTTGAACATCTCGCCCGCCATCTGCTCTAAGTCGATCCCGGCAATCTTCGCCAGCTTCTTCGCGATCTTCTCGTCCACCGCCGTACACGTAGGCGAACGGAACAACAGCGTATCGGAGATGATCGCGGAGCATAATAACCCGGCGATCGTGGACGTAATCTTCACCCCTGACTCCTCATACATCTGGCAAACGATCGTCGCTGTACAGCCCACCGGCTGATTGCGGAAGAACACCGGTCCCATGGTCTCGATATTGCCAAGCCTGTGATGGTCGATGATTTCAACAATCTCCGCCTCATCTATCCCATCCACCGCCTGTGACTTCTCATTGTGATCCACCAGGATCACCTTCTTCTTGCTGACATCCAGGAAACGCCTTCTGGAGATAAATCCTTTGAACCGCCCGTGCCTGTCAAGAATCGGGAAATCCCTGAACTTCTTCTTCGTCATAGCCTCCTTGATGTCCTCCACATAATCCGTCATGCGGAACGCGGTAAGCGGCGCCTGAGTCATAAAATGCTTCACCGGAATACTCTGATTGATCAGTCTCGCCACCGTATAGGTATCATGAGGCGTGCTGATGATCACAATACTCTGCTCCTCCGCCCTCTTGATCAGCCTTTTGGACACCTCTGCCCCCTGGCACACTACCAGGCAGCCCGCGTCGATATCCACCGCGCACGCCTGAGATTCATAGCGGTTCCCCAGGATCACCAGATCATCCTTCTCAATGAATTCTTCCATCATCTCCGGGCTGGATGCAGCGATCGTCACCTTCCCCTTGGTAAAATATCCATGCTCGTTCCCGCAGATCAGCGTTCCGTCCAAGGTCTTGGCAATGTTCCGGTACTGCGTCTTGGCAGTGGAGAGGATACAGTTGTCATAGACATCCATATAGGAAGTCGCGATATCCCCCGTGGAGATCACCCCCACCAGTTCTTCATCCTTCAGGATCGGGAGCGTCTTCACATGCTGCTCCTTCATCTTCTCCCAGGTATCCTTGATAGAGACATTCGGCTCCACGCCCTCTATCTTATGTATATCAATATCCTTCACCTGCAGCTTCACATTGGACAACAGATCCGGCGGGTCTACCTTGAACCTGTTCAGCACGTAATGCGTCTCCTCATTGATCTGTCCCGCCCTCCTGGCAACATACTCGCTGCCGGTCAGCTGTTTCTTCAGATTCGCATATGCGATCGCGGAACAGATCGAGTCCGTATCCGGATTCTTGTGCCCCACCACATACACTTTCCCCGTCTTCTTTCCCATTATCATCACATCCTCAAACCAGATTTCCCGGCCGTTATTACTGATTTCAAATACCTGCCGGAATACTTTACTAATAAGAGTGCCATTTTTTTCGACTTTCGTCAACTATAAATTGAACATTTCCCCTGTTTTATGTTATAATTAAAAAAGTATGTGGAAGCGTACGAGTCTCGAAAACGAAAGGGAATATACTATGAGTGAAGAATTATTACAAGGAACAGCAGCAAATGAAGCTGCCGAAGGCGGCACAACGGAGACCATGGCAGATCTGGAAGAACATTTTGATGATGCCAATCCATGGAATCTTGTAGCCTCCTACAAGGAAAAGGGTACCGTCCTTCCCGTCAAGGTCGAAGGGATCGTCAACGGAGGAGCAATCGCCATGGTAGAGGGATTGCGCGGCTTCATCCCGGCATCAAGGTTATCCCTGTCTTACATTGAAGATCTGGAGACATATCTGCTCAAGGATATCGAAGTGAAGGTCATCGATGTAGATCAGGCCAATGAGCGTCTGATCCTGTCCGCCCGCGAGATCCTTAAGGAGCAGGAGAAGAAGGCGATGGAAGAAAGAATCGCCAATGTTAAGATCGGAAGCGTTGTGAACGGAACCGTTGAGAGTCTCCAGAACTACGGCGCATTCGTTCGTTTAGAAGACGGATTGTCAGGTCTGGTCCATGTTTCCCAGATCAGTCAGAAACGTGTGAAGTCTCCCAAAGATGTTCTGAAGGAGGGCGATGAGGTCAAGGTCAAGATCATCGGGCTTAAGGACGGCAAGATCAGCCTCAGCATGAAAGCCCTGGAAGAAGTGAAGGAAGAGCCGGTTGAGAAGGTACACATTCCTAAGTCCGAGAGCATCGGAACCAGTCTGGGCGACCTGTTTAAAGGAATCAAGCTGGATTAATCACAATCCGGCATAAAAACAGGAGGCATTCTGTACATACACGAATACCTCCTCTTTTTATACCCTTCTTACCGTCTCATCTTCCTTATGCCAAATACAGCCAGCACGCAGACCGAAGCTCCTGCGAATATCCACACCCATACCGGTATATCGTAGATATTGCAGCACCGGACATTGATCCACATCTGATTGATCTCCCTCGTCTGATCTTCATCGAAGCACACCATGATCGAGGACCTTGAGATCGCTTCCTGTGTGGGATACTGGGCAAACAGCTGCCTGTAGACCTGATCCGAAGGTGCGGTGATCACATACGCTTCTTCGTCTCCTTCGGAAAAGAAATACCCCAGGTCATATTCCGACACCTCTTCCTCATCTTCTTCGGCGCCGTAACACCAGTCGGCATATTCGAAGATCCTCATATCCTCCCCGCCGGAGATCACGGAAGTATACCCCACATAGTACATGTTCCGGATCACATTGTCAGGCCGGGAGTTAAAATTAATGAACGCCTCCGCCGCATGCTGCTTCGCCGCATCCTCTCCGATTCCGTTCTTTAACATTACCCATCCGTCAAAATAGATATTGGTCGACTCCGACGGCACGGCGAATGCCAGCGGGAAATCATCCTCATCCGCCTGGTCCATGGTATAGACCGCATCCCCGGACCATTGAAGATTCGCTGCCACCTTCCCCGTGACCATATCCGCCTTCCCGGAATCCGTCTCAAAAGAGTACGCATTGTTCTTCACATCCTGCAGATACTCCTGCGCGCCGGCGATCGTCTCCCTCGACGTATCGTTCATCTCTTCTTCCAGCCTCTTCTGATAATCCGGATCGTTCTTGAATTCTTCGGAATTCAGAAGCTCCGACTTGATGGCTCCCACCGCCGCGAAATACGAATCCCTTACATTGTCCTTGATCGTGACCTGTCTCTTATAATCTGGATCGTTGAGGATCTTCCAACTGGAAGCATCTTCCTCGCTTACAAGCCCGGGGTTATACACGATCCCTGTGATCCCCCACATATAGCCTGCCGCATAATCCGCCCACGGCCTGCCTCCGATCTCATTCTTCTCGAATATCTCTCTGATATACGGCGACACGCCGTTACTGTAATAATTATTCTGATCAGAGTCATCAAAGAATCCTTCCGATAACGGTACAAGCTGATCCTCCGTCATTAGCTTCATGATCATGTATTCCGACGGACAGACCAGATCGTAGGTATCCCCCAAAGTCAGCATGTTATACAGGTCCTCATTGGTCCCGAAGGTCGAATATTCCACCTTGACGCGAATCCCATACGTCTCGTAATACCACTGCGTAAAATCCTCTGTCATGGTATTCTCCCCGATGATATCACCGCTGTCAAGATCTATGGTCTCCTCTTCATCCCAGTCTCCCAGGTCGATATATTCTTCCCAGTTGCAGACCCGGAGAGTAACCTCCCCTTCTGCTTCCCTGCCGCCGCTCTTGGCTGCATCCGCCGTCACCGGGCATGTTAAAACCAGGAAGCTGCAAATACACAGGGCCGCAATGCTTCTATATCTGTTAAATATCTCGATTCTCATACAGTCTTCCTCTCTTCCTTATTCGCCCTGATATTCATCACCGCAGAGAACAGCACGACCAGAAGGAAGATCACTGTGGACAACGCCCACAGCGCCGTCTTGATGGTCGTCTGCGCCCCCTTGGTCGCATTCACCACATAGGTACTGATCGTATCAAAGGTCGCAGGCTTCGTGTAGGTCGCCACAAAATAATCGTCCAGCGACAGGGTTACTGCCATCGCAAAACCCGAGAGAATCCCCGGAAAGATCTGCGGAATCACGATCCGGATAAGCGCGGTAAAAGGCGTCGCCCCAAGATCCAGCGCCGCCTCATAGATGCTTGGATCCATCTGTTTTAATTTAGGGATCACGGCAAGGAACACGAAAGGCGCACACAGCGTCACATGTCCCGCCACAAGCGGGATATACGTGTCCTTGCTGATCCCTAATACTACCACCAGCAGAATACAGATGGAGAATCCAGTCACCACATCCGCATTCACCACCGGCACCTGGTTCATCGTAGTGATCGCCGAAGCCATCCCCTTCCTGGAATAGAAGGAACCAATGGCGCCCATCGTTCCAAGCACCGTCGCGATCAGTGCCGACCCAAGCGCCAGGACTACCGTCCCCGCGATCATGCTGCGAAGCTCCGGCGTCGTAAAGAGCGTCACATAATTGTGCACGGAGAAGCCCCGGATCGCCCCGATATTCGTGGCGTCCGTGAAGCTGTACACCGCCAGGACAAGAATCGGCAGATACAGGAATAAGAGAACGAAGATAATAACCATCCATCTCCATACTTTTCTTATCATAACAGCGCCCCTCCCCTCGTATTCTCTTCTTCTGCCCCGCCGGTAAGAAGCGTGAACAGGCAGATGATCCCAAGAAGGATCAGTGCGATCATGGATCCGCCGTTCCAGTTGTACGCCGCAAAATAGCTTCCGATCAGACTTCCCATAATATAGGTACTGTTGTACAGCATATCCAGCACCACATAGTTCGTCATCGCCGGCAGAAATACCATGGATACACCGCTCATGATCCCCGGCAGGGATAAGGGCAGGGTCACCCGCAGGAACGCCTGCAGCTCTCCCGCACCCAAGTCTCTCGCCGCCTCCAGAAGCGCCCCGTCAAGCTTGGAGATGGTGGTATAGATCGGCAGGATCATAAACGGCAGGAAATCATAGCTCATGCCAAGCACCGTATTCAGGAACGGATGATAGGCAAGGTTCCCCTCAAGCCAGGTAAGGATCTCTTTAAGCGCCGTGATCCGCAGAGAGAAATTGATCCACATCGGCATAATGAAGATCAGCACGATGACGGATTTCCCTTTGAGCTTACTGGTGGCAAGGATGAATGCCAGGGGATATGCAAGAAGCAGGCACACCGCCGTGGTAACCATCGCTATACCAAAACTGTAGCAGAGGGTCCCCAATGTATTCGGGTCAGAGAAGAATCCTGTCAGATTCTGGGCCGTGAATTCTCCCTGCCCGTTCGTAAATGCATAATAAATCAGCACAACTAGGGGAGCCACAACAAAAAGCAGCAAAAAAACTGCATACGGGATTCCCAGATATTTTCTGGAAAATGTATGTCTGTGCATGTATCCGCCTCCTACTTCTTCACTGTAAAGATCATCTTCTCCACCGGCATAACAAGGCCGACCTGATCTTCCATATTCCACAGGTACTCGTCATTTACCACAAAATCCTGTTCCAGATCCGTGTGTATCACATAGCTGTAATGGTCTCCCTTATAGATCATGTTGCTGATAGAGCCCTGCACAAGCCCCTCCTCCTGATCGTCAGTCAGTTCGATATCCTGAGGCTTGATAGAGATCTTAACCCGGATCTTCTTCGGATCGATCTCCAGTCCTCTGGAATCCACAAGCGTCCCGTCCTCCAGCATCGAGCTTCCCTTGATCACATCCGTAAGGGCGACCGGAAGAACCGTCCCGTTATATTCCAGTTCATAGTTCTTATTGATCTCTGCCGCAAAGATATTGGTATGATCCTCGGCGATCATGATATGGATATTATCCGGCTCCACTTCCACCCCGACACGGTCTCCCACTCTGGCAGAATGCACGGACTGGGCAACGATCTCATTCTTCCCGGACTCCACCGTGATCTCATAATGTATTCCCTTGAAGATCACGGAGGTTACGATACCGCGGATATTTCCCCGTTCCGGACTTGTGAGCGTCACATCCTCCGGGCGCACGACCGCCGTGATATGGGTTCCCTCTTCCACATCGTCCACACAGGCGAATTCCCCGCCGCAGAAGCGGGCCTTAAGCTTCCCTGTCATGATCCCGTTAAATATATTGCTGTCTCCGATAAAGTCCGCCACGAAAGCATTGATCGGCTCATTATAGATATCCTCCGGCGTGCCGATCTGCTGCATCTTCCCCTCCGACATGACCACGATCTTATCCGACATGGTAAGAGCCTCCTCCTGGTCATGGGTCACATAGATGAATGTGATGCCGAGCTCCCGGTGCATCTCCTTAAGCTCAAGCTGCATCTCCTTGCGCATCTTCAAGTCCAGGGCGCCGAGAGGCTCGTCAAGCAGAAGGATCTGCGGCTCATTGACCACCGCCCGCGCGATGGCGACCCTCTGCTGCTGCCCGCCGGATAGGGTATCTATGCTCCGGTTCTCGAATCCTTCCAGATCCACCAGCTCCAACACCTTCTTCACCTTCTTGGCGATCACCTTCTCCGGCGTCTTCTTCTGCCGCAGGCCAAAGGCGATGTTCTCATAGATATTCATATGCGGAAACAATGCATATCTCTGAAATACCGTGTTGATCGGCCGCTTATTGGGCGGAAGGCTGGTAATCGGCCTGCCGTTCAGCAGGATCTCTCCCTCCGTTGGGAGATCAAACCCGGCGATCATCCGAAGAGTCGTCGTCTTCCCACAGCCGGAAGGCCCCAGAAATGTGATGAATTCCCCCTGCTTCACCTCCAGGTTGAAATCCGACACCGCACTGTAACCGTCCTCATAGGTCTTCGTAATATGCTTTAATTCGATGATATTCGTCGTCTGTTCCATCTTCATCCCCCAAATATTCATTTAAAATGTAGGCGGTGTGCTGACCCAGATAAACCTGGCCGGCCTGCCGCCCGGATTCTCAATTCGATGCCGCCGTTTTGCCGGATAGTAGAAGCTCTCCCCGGCCTTCACCGTATAGACCTCGTCTCCCAGATAGAGCTTAAGCCGCCCGGAGATCAGATAACCGAATTCTTCCCCGTCATGCGGCTTATCCTCCTCAAGCCCCTGATAAGGCTTAAGCACCACCAGAAGCGGTTCCATCTGATACTTCTGGGCCGTGGGCACAATCCACTGGATACTGTTGCCCGCCTCGTCCACCTTCTCAAAGAACCCCTCTTCCGAGAATACCACATGCTCTTCCTCTGCTTCCTTAAAGAACTCAGAAGCAGTGGTCCCCAGACACTCGATCAGATCCAGAAGCGTCACGATGGACGGAGACACCTGCCCTCTCTCCAACTGGGATATGAATCCCTTGGTAAGCTCTGTCCGGTCCGCAAGCTCCTGCTGCGTCAGCCCGTTCCGGTTGCGCAGATCCTTGATCTTATTCCCGATATGTTCGTTCACATATTCCAGTTCCATACTAACCCTGCCCCTTCCGCAATATTTCTAAACTAAAAATAAATTTTTGCTAAACTTTCACGCTGAATCTATTATACTCTTATTAAACTTTTTGTCAATTATCAATGTGATTATTATCTATTCTTTTTATCCCTGCCTCCATCCTCTTTTCCCCTCTTTCATTCGACAAATTCTATCATTTTCAGACAAGGTTTTCCTGTCATGATAACCTTCTGCCCCACATATGATATATGGATATAAGAAAATAAACAGACAGGAGACCCCAATGGCGATTGGTTATTTGCAGATACAGGTACGGACCGCACACGAAGCCGTCCCTCTGAATAATGCACAGATACAGATACAGGCCGCGGCCGGAAATACGCTCTACAATCTATGGACAGATGAGAATGGGGATACCCCCGTCGTATCCCTGGAAACCATAGATAAAAGCTTCTCACAGAATCCTTATTACAACGGAACGCCGTTTACCAGCTATCATGTACTGGCCGAAGCCTCCGGCTTCGACTCCCTGTTCGTCACAGATATCCCTGTGTTCGATGGAGAGACAGCCGTTCTTCCTGTGACGCTGACCCCGATGCAGCAGATGCAGAGGACCCCTGTCACCAAAGAGATCTTCATAGGCAAGCCTGCAGCCGCAATGAATGATGCCGTTGAACAGAAAGGCACCGTGATCGACCCGCACACAGAACCCTACGTGCTGCGGCAGGTAGTGATCCCGGATCCCATCACGGTCCACCTGGGCGCTCCGGGTTCATCCGCTTCCAATGTACAGGTGTCCTTTCCCGATTACGTGAAGAATGTGGCAAGCAGTGAGATCTATCCTACCTGGCCCGCCGCTGCCCTCACCGCAAATATCTACGCCATCATCACCTTCGCGCTGAACCGCGTATACACGGAGTGGTATAAGGCGCGCGGATATTCATTTGACATCACAAACAGCACCGCCTATGACCAATATTTTGTATACGGCCGCCCCATCTACGAATCTATCAGCAGGATCGTGGATCAGATCTTCAACCAGTACGTCCGACGGCAGGGGCAGAACGCGCCGTACTTCACCTCATTTTGCAACGGCACCACCGCCACCTGCCAGGGCTTATCCCAGTGGGGGACCGTAACCCTGGCGGATCAGGGACTCACGCCCATACAGATCCTGCGTTCCTATTATCCCGATGACATTGAGATCGTCGAGACCAATATCATCACCGGGATCGTGAACTCCTATCCCGGCGCCCCTCTCCGGACAGGAAGCACCGGACTTGACGTACAGACCATCCAGACCTATCTTGCCAGGATCCGCCGAAACTATCCGGCGATCCCCTCCATCACCGATGAAGCCGGCGTCTTTGGAGACAGCACGAGGGCGGCAGTCGTCAAATTCCAGAATGTCTTCAACCTGACACCGGACGGGATCGTAGGGAGGTCTACCTGGTATAAGATCTCAAGCCTCTACACAGCCATTGCAAGGCTGGCGGAATTAGACAGTGAGGGAGAGACACTGGGGATCGGCACCGTACCGCCGGGCAGTACCCTTCGCACCGGATCCTCAGGCCCCGATGTGATCACCCTGCAATACCTGTTGGATCTCATCTCCGAATACTATCCCGAGATCCCCGCCCCCGTTCAGGACGGGATATTCGGCAGCAAAACCCGGCAGTCGGTCATTGCTTTCCAGAAGGCCATGCAGCTTGACGCAGACGGGATCGTAGGCTCCCGCACGTGGCGCGCCCTGTATGACACCTACCAGGGGATCACACAGAATGTTCCGTCTCCCGGTCCCGGAACCGGAAGCTTCCAGTATACCGTACAGCCCGGCGACACCCTCTGGCTCCTCTCCAGGAAGTACGGCACTACCGTAGAAGCGATCAAGCAGTTAAACGGATTGACCGGCGATATGCTATACGTCGGGCAGGTGCTTAAGATCCCCGCCCCGCAGTCAGAACCTTACATCGAATATACGGTAAAGTCCGGAGACACCCTCTGGCTTCTCTCGAGGAAATATCATACCACCGTGGACGCCATCAAGAGACTCAACGGATTGACCAGCGATATCATTGATATCGGACAGGTGCTTAAAATTCCCGCAGATTAATGCCTCCCACCCGCCCCGCCGCCTGCAGACATAAAAATACCCTGGCAGGAATGCCGTCTCAGACATTTCCTGCCAGGGTGTTCTCTATTCTAAACGCTCCAGATCCTTAAGCCAGCCTGCCGCACATGCGTCGCTCGGCATCCTTAAGTCTCCCCGTGGAGACAGCGCCACCGTCCCGACCTTCGGCCCGTCCGGCAGACAGGAACGCTTGAACTGCTGGGTGAAGAATCTTCTTATGAAAGTCTCAAGCCACCGATAGATGGTATCATCCTCATACTCCCCGGCAAACGCATACTTCGCAAGCCGGTAGATCTTGCACGGCTCATATCCAAACCGCAGCAGATAATACAAGAAGAAATCATGCAGCTCATACGGCCCCACCAGATCTTCTGTCTTCTGCGCGATCTCCCCGTCCTTAGGAGGCAGAAGCTCCGGGCTCACCGGCGTATCCAACACATCGTAAAGCACCGCCTTAAGCTCCTCATCCCCGCAGGTATCCGCATAATAATGCACCAGATGGCGCACCAGCGTCTTGGGAACCGAACCATTGACCCCGTACATGGACATATGATCCCCATTGTAGGTCGCCCATCCAAGGGCAAGCTCCGACATATCCCCTGTCCCGATCACAAGGCCGCCGTTCTGGTTCGCCACGTCCATCAGAACCTGGGTACGTTCTCTCGCCTGGGCATTCTCATATGTCACGCTGTGGTCCTCCATATCATGCCCGATATCTTCAAAATGCCGCTTCACCGACTCGGCGATCGGAATCTCTCTTAACGAAGCCCCAAGCTTCACCGACATCTTACATGCATTCCGATACGTTCTGTCCGTCGTGCCGAAACAAGGCATCGTCACCGCCGTGATCCCCTTCCTGTCTAATCCCAGCATATCAAATGCCTTCGCGGACACCAGCAGCGCCAAAGTGGAATCCAATCCTCCTGAAATCCCCACCACTGCATTCTTCGCACGGGCATGGGCAAGCCTCTTCTTAAGCCCCATGGCCTGGATCATGAGGATCTCCTCACAGCGCACGGCTCTGTCTTCGGCATGCTCCGGCACAAACGGCCTGGAAGAGATCTCTCTGGTAAGCTTCGTCTCTTCTATCCGGATCTCGAACGGAATCCTCTGCAGCACCGGGTCCTCCATAGCCTTAAACGTCGTATTCTTCCTTCTCTCACTCAACAGGCGGTCAATGTCGATCTCC
>CANDQP010000017.1 GCA_947388185.1 uncultured Dorea sp. | reverse complement strand
AAAAGCTTATACATCCCAATCCCAATAAAAGACAGATGTAATCCTGAGATCGCCAGTATATGCCCGATCCCATTCACCTGATAAAGCATCTTCAACTCCTGGTCCATCTCTGCTCTCTCTCCAAGCATCATTGCCCCCATAGCGGTCCCGTCCTCTACTCCCAGAGCCGATACGAGCGTCTCCTGCCACCGTCTGCGAAATTCAGCAAGCTTCGAACGCCATCTCCACACGCCAGTATCCAACAGAGAGATCTCCTCTGCCCATACCATCCCGCGGATATCCCTGATCTGATAATAACGCTTCTGGTCAAAGTTCCCAGGATTCCTTGCGTTTTCAAAGAAGGAGACCTCTCCCCTGACCTTTATCTTATTCCCCATATGAATCTGTAAGTTGGAATCTGTATAGATGATAATCCTTGATTCTTGAATTGTCTGTCCCTGATATTGAATAGAATTGTCCTTTAGATATAATCTCTGATAATCTGATCTTTGTTCTGTCTGGTACACCTGACCCTGCAGTACGATCGAGTCTCCCGGCGGCACCGCCGACTCAAGCGGCGAAGGACGAAGCTCCCTGACAAGCCTCTCCTTCCCGCATGTGACCGCCAGCATTATCAACACCAATATGACCAGACAGGTATACATTAACGGTCTGTCTTTCACGTTTCACTCTCCTACCAGATCCAAGTCCCTCGACAGCGGCTTACTTAGATCCACGCTTCCCATATATTTGATATTAGAATCCCCGTTCACCAAGATCTGCACCTGGCTGGATGCCCCTCCGTCGACGATCGAATTCACGATCGCATAGACCGTAATCCTTGGATCCGTGACATACGTGTTGTTCAAGAATCCTTCATCCAGATTCACATAACAGACGCTGTCCTTCACCGACACCCCGATCACCTTCGTCTCCGGCGGCATCACCGGCCCGATGCCTTCTGCGGAAGGGCCCTTGATCAACTGGTCCACGATCAGTCTCTCGATGGACATATTGCTGTTGTACCGGATACTCACTTCTCTCTGTACCAGCCTGTCGCCCTTGTCATTTGCGAAATACAGCTTCAGATTCCCCAGTTGGTACAAATGTAACGAGGATCCTTTGTACTGAAGGAAATTCTCCGCGTTCATATATCCGATCGCCTCTCCCATACTGTCCATGAGCGGCTCATCCTCTATATAAAAATCTATATAATCCACCCCATGGATCTGTGCCAGCGATTGTACGACTCCTGCCCGAAGAAGCAGCTCCTCCTCCGGCTTCATGCCTGCATACTTACTGTTAAAATGGATATCCAGAATAGATTCCTCAGTCAGCACCCAGCTCTCAACCCGGATCCCTTTCGGAAATACACTCTTATAATCGATCGAATCCGGCTCCTTCTGCATAGTTTTCAGCATATCTCCAATGGATTTCTCTATCGTAACATCTTCTATCTGATAACTCTTCTTCACCAGATCCGTTCCCTCTGTATTCACATAGTAAACGAATGTGCCGCCCTTTCCCGGACCGGAGCCCTTGCCTCTCCCGCATCCGCCAATGAGCAGCAGACACATAAGCAGACACGCGCCCCGCACCATCAGGCCATATCTCCTATTAAGAATACTTCGCATTTGCCTTCCCCCAGTCCTGTAAAGTTCCCTCTATGAAACGTATATCAGAGGAATACGCACGGTAAATGTAGTTCCTGCCCCCACCTGGCTGTATACCCTGATCGCCCCGCGGTGCATGACCACCGCGCTCCTTGTAATGGCAAGGCCAAGCCCGGTCCCGCCGATCTCCCTGGAGTGTGACTTGTCCACACGATAGAACCGCTCAAACACATGTTCCACCGCCTCCTGCGGAATTCCGATCCCGGAGTCTGCCACCTCAATATGGCAGTTCTTATGATCTGCATTCAAGGACACATGAACCCATCCGTTCTCCTTATTATACTTGATAGCATTCTCTACCAGATTCGTGATGGCAAGAGACAGCTTCATCTCATCCACCTCCGCAGTTACCGGGCGGAAGCTCTCGAACACCAATTCAATATTACGTGTCGCCGCAATCGGGCGGAGCCTCTTTAAGATCTTCTCGATCAACGTATTCATATTCTCTGACTTAATATTCAGCGTGTTCGCCGTCTTGTCCATCTTGACCAGAGACAGAAGGTCGTTGATGATCTTATTCTCCCGCTCTATCTCCTCCGAGAGATCTCCCATGAATTCCTTATATAACTCAGCCGGCACATCCTCCTGGATCAACAGCGAATCCGCCAGCACCTTCATAGAAGTCAGCGGCGTCTTAAGCTCATGGGACACGTTGGATACGAACTCATTACGCGAATCATTCAGCACCTTCATCCTGCCAAGCATCTTGTTAAATGCATCCGATATCAGCATAGTTTCTGTATAGGCCTTCTCATGAAGATAATCGTCCTCATAGCCTTCCGTCACGGCCGCTATAGAATCACTGATCCTGCGGAACGGCCTCGTCATAATGAATCCCGCGGAGAACGCCAGTATCACAGCCACCATCCCGATAGTAAGGCACACGGCGATCACCCTGTCGTCCAGGATCTCCACACTGTCAGCGATCATATCCGTAGATACGCTGATCAGCATCACACCTACCGCTTTCTCTGTTCCCTTGTCATAGATTGGAGAAGTAACTTCGATATAACGATTCTTTGCATCATAATTACTGGTGCCTTTGCCCTTAAAGCACCGGATCACATCTTCGGATACGATCGTCTTACCCTTGTCCATATCATACGTATCTTCCTGAATGCGAAAATCATGATCTATGACCAGAACCCGTCCGTTGTAGATATTAGACATCTGGACCAGCTCTGATTTTAACACCTCAGACATATCGCCAGTAAGATAATTCACATCACTTAACTGGTTACATAGAATTGTACATTGATTCTGTATCTCTACAGTCCGAACCTCCACTTCTCTTTTCTCGAAGCTGCTTAAGACTACTCCCCTTAAAACAAGCGCCGGAATCGTCCCCACCAGTATGACCAGGAGGACGATCCGGGCGCGAAGGCTCTTCCATATACCCCATTTCAGATATCTCTTAACCCCTGAAATAATAACCAACTCCCCATTTAGTATAGACGTATTTCGGATCGCTTGGATTCGTCTCAACCTTTTCTCTCAGCCTTCGGATATGTACGTCTACCGTTCTCGCGTCGCCGGGATATTCATAACCCCACACAATGTTCAGCAGATTCTCACGGCTGTACACCTTATTCGGATTCATGGCAAGGAGCTCTAAGAGATCGAATTCCTTCGCCGTAAGATTCACCTCTTTGTCATCGATCACGACCCGCCTGCTCTCACAGTCGATCCGCATGCTGCCCTTGATGATCATCTTATCGTTGACCTGATTCTGATCCCGCTTGCCGGTACGCCGCATGATCGCCTTGATCCGCGCCTTTACCTCCAGGATGTTGAAGGGCTTCGTTATGTAATCATCCGCGCCGTATTCCAGACCAAGGATCTTATCCATATCGTCATTCCTGGCCGTCAGCATCACGATCGGTACGTCGGAGAATTCCCGTATCTGCTGACACACCTCAAAGCCGTCATTCTTAGGAAGCATAATATCTAACAAGATCAGATCATAGGCATTCTCTTTCGCCAGCTTCAGCGCCTCTTCCCCGTCATAAGCACAGTCAACCTTCATCCCGTCCTGCTCCAGGCTGAAACGAATTCCTTTCACGATTAGTTTTTCATCATCTACAACCAATACCCTTCTGCTCATCTACTCTCTCCCTCAATATCTGCCTTGATTACGAAACTTTTATCTGATCCTTTACTTTGTTAAATACGCCTTCCTTAATTCCGTCAACTTCCATCAATTCTTCAATCGTCCGAAAGCCGCCGTGTACTTCTCTGTAAGCGATGATCGAATCTGCCTTGGCTTCTCCGATACCGCTAAGTGTCATCAATTGTTCTCTGGTCGCCCTGTTAAGGTCGATCTTCCCGTCATCAGACGCCATACCGTTCCCCGCCGCATCCTGACCGGACACCCCGGGAGCCGACACATTCCGACCCGCCTCTCCCATATTCGACACGCTTTGGCCTGCCTGGAGCTGCGCTGCCTCTTCCCCGGACGGTACATAGATCTGCTGTCCGTCCTCTATCTGCGCCGCCTGGTTCAGCAGCTCACCAGCCGCGTTCTCAGACAGACCTCCCGCCGCCTCGATCGCTTCGTACAAACGGCTGCCCGCAGGAAGTAGATAGACTCCCGGACTTGCAACCTGTCCGCACACATGGACATAGACCTCCTGGCTGTCATCCGTACACTGCATCTCATCTTGTAAGGGTTCCTCAAGCTCTTCTTCCTTCGTCTCCCCGGCAATAGCCTTATCTTCCTGTACCTCTTCTGCCCCTGTATCTGTCAGCTCCTTCAGTTCTTCTCCCTGCCCTGTCCGGACACCGGAACATCCTGACAGCAGGACCAGGCTCATCACAAACGCTGCTGTAACCTTATAAACAATTCTTCTATGCATACAAACTCCTTTACAGTCTGTCGAAACTGCAAATACCCCGCATATGCATTACTTATTTATTGTACTATTTCCACTGAAAAATTGCAACTCCAATCAACGCAATTCCCATCCCGATTATCTTCCTCCACTCCAAAGGCTCCTTATCCACTCCAAAAAGCCCCAGAAGCTCTATCACATATGCGATGATGAGCTGGGCGATCACAATAAGGAGCGCGGCCTTCGCCGGTCCAAGCTGTTCCATACTCTTGATCACAGTCAGAGTGATCCCCGCACCGATCACGCCGCCAAGCAGCACGTACTTAGGCTCCACCTTGGTAAGCGTCATGACATTATCACGCCCTGCGATCAGCCATGCCGCAAAACACACTGCAAATGCAGTCAGCTGCACCCAGGCATTGCTGACCCACATACCCGTCGTCTTCGTCACCTGTGTGTTGAACACACCCTGCACACTCATCAGCGCGCCCGAGAGCAATGCAATAAAAAAACCAACCATTGAATATACCTCCGTTTCTGTCCGTGGAATTTCAGACTCTCTCCTTCGAAATAGTATATCCAATGATTGATTTTCTATGCCTCTATGGCGCGTTTAAGCTTCTCAAGCATCTCATCAACATGTTTTCTCTCAATGATAAGCGGCGGAACAAGACGGATCACATTATCTCTCGCGCTGATCACGATAAGTCCGGCTTCAAGCGCCCGGTTGATCACTTCGCCTGCCGGCTTCTCCACCTTGATTCCCTGGATCAGGCCGACACCTCTTCGTTCCAGCACCGTATCGTACTCTGATACAAGCTCATCAAGTCTCTCTGCAAGATAACCGCCGATTTCCCGTACATGCGATACAACATCCTCCCGCTCGAAGATCTCAACCGTCTTGGCCACGGCCGCGCACGCCAGCGGATTGCCTCCATAGGTCGTCCCGTGATCTCCCGGCTCCAGAGAATACTCAGCCACCTGCTCTGTCATGGCGAATGCTCCTACCGGGATCCCATTCCCGATCGCTTTCGCCATGGCCATGATATCCGGCTTCGTGCCGTAAGACTGCCAGGCGAACATCTCGCCTGTCCTGCCCATGCCGCACTGGATCTCGTCACAGATCATCAGGATCCCTTCCTCGTCGCAGAGCCTTCGGATCCCTTCCATGAATTCCCTGTCTGCCCGGTTGATACCGCCTTCTCCCTGCAGCGGCTCCAGGATAATAGCACAGGTACGGTCCGTAACCCTGGCCTTCACACTGTCAAGATCGTTGAACTTCGCGAAGCTCACCCCCGGAAGCATCGGTTCGAAGGGTGTGCGGTACGCCTCGCTTCCTGTCACGGACACCGCCCCGATACTGCGTCCGTGGAAGGAATGGTCCATCGCGATAAATTCATATCTCCCGGTTCCTTTCTTCCAGGCATATTTCCTCGCCGACTTGAGCGCTCCTTCGATGGCCTCCGTCCCGCTGTTGGTGAAGAATATCCTGTCCATCTCCGAGACCCGCTTAAGCGCCGCCGCCGCTTCCCCGCAGCTCGTATTATAATAGAGGTTGGAGGTATGCAAAAGACGGTCCACCTGGTCTTTAAGCGTCTGGTTCAGCTCCTGATTCCCATAGCCAAGGCCGCATACCGCGATCCCCGCCGCGAAATCCAGATATTTCTTCCCGTCCGTATCATAGAGATACACACCCTCGCCCCGGTCAAGAACCACCGGGAAACGGTTATAAGTATGCACAAGTCCGTTATTTGTCTCTTCTATGTATTGGTTCATTTCTCTTCTCCATGATAATATTTTTCTTCTGTGTCATTCAAGATCGCCGTTCCGATCCCCTTATTCGTAAATATCTCAAGAAGCAGGCAGTGAGGAATCCGTCCGTCCAGGATATGCACCCTGGATACGCCGTTCTCGATGGCGTCCATGCAATTCTGAAGCTTCGGCAGCATACCGCCCTCAATATAACCTTCCTCCATCAATGCCCGTCCATCCGAGACACGAAGCTCGGAGATCAGAGTGTCCGGATCGGAAGGATCCTTGTACACGCCTTCGATATCCGTCAGGAACGCAAGCTTCTCCGCATTCACAGCCCTTGCGATCGCACACGCGGCATCATCCGCATTGATATTATATGTATGAAAATCCTCATCCATTCCTACCGGACATACGATCGGAAGGAAATCTTTCTCCAACAGGTCAAACAGAATATCCGCATTAACCTCCCGGACCTCTCCTACGAATCCGATATCCGCCCCGTCCGCGTACTTCTTCTCTACCTTGAGCAGCGCGCCGTCCTTGCCGCTGATCCCGATCGCGCGGACGCCCAAGCTCTCCACCAGCTGAACCAGTCCTTTGTTCACCTTCCCAAGGACCATCTCAGCAAGCTCCATGGTCGCCTCGTCCGTTACCCGAAGGCCGTTGACGAATTCCGGCTCCATCCCCACCTTACCGACCCATCTGCTGATCTCCTTGCCGCCGCCGTGGACGATAATGGGCTTGAATCCTACCAGCTTCAGAAGCGTCACATCCTGGATGACCTGCTCCTTTAGCTGATCGTCCACCATGGCGCTCCCGCCGTATTTTACCACGATGATCTTCCGGTTGAACCGCTGGATATATGGAAGCGCCTCGATCAGGACCTCCGCCTTATCCAGATATTTCTGCATTGATTTATTCATGATCTGCCATCTCCTGTTATTTAACTTCTATAGTCCGCATTGATCTCGATATAGCCATGCGTCAGGTCGCATCCCCACGCCGTCGCTTCCTGATCTCCCATCTTGACATCCGCGATCGCCGTCACCTCCGGCTCAGACAAGATCTTCGTCGCCTCTTCCTCACTGTAGTCCACGGCCGTTCCATTCTCGATGATCTGGATCTTTCCTGCCTTGCTCTCGAAGAACAGATCCACCTTCTCCGGGTCGAACTGTGCGCCGGAATATCCCATGGCACACAGAATCCTCCCCCAGTTGGCGTCATGCCCGGCGATCGCTGTCTTCGTAAGGTTCGAACATACGATAGACTTGGCAAGCGTTCTCGCCTGCTCTACGCTCTCGCATCCCACTGCCTGTACCTCGAACAGCGCGGTCGCACCCTCTCCGTCACCGGCGATCTTCTTCGCCAGATATTCATTGACCGTATGGAGAGCTTCTGTAAACTTCTGATAATCCTCCGTTCCCTCCATGATCTCTTCATTCTCCGCCAGACCATTTGCCAGCAGGATTACCGTATCATTGGTGGAAGTGTCTCCATCCACCGAGATCATATTATAAGTATCCTTGATATCCTGGCTGAGCGCCTTCTGCAGCGTCTCTTTGGCAATCACCGCATCCGTCGTGATAAATGCAAGCATGGTGCACATGTTAGGATGGATCATTCCTGAACCCTTCGCCATGCCGCCGATGGTCACCGTCCTGCCGCCGGCCTCGATGGTCACCGCCAGTTCCTTCTCGAAGGTATCCGTAGTCATGATCGCCTTCGCCGCTTCGGTGCCGTTTGCGATCGTATCGTTCTTCTTCTCTGCCAGCGCCTTGATTCCCGCAGTCAGCTTATCGATGGGGATCTGCTTCCCGATCACTCCCGTAGAACCGATCAGCACGCCGGATTCTGATATTCCAAGCGCTTCAGAAGCCGCCTTCGCCGTATCCTTGCAGTATCCGAAGCCCTCTGCTCCCGTACATGCATTGGCGATCCCGGAATTCACGATCACAGCCTGAACGGAAGCGCCGCCTGCTATCACCTGCTGATCCCATCTGACCGGAGCCGCCTTCACCACATTCGTCGTAAATGTTCCCGCCGCCGCGCACGGCGCCTGGCTATAGATCATCGCCATATCTGTCCTGTCTGTATACTTGATCCCTGCTGCCGTTGATGCAGCCTCATATCCCTTTGCCGCGGTCACGCCGCCCTTGATAATCTCCATTCTTCTATTATCTCCTTTTCTATTCTCACATTTGCACCGATCAACACATTCGTTACTGCTCATTGAATGCGGTAATGTTCTTCTCATTTAGCACAAAATCATAATAATTCAGATCCAGCCTCTTCGTCCATCCTATGGTATTCCAGAATGCATTGCCGATATCGTTCTTCGTAAATGCAATCAGGCAGACCTTGTTGATCTCTTCCTTCTTAAGCTCCTCCATAGCCTTTACCACCATGGCCTTGCCGATCCCGCGCCTCCTGTACTCCTCATCCACACACACATGATACAGGCAACCGCGCCTCCCGTCATGACCGCACAGGATACTTCCCACTACCTTCCCGTCCTCGACTGCCACGACGCTGGTGGCCGGATTCCTTCTAAGGAAACGCTCGATCCCTTCCCTTGAATCGTCCACGCTTCTTAAGCCAAATCCCCGGATCTTCGTCCAGAGCGCATAGACCCCGTCATAATCTTCCATTGTCATCGTTCGAATCATAATCTGCCTCTTTCTAAGCTCACTCTCCGGTTCTTAGGGGAATATGGGAACTAATTCAAGTCCTTCACTCTCCGGCAGCCCGAACATCAGGTTCATATTCTGTACCGCCTGCCCTGCCGCCCCCTTTACCAGATTGTCGATCGCTCCCATCATAATGATGCGTTTCGTCCTTGGGTCGATCTTGAAATTAATATCCACATAGTTGCTGCCTTCCACCCATTTCGTCTCCGGGCAGACACCCTCTCCAAGCACACGGACAAATCTCTCGTTCTGATAATAATTGTCGTAGACCGCTTTTACTTCTCTATATGTAACATCCTTCTTCAGGGTCGCGTATTCTGTCGCCAGGATCCCCCGGTTCATGGGGACCAGATGCGGGGTAAAATTGATCACGACCGGTTCATTCGCCGCATATCCCAACTGCTCCTCGATCTCCGGCGTATGTCTGTGGGACGCGACACCGTAAGCCTTGATATTCTCATTGACCTCGCAGTAGAGGTTCGGTAATTTGGCTCCCCTGCCTGCACCGGAAGTCCCGGACTTGGCGTCAATGATCAATGTATTCATATCGATCAGTCCTTCCTTCGCCAGCGGATACGCCGTCAGGATCGAACAGGTGGTGTAGCAGCCCGGATTCGCGACCAGCCTCGCCTTCTTCACAGCCTCCCGGTTCACCTCGCACAGCCCGTAGACCGCCTCATCGATAAACTGAGGACTCTTGTGTTCGATGCCGTACCATTTCTCATATACCGCCACATCCTTGATCCGGTAATCCGCACTTAAGTCGATAATCTTCGTCTTACTTAAGATCTCCTCATTCATCATGGATGCGCAGAAGCCCTGGGGGGTAGCCGTGAAGATCACGTCCGCCTGCTCGGCCAGTTCTTCCATATTATCATCCAGGCATTCGTCGTCTACGATCTGAAACATATTCTGGTATACCTCGGCATATTTCTTATCTATATAGCTTCTCGAACCATACCATACGATCTTCGCATCTTTATGGCCTGTCAGTATACGCACCAGTTCATTGCCGGCATAACCGGTCGCTCCGATAATTCCTACATTAATCATCTGTTCTGCATCCTTTCTATGTAATAACCTCAATCAATATAAACCAAATTGAGGGTTTTGTCCAGAGGGAGATACATATTAGTTATCAGCGTTTGCATAATTATACATCTTTCATGAATATTATTCAATAGTTTTTTTGTTTTCTTGCATCTTGTCGGTTTTTCACAAGATTTATATGGCATATTTAGTTATTATGCATTATAATTACATTGATAATTTATTCAATATTGGAGGAATAAGAGATGAAATTAGAAGAGATGTCATGTATTGACTGTGCAGTGAAAAACTGTGATAAGATGGACAAGACTTATCCTGAGTTCTGTCTGACTACGAATATGGATCAGGATGTTTATAAGGATGCCATGGATTGTTACAAGGAAGAGGAGAACCATAATATTATGGTTGCGGCGGCAGAGGTGGAATGTGACCATTACTGCCAGTATACACGGGTTGAGGAGATCATGGCTTTCGCGGAGAGAATCGGGGCGAAGAAGATCGGTATCGCTACCTGCGTGGGGCTCTTGAAGGAGAGCCGGACTCTGGCGGCGATCTTCCGCAAGCGCGGCTTTACGGTGTTCGGGATTACCTGCAAGGCCGGCTCCACGCCCAAATCAGACGTCGGGATTCCTGAGCGATGCAACAAGATCGGAATCAATATGTGCAACCCGATCCTTCAGGCGAAGATGCTGAACCATGCGAAGACGGACCTGAACGTTGTCGTCGGATTATGTGTGGGACACGACAGCCTGTTTTATAAATATTCCGAGGCGATCACCACTACGATGATAACGAAAGACCGTGTACTCGGACATAACCCGGCGGCGGCGCTTTATACCGCCGATACTTATTATAAGAAACTGCAGGATTAAGTTTGTGTATATTTCGTGCATAAATTGCATATTTAATCTTTTTTACAATTTATTCTTGCATAATTATAAAAAATGCGCTATAGTATTCCTTGCAATTGAAGATTACATATTTTCATATACAGATACCTGTGAAGCGTCCAGAGATGAAAGCTGCAGGGTAATGATACAGAAGGAGGATATTCTATTATGAAGGAAAAAGTTGTACTGGCATATTCCGGCGGTCTTGACACCACAGCCATCATTCCGTGGCTTAAGGAGAATTTCGACTATGAAGTAATCTGCTGCTGCATTAACTGCGGGCAGGGGGAAGAGTTAGACGGTTTAGAAGAGAGGGCGAAACTGTCCGGTGCTTCCAAGCTCTATATCGAGGATATCATCGATGATTTCTGCGATCACTATATCGTACCGTGCATACAGGCACACGCTGTCTACGAGAATAAATACCTGCTTGGAACCTCTATGGCACGTCCGGCGATCGCTAAGACACTGGTTGAGGTTGCAAGAAAGGAAGGCGCTTCTGCAATCTGCCACGGCGCAACCGGCAAGGGTAACGACCAGATCCGTTTCGAGCTTGGCATCAAGGCGCTGGCGCCGGATCTTAAGATCATCGCTCCATGGAGAATGACGGATGTATGGACCATGAATTCCCGCGAAGAAGAGATCGAATACTGCAAGCAGCACGGCATCGACCTTCCATTCGACGCAAGCCACAGCTACAGCCGCGACCGCAACCTCTGGCACATCAGCCATGAAGGCCTGGAACTTGAGGATCCTGCCAACGAACCGAACTACGACCATCTGCTGGTCCTTGGCGTGACACCGGAGAAGGCGCCGGATGAAGGCGAATATGTGACGATGACATTTGAAAAGGGTGTTCCAAAGAGCATCAACGGCGAAGAAATGAAGGTATCCGATATTATCCGCAAGCTCAACGAGCTTGGCGGCAAGCATGGAATCGGCATCTGTGATATCGTGGAGAACCGTGTGGTAGGCATGAAGTCCCGCGGTGTATATGAGACTCCCGGCGGAACCATCCTCTACGAGGCACATCAGCAGTTGGAGGAACTGGTATTAGACCGCGCCACTTACGAAGTAAAAGAAGAGATGGGCAACAAGCTGTCCCAGATCGTATATGAGGGCAAATGGTTCACACCGCTTCGCGAGGCTGTTCAGGCATTCGTAGAGAGCACTCAGGAGTATGTGACCGGTGAAGTGAAGTTCAAGCTCTATAAGGGCAATATCATCAAAGCCGGAACGACTTCCCCGTATTCTCTGTACAGCGAATCCCTTGCAAGCTTCACGACCGGCGATCTGTATGACCATCATGATGCGGACGGGTTCATTAATCTGTTCGGGCTGCCGCTCAAGGTTCGTGCGATGAAGATGCAGGAAGTGAATAACAGCCAGAAATAATATATAAAAGCATGTCTTTTCAAGGTTATCTGAAACAGACATGCTTTTGATTTACTCATATCTCCTGCTTTCCTCTCATATCTTGTGTTACAGTTCATGACCTCTCCGGCCGTGAATCGCAACGTATCCAGACCAGAAGGAGGAATCTATGGAACCAGTAATCGGAATCGTATCCTGCGGATTCATGGACCAGCGCCAATTCGTGCCGCAGACATATATCCAGACAGTCGAAGACGCCGGCGGCATACCCGTTGTGCTCCCCTGTACACATGATGAGGGCAGCTATCCCCGCTATGGAAGGCTGTGCGACGGCTTCTTATTCTGCGGCGGCGATGACGTGACCCCGCTGTTATTCGGAGAAGAACTGATGACCGACCGCGGGCATACCGACTTTCGTACCGATCAATTTCACATTTCCTTTATGAGATATACTCTGTCCCTGAAGCTCCCGATCCTCGCCGTCTGCCGCGGTATGCAGATCCTCAACATTGCCCTTGGAGGAACGATCTATCAGGATCTCTCTCTTCGCTGGCCTGCTTCTCTGAATCACATGCAGCTATCTGCCGACCGCTCGGACCCGTGTCACAAGCTTACGGTCCTTGAAGATAGCATACTATCTAATATTCTCAATAGAAATGAGTATGTCAACAGCTTCCATCACCAATGCATACGCGATCTGGGCAGGGAGCTTAAGACTGCCGCCGTCGCCTCCGACGGCATAATAGAAGCGATCGAATCCGATTCCCATGCGTTCGTCATCGGAGTACAGTGGCATCCGGAATGTATGTATCATGCCTTCCCCACCATGCAGAATCTCTTCTATGAATTTATCGAAAAATCAAAAAATGCTAAAAATATACAGTATATTTCTCCCAGACAACGGACACAATAATCCCGAAATTAGTTAAAGGAGGAAACAGATATGTCCGAATTATCAGTACTCGATTTACAAAACCTGCGCCACCTGATCGGTGGATATGACACCTGCCACTGCAAGATGCAGGACTATGCCTCCCAGGCACAAGACCCTGAGGTAAAGAAACTTTTCCAGGATGCCGCAAATTCTGCTATGAAGAACAAGCAGGACTTAATGAAATTCTTATAGGAGGTAAGCAGATATGTTAGACGAGAAAACAATGGTAAGCGACGCCCTGACAGGCGTCAACGGTGAACTGACCCGTTTTGGAGAGATGATCCCGCAGACAGAGAACAAGGAACTGAAACAATGCCTGAAACAGATGCGCAACGAGTGTGAGATGTCCCAGGAGAAGCTCTATCAGGTTGCAAGAGAGAAGAGCTATTATGTACCTGCAGCGAAGGCTTCCCAGCAGGAGATCGATCATGTGAAATCCGTCCTGACCGGAGGCTCCATGAAATAACTCTATAACTGCCAGACAGGACCGGGAATATCCCGGTCCTGTTTTTAATATTATATAGTATGCTATGCAAATTTTCTTTCATCCTCAAGTGTTCTGCATGGCCAGACAGAGCACTATGCGCTGCGCTCAAACTGCGAATTATAGAGATCCGCGTAGAAGCCCTTCTGTGCCAGCAGTTCTTCATGGCTGCCCTGCTCCACGATATCCCCATCCTTCATTACCAGGATCAGATCCGCATCCCGGATGGTAGACAGACGGTGTGCGATGATGAAGCTGGTCCTTCCGCGCATCAGGTTATCCATGGCCTTCTGGATCCTCACCTCCGTACGCGTATCTACCGAGCTGGTCGCCTCATCCAGGATCAGGATCTTCGGATCTGCCAGGATTGCCCTCGCGATCGTAAGAAGCTGCTTCTGCCCCTGGGATACATTGCTCGCCTCCTCATTCAGCTCCATATCATAACCACCCGGCAGCGTCTGCACGAACCGGTGTACATAAGCCGCCTTAGCAGCCTCCACCACCTCTTCCCTGGTCGCGTCTAATTTGCCATAACGGATATTGTCTTCGATACTGCCCTTAAAAAGCCAGGTATCCTGCAGTACCATCCCGAACATTTCCCGAAGCTCGCTCCGGTTGAAATTCCGGATATCATGCCCGTCCACCCGGATGGAACCGCTGTTCACATCATAGAACCGCAAAACCAGCTTCACCATGGTGGTCTTGCCCGCTCCGGTAGGCCCTACGATGGCAATCTTCTGTCCCGGCTCTACCTTCGCGCTGAAATCATGGATAATCGTGTGGTCCGCATGATAGCCGAACTTCACGTGATCAAATTCCACACGTCCTTCCAGGCCTTCTATGGATACCGGATGCTCCGCTGTCTGATCCTCCTCATCCTCCTCCAGGAATTCAAACACCCGCTCAGAGGCCGCAGCCGTAGACTGGAGCATATTCGCTACCTGCGCCGCCTGCTGGATCGGCTGTGTGAAGTTCCTTACATACTGGATAAATGACTGGATATCGCCGACCTCGATCGCATCCTTCATGGCAAGCCATCCGCCAAGGATCACAACCGCGACATAACCCAGATTCCCCACGAACTGCATGATCGGCATCATCATTCCCGACAGGAACTGGGATTTCCATGCAGATTCGTACAGGATATCATTATCCCGGTCAAATGACGCAATCACATCCTCTTCTTTGTTAAATGCCTTCACAATAATGTGACCTCCGTAGATCTCTTCCACCTGACCGTTCACATGCCCCAGATATTCCTGCTGGCTCTTGAAGTATCTCTGGGAATTCTTCACGATCACCGAGATCATCCCCACAGAGACCGGCAGTATCAGAAGCGCGATCAGCGTCATCAGCGGGCTGATACTGAGCATCATGACCAGCACACCGATGATGGTGGCAACAGACGTGATCATCTGCGTCGCGCTCTGGTTCAGACTCTGGCTTAAGGTGTCCACATCATTGGTGATCCTTGACAGGATCTCGCCATGGGGCATCTTGTCAAAGTAGTTCATAGGCAGGCGGTTGATCTTCTCTGAGATCTCCTTGCGCATCCGGTACGTCAGCTTCTGGGATACGCCGGTCATAATGTATCCTTGGACGAATGAGAACAGCGCGCTGCATGCATACAAGGCTAACAAAAGCAGCAGTATCTTGCCGATCTTCTCGAAGTCAATCCCCGCGCCGCCGGAGATCTTACCGACCAGCCCGTTGAATATCTCCGTCGTCGCCCTTCCCAGGATCTTAGGTCCTACGATATTGAAAATGGTGCTCCCGATCGCAAATATTCCCACCAGGAGTAATTGGAGCTTATAGGCGCCGAGATACACCATTAATTTCTTCATAGTGCCTCTGAAATCCTTCGCCTTCTCTCCCGGCATCCCATGCCCTCCGTGACCCATAGGCCCGCGTCTTCTTCCGCTCATATTATCCCACCTCCTTCATATCGTCTTCCAGTTCCTTCTCCGACAACTGAGAAGACGCAATCTGATAATATTCCTCACAGTTTTGAAGCAGTTCCTTATGCGTTCCCTTGCCCACGATCTTCCCGTCATCCAGCACGATGATCTGCTCCGCATGGAGGATCGTGCTGATCCTCTGCGCAACGATCATCACCGTACTGTCCTTCGTCTTGGCCTTCAGGGCATTACGAAGCTTCACGTCCGTCTTATAATCCAGCGCCGAAAAGCTGTCGTCGAAGATATAGATATCCGGATGCTTCGCGACCGCCCTTGCAATAGACAGTCTCTGCTTCTGCCCGCCCGACACATTCGAGCCTCCCTGGGCGATCGGGCTGTGATATCCCTTTTGTTTCTGCACGATAAATTCCTCCGCCTGAGCGATATTTGCCGCCTCGGTCATCTCCTCTTCACTGCCGTCAGGATTGCCGTACAGAATATTCGAAGCGATATCGCCGGAGAACAGGACTCCTTTCTGCGGCACATACCCAAGCCTGTCACGCAGATCATGCTGAGAAACCTCCCTGATATCCATACCGTCAATCAGGATCCTTCCGTCCGTCACATCATAGAACCTAGGGATCAGGTTCACCAGCGTCGACTTGCCGCTTCCCGTACTTCCAATGAACGCGGTCGTCTCCCCCGGCCTTGCGGTAAATGACAGATCCTGCAGCACATCCTCCTCAGCGCCCGGATAACGGAAGGATACATGGTCAAACACCACCTCGCCGGTTCCATTTCCCGCAAAATCCTTCGGATTCTCAGGGTCATGGATCAGCGTACTGCTTGTGAGGATCTCATCTACACGATCGGCGGAAACTGCCGCCCTTGGCAGCATGACCGAGATCATACAGATCATAAGGAAGGACATAATAATCTGCATCGTGTACTGGATGAATGCCATCATATCCCCGACCTGCATACTGCCGTCGTTGATGCTGTGCCCTCCGATCCATACGATCAGCACAGCGATCCCGTTCATGATCAGCATCATCATCGGCATCATGAAGGTCATCGCACGGTTCACGAACAGATTCGTCTTCGTCAGATCCCTGTTGGCGCCGTCAAAACGCTTCTCCTCATACCGTTCCGTGCTGAATGCCCGGATCACCTGCAGTCCCGTCAGGATCTCACGGCTCACCAGATTCAGCCTGTCCACCATGCTCTGGACCACCTTGAACTTCGGCATCACTACGATAAAGAGCACCGCGACTACCATCACGATCAATGCGACCGCTAACGCTATGATCCATGACATATCCACATTCGTACGGAATACCTTGAAGATCCCGCCTGCCGCCATGATCGGCGCATACATTACCATCCGAAGGATCATCACCGTAAGAAGCTGAATCTGCTGGATATCATTCGTACTCCTGGTGATCAGAGACGCTGACGAGAACTTATCGAACTCACCGTTAGAGAAACCAACCACCTTGCGGAATACATCTTTCCTGAGTGTCTGGCCGATCCTTGCTCCCACGCGGGATGCCAGAAGCCCTACCAGAATACTTGCCAGCATACCAAGGGCTGCCAGCGCCAGCATCTTCGCCCCGGTCGCAAGAATATATCTCGTCTCCCTGCGGTCCAGGTCGACTCCAAGCTTCTCATAGGCGCCGGCGATATAGACAGCGGCGGACTGCTCCACCATGGTCTCCGGCATCACGGCAAGCTGCTCCTCGATCGACTCTATGGCCGCGTCCCGCTGAGACTCCTCCATCATCCCGAAATCACTGCCGGAATCGAATCCGCTGCACAGGAGCATCGGTTTGCCTAAGATCTCAGAGAGCTCTGCCATCCTGTCCTCATCTTCCTTCACATCCTCCGCAAGCTCCAGCACGTTCCCTTCATAGTTCTCAGAAACTGACTCTTTGGCAACATAAGCTTCCTTTACTATCTCCTGCTTTTCAGACGGTACAAACAGCAGGAGATGATCCAGATCTTCCTCACCGATCATCTCCGGTACCTTCTCATCAATCCCCTTCTGCTGCAGCCCTACATTGACGATATCTGATGTGTAGGTCGGCAGAGACAAGTCGCAGTAGGCCTGTACGACCAATACACACAGGATCGCGAGGACCGCACCTCCATATGGTTTTAAGAACTTGAATAATTTTATCATATCTCACCTTTCCCTTCTATCGTCTTCTCTATTATATCTTTGAAGTCCATTCCCTTAAAATCTTTGGAATTCAGCAGATTCTCCCTCATCTCAAGAATCAGTCTCCGTAACAGCATTCTCTCCTCGGGTGTAATCCCCTGATACAGCATTTCCTCCATATCCTTCATGATACACTCCAGTTCTTCGATACACTCCTTCCCCCGCCCGGACAGCTCTATACGGATGATCCGTTGATCCTTCGCATCCGGTTCCTTCCTGATATATCCTTGCTCTTCTAATTTCCTGAGCGCTACCGTCATCGACGGAGGCCTGATCCCGATCTTATCCGCCAACTGCCGCTGAGAGATCCCTCCCTCACAGTTCAGTATAAAAAGTATCCCCGCCTGGCTCGGCTTTAATCCTAACGTCTCCATCCGCTTCATCGCCTGATATTTACTCAGATGCAGCAAATGATGCAGTACGATAAATATAGACGCTTCTTCTATATTCTTCACTTTCCCGTCTTCCTTCCTGTCTTTTCGAAGCACACGCTTCAATATTAATTAGATGTCTAACGGTTATACTAGATATTTTTACCAGAAATGTCAATGTATTTCTGGTAATTTATAAATTATTGTGGAAATATTTATAGAAAATTAATTAGATAACAAAACGATAAAAAACACTGTCTCACTCTTCTTATTTACAAATCCGTTTTTTAGGATTACTATATTCATATATGATGAAATTATTGAACGAAAAGGAGATGAAAAAACAAATGGGAGTTATAGGAAAGGACAAGGCATTTGTCCACCCTTATATGCCGAACAGTGTTCCAGAGATCAAGCAGCAGATGCTGGATGAGCTGGGCGTAGAGAGTATTGATGAGATCTACAAAAGCCTGATCCCGGACGACCTGCTGTACAAGGAGCGGCTGGATCTTCCGGAGCCAATCGTTAACGAATACGAATTGAAGCGGCATGTGATGGGGATCTTGAACCAAAACATTACCACGGAAGACTATGTAAGTTTTCTCGGGGCAGGCTGTTACCGCCATCAGGTCCCTGCCATCTGTGATGAGCTGAACATGCGCGGGGAATTTCTGACCGCTTATTGCGGGGATACATACTCCGATCACGGAAAGATGCAGGCCATATTCGAATACACCAGCATGATGGGCGAACTTCTGGATGCGGATATTGTAAGCTATACGACTTACGATGCAGGGCAATCGGTATCTTCTGCTTTCCGCATCGCACTTCGGGCACAGGCGGCGAAGGGGCACGATAACCGACGGATCCTAGTTCCGTCTACCATGAACCCGGAGATCCGATCACAGGCTCTCGCATACTGCAGGAATGCAGGTGAGATTATCACGGTTGGCAGCGATCCCCAGACAGGCCTTATGGACTTGCAAGATCTGGAAGAGAAGTTAAAGGACGGCGGCGCGGCGGCTGTATTCTATGAGAATCCGTCTTATCTGGGATTCTTTGAGACACAGGCAGAACAGATCGCCGCACTTGCACATCGTTACCAGGCTCTTTGCATCGCGCAGCCGGAGGCTGCATCTCTCGGCATCGTAGAGAGCCCGCTGAACCTGGGTGCGGATCTGGTATGCGGAGATATCCAGCCGCTTGGGATGCACATGCAGTTTGGCGGCGGGCAGGCGGGATTCATTGCGTGCAGTCAGGATCTTGGCCTTGCCGAACAATTCCCCACCTATATGTATGGCATTACCAAGACCGGGCAAGACGGGCGTTACGGATGGGGCCGCGCGATGAACTACCGCTGTTCCCACGGAAGCCGCGAGAATGCCAATGAGTATTTCGGGACAGAGACAGGCCTCTGGGGAATCACCGCCGGCATCTATCTTGCAAGCATGGGACCTCAAGGGATGTATGAGCTGGGCGAGACCATCCTGCAGAAGACAAGCTACGCCATCCGAAGACTATCTGAAATCAAGAACATCACGGTGAATCTGTTCGGCGGAGCGAATTTCCAGGAATTCGTGATCAATTTTGATCAGACAGGAAAGACGGTCAAGGAGATCAACCAGGAACTTCTTGCCCGCAGGATCTTCGGCGGCAAGGACATAAGCCGGGATTTCCCGCAATACGGACAGAGCGCGCTGTACTGTATCTCAGAGCTGACAACAGAAGAAGAGATCGAGAATCTAAGAACCGCGTTGACGGCGATCACAGAAGGGAGGCAGTGATATGGGATATATAAGAACAGACCGTGATTTCCACGAAGCGAGATGGGACGAACCAATTATCATGGAACTGGGGAATCCGGGGGAACGGGGCGTGATGATCCCCCTTGCATCCGAGCATATCATCGAATGTGTGGGCAGCGGAGAATCCTTAGTCCCCCAGGGACTTCTAAGGAAGAAGAAGCCGGCGCTGCCGGAGATGTCCCAGATGCAGGTGCTACGGCATTATATGCGGCTCTCCCAGGAGACAATCGGAACGGATATCAATATTGACATCGGTCTTGGAACCTGTACCATGAAGTACAGCCCCAAGATCAACGAGCAAATGGTACGATCCCCCAAGCTTACTGAACTTCATCCTTACCAGGATGAAAGCACCCTGCAGGGAATCCTTGAGATCATGTACCGTGACCAGGAATACCTGAAGGCAATATCCGGGATGGACTGCGTAAGCCTTCAGCCGTCCGGAGGTTCCCAGGCGATTTTCGCCAATGTGCAGACCATCCGGGCCTATCATGAAGCCAACGGCGAGGGAGAACAACGCAACGAGATCATAACCACCATCCTCTCACACCCCGCCAACCCCGGCACGGCTGCAACCTTAGGCTATAAACTGATCACGCTCTATCCGGACAAGGACGGGCTGCCGGACCTGGAAGCTCTGAAAGCATCGGTATCTGAGCATACGGCGGCTCTGATGATCACCAATCCTGAGGACACCGGGATCTACAATGACCGTATCCGCCAGTTTGTGGATACCGTGCATGAAGCAGGCGGTCTCTGTGTCTATGATCAGGCCAACCTAAACGGCGTATTCGGGATTACCCGGGCGAGGGACGCAGGATTCGACATGTGCCACTATAACCTGCACAAATCCTTCTCCTCACCTCACGGCTGCCAGGGACCGGCGGCAGGCGCTCAGTGCGTCTCCGAGAAGCTTAGAAGATTCACAGCGGTTCCGACGGTAGAATTCGACGGAGAAAAATATTACCTAGACTACAACCATCCGGACAGTATCGGGAAATTAAGGAAGTTCTACGGCGTGCCTGCGGTTCTGGTACGCGCCTACGCTTATATCCGCTCTCTTGGTCCGGACGGAATGAAGCAGATCGCCGAACTGTCTATCCTGAACAATAACTATATGCTGAAAAAGCTGCTGACAATCCCAGGACTTAGCATGCCTATGGCGGAAGGAAGATTCCGTATGGAACAGGCCAGGCTTAGCTGGGAGCAGCTCACAGAGGATACGGGAGTCACGACCGACGACATCTGCAGGCGGATTGTCGATTATGGATTCCAGGATTATTTTGCCAGCCACCATCCAAGGGTGATTCCGGAGCCATTTACACCAGAACCGGTGGAAACCTATTCCAAAGACGATATCGATGAATTCGTGGAAGCGTTCCGTTCCATTGCAAAGGAAGCCTACGAGAACCCGGAGCTGGTCAAGAGCGCCCCGCACAAGGCAGCGCTGGCATCACAGATCGACGAGGCCGGTCTGACAGACTGGGATAAATTCGCAACTACATGGCGGGCGTACAAGAAAATGAACCTGAATTGTGCCGCCGAATGATGAAAGGAGACAAAAATGCTAGCAGTAGTAAAAGAACATACAGGACCAGGCTTTGCGATAAAAGATGTGCCAATGCCGGTATGCCGGGAGGATGATGTCATAGTGAAGGTGAAATCCGTCGGCTTCTGCGGCTCTGACGGACCGATCCTAGCAGGAACCAGGGAGGTCCCTTATCCATTGATTCCCGGACACGAATTCGCAGGCGACATTGTGGAAGTCGGGACGAAGGTAATGGGCTGGAAGGTGGGCGACCGTGTCAGCGCATGCATCGTGATCGGCTGCGGTAATTGTAAATACTGTATCGAGGGAAATGAGCCGCTCTGCGAAAACCTGATCGAGACCGGTATCCACGTAGACGGCGCTTTTGCAGAGTATGTCCGCGTTCCGGCGAAGGTACTGGTGAAGCTTCGCGATACCACAAGCTACGACTTCGGGGCGGCAGCAGACCCGGTGGCTTCCGCATACCGCACAGTCAAGCGTATGCCCCTCACGTCCAAGGACACCGTTATGGTCTTAGGCCCCGGTCCCATCGGCCTGTATGCCACACAGCTTCTACGGCTTCGCGGCGCACGCAAGATCATCGTTCTCGGGGCTGATTGCGACAGAGACCGTCTTGAACTGGCCAAAACTCTTGGGGCTGATCATGTGATCAATAATTCCATCGAAGACCCCATCGAGCGGATACGCGAGATCACGGACGGCGAGATGCTGGATTTCGTTCATGACTGCGCAGGAGCCGTTCCGTTAGTGGAGATTGCCATGAATTCCCTGAAGAAAACGGGCCACTACTATATCACAGGCCTGTTCCATCAGTTGGCGCCTACGGATCTTGGCAAGGTTGTGCGCAGCGAAATCGACATACATGGCACCATCTGCTATACTCGTGAAGAGTTCAAGGAATGCCTGCAGCTAATCGAGGACGGCCGCATAGACGTAACACCGATGATCACACATCATTATGCGCTTTCAGATATGGAAAAGGCTTTCGAAGTATTCATGTCCAGACAGGCCGTCAAGATCATGCTCCACCCGGAAGGAATGTAGAACGGCATGAAGAGAATAGGTTTTCTCGTTAATCCGATTGCCGGGCTCGGCGGTCAGGCGGGAATGAAAGGAAGCGACAGCCTGGACGGACGCATGGCTGCCCTGGGGCTTGGTTATAGTAAAACGGCCGGAGCAAGGGCATACGAGTGCATAGCCAGAATCAGAGAAGACGCAGGCTTTCATATGATTGCCCCCGAAGGGGAAATGGGCGGAAATATATTAGAAAAAGCTCAGATTCCATATGAAAGTCTCGGGAAACATGGAGAGATCACTTCAAAGGAGGATACCCTGTATTACGCGCGCTTATTAAAAGACAGGGGCATGGATCTGCTCGTCTTCTGCGGCGGAGACGGTACGGCGCGGGACATCTGCGAAGCGGTGGGCGAACAATTCCCGGTTCTGGCTGTCCCGGCCGGGGTGAAGATGTATTCTGCCTGTTACGCCGTAAGCCCCTATCAGGCAGGCGAGCTGCTTGAAAGCTTCGTCCGGGGAGAGCGGCTGTCCTTGGAATACCGGGAAATTATGGATATTGATGAAGCGCAGCTTAACGATCCCTTGGCAACCCCCGCTTTATATGGATTCCTGCAAAGCATCCATGATAAGAGCCGACTGCAAAAAGCAAAGGAGATCTGCCCGGGAGATTCATCGGGCAGAGAATTGCTCACAGATTATATCATTTCTGCTATGGACGAACACGCCTTATATATCATCGGCCCCGGAAGCACTACCTATTGCCTTAAGGAGCAATTAGAAGGCAAGGGGACGCTTCGGGGCGTGGATGTAGCGAGAGGGAAAAAAATCATTTTAAGGGATGCGGACGAACAATCTCTCTGTAAACTGTTAGGAAAGGGCATACCTGCATGGATCGTCGTAACCTGTATCGGCGGCAATGGATTTATCTTCGGGCGGGGAAATCAGCAGATCAGCCCCCGGATCATCCGGATGGTGTCAAAAGAGAAGCTGATCCTGGCCGTCACAAAGGAAAAGCTTGCAACTCTAAAGGGCAATCCTATGCTTGTGGACACCGGCGACAGAGATACGGACAGATATCTGTGCGGTTACTACAAGATCGGGGTAAACAGTTATGAAACTGTATTATATCGGGTTGATATGGTCTAGGGGGCATCCCCCCTTAGACTATCTGAAAACTCCATTTTAATATTGGGGAAAGAGCACTTATAAGTATGGTAAATCTTCATTTTCTTCCTCATCAAACTCTTTAATCTGCTCATAACTTGTTCGCGAAAGAGCTTCAAGCATCTTACGTATCTCATTTTGGACTATGGGACCTGAACTCAGGGACAGACTCACTATAAGAGTGAGAAATAATTTATATATTCTTTTTTTCATTCATATCCTCCAATTCAATCTTTGCTTCATTATTTATGCATACAAAAAGAAAGCCATGTCTGATCCTGAAAATGGCTTATACTTGTTGTCACACTTGCAATGATATAAAATGGATCTGATTCAATTATCCAGACGAACCTTCTGATCAATTAATGTCCATCCCTCAGACAATAATATAGATAAAATCTCATAGAAAAACAGAAAAGCTATAACAAGAAAAATAAATTGGCCAAATCCTTTTGAAAATACCACGCTCATAGGGATTGGACATTTATTCCTCATTATAATCTCAGTATGAGAATTACGTTTCAAAAATGATGACTGAATACAAGTAGTATCATCACCGTCTCCCTTTGCAGCCGAACCTGCGTCAATTCTTTTTGAAGTTGTCTGTGTCTCAATTATAACCGCCTGATCTGACTGTTCATAAAGATTATAATTGCAGCAAACAACTGCATTCACAGTTAAGCAAACAGCAAAAAGAAGCATAATGAAATAGATCGTGATATGAGACAGATAATTTTTCTTGTTATTTGTTTTCACTATAATTCTCCTCTTAGTTACTACTGCGATGAATAGCGTTAGATTGTTTTCCGCACACTTTACATAAGCATCCAATGTAGAATGATCAACAATAAATGACGTCATATGAATATCGTCAATGTCAGACCGTTCGGCATACGGCGATCATTACCTTTTACTGCTTCAAAATAAATGGAGTCATTTTTTTCATAAGCTCCTTAGATAAACGCTCCCCTTTCTCCTTCAAAAGTCTCTTCTGCTCCATTTTCGCCCATTCTACAGCTTTCAACTGGTCTTCTAAACGTTCACTTAAAACAGCATGTTCTTCCATTATTTTCTCCTTTCTATCGGTTATCATAATCAACACCCGCCCTACAGCAGTTCCTTAAAAAGTAATTCGCTGCTCTTTGCAAGTCTTTTAGATTTTTTGCCTCATTATTCATACTGACAGCTTCATTAAATAATTCCACTGCTGTTTCATACATATACCCTTTCCCCTTTACAAGATATGATATACTCCCCAAATTAGTAATAACCACCATCATCTTAACACTAGCATATTGCAGCAGGAACTTTACATCTGATAATGAAAAATCAGACAATGAGGGATGATTATGCAACACAATAATAATACATTCCTTAGCGGATGCTACAAGGTGATATGCAATTGTACTGCTCATTGGATCAACCTCATGTTCACCACCCAATGCTACCCCAATATACTCTTCTCCTCTTTGAATATACTTTTTACTCTCCATGCTGTATGTTATTGCAACTTCGTTAGAATTGTTTTCATCTTTGGAAATCTGCAACACATTCTTTGCCAACTCTCGAATTATACTATATTCACTTTCCGGTATATTTTTATACTGTATTCTTGGAACCTTTCTAATAGCTTCATCTGTAATCATAACTTTATGATTTCTTTTCTTTGCCATTTCCAAGTCTCTCAATTCATCCTTATCATCATAATTCTCCACTAACACACCACCCTTTCTATAAACTAAAACCAACACCAACACTGCACAGAACACCTGATTTTTACTCGACTTTTCTCTTGTTCACATCTTATATTATCATTATACATTACCCACAGGACATTTTACAGTTATTTTTTCCCATACCACGGCGAAACATCTCTTGAATACACATGATATTCCCCACCATACAGCAATCTATAAAAACTGTCGCCATAAAGGGGGCATCCGTTTGTAGCCGCTTGCATCTATAATGCTTTACATGTATTTGCCCACCGGGCACACCAAGCAAAAATCCCCGCCGCCTGGCAGGGATTTCCTGAACATTTCCGCATCCATACATTGGAAATATATCTCACTATAATGTATCCGAATCTAAAATAATCGTAAACGGCCCGTCATTGACCAGGCTTACCTTCATATCTGCTCCAAACTGCCCCCGCTCTACGACCGGAACCTGCTCCTTGCATTTCCCGATAATATACTCATACATCTCTTCCGCCATATCCGGCGCACCAGCTTCTATGAAACTTGGGCGGTTCCCCTTCTTACAATTCGCATACAATGTAAACTGTGAGATCAGCAGCAATTCTCCGCCGACCGTATCAAGGGACAGGTTCGTCTTCCCCTGCTCATCCTCGAAGATCCGAAGGCCAAGCATCTTCTTCACCATCTTATCCGCGATCTCCTTCGTATCGGAATCACTGACCCCAATCAGCACCATGAAACCCTTCCCGATTCTGCCAAGGACCTCGCCGTCTACCTGCACTTCACTCTCTGTCACTCTCTGGATCACAAACCGCATCTTCTCTTACCCCTGCTTCTTCTTCTCGAAATAATCGTCTATCTTCTGCTTGATCTCCGCAGGCTTTAGATACTTGGCCAGATATCCGTCCGGTTTCAGGGATACTAATTTCCGAACAGTCTCCGGATCTGTCCTTCCGGTCAGGAACATGACCGAGATACCTGCAAATGCATTCTCCGAGCGGATCATCTCCAATACCTGCTTGCCGTCGCAGACCGGCATCTCATAATCCAACAGAACCAGATCCGGCTTATCTAAGATGAGGCACCGGATCGCGGCAGTTCCGGACGCGGCAACTGACACATCATAATCCTCTTCTAACAGATTCTTAATCCCCTCGCGGATAGTGATTGAATCATCCACCACAAGTACCTTTGGCTTCGGACTCTCCTCACGCTTCTTGAGATATCTCTCAACCTCGGCCATGGCATTATCCGCACCGATCGGCGTAACATCTCCCTTCTTAAGAAGATGCGGAGCCACCGTACAATATGCGAAATATCCCTTGCCCGTATCAACCAGCAGGCTTACCTGCAGCTTTTCATTCTCAAATATACTCTGGAATTCCTCATAAGTAAGAAGATTCTCTTCCTTCAGCCTATATCCTTCCATATCCGGCATCTGCTCTACAACCCGCTCTACGAACTGGCGCGCCGTATATCTTGCCGCATTGATCAGCATAGTCTCCAGCTTGTTCGTCTCGATTCCCATCACCTTGCCGACCGTATTGATCAGAAGTCTTTCCTCAAATACCAGGAAAACCTCACACTTCTCTTCACTCTGATCCGTACCATAGACCAGCCGATAATATACTCCTCTTCCGAACTTCTCCCCGCCATATGTATCGCTGATCACATGCGATTCCAAATGGAACAGATCATACACCAACTGGATGATGATCTTCTTCACAGCCTCCTGCCTGTCCTCCGGCAGAAGCTCATCCCATCTGCTCACGCCTGCCCCCATGATCGCGCGGTCCTCCATCATGGTATGCCCGATCAGCCACCCGACACAGACCCCAAGGAAATGTTCTACCGAGTCGGCACAATACTCTGTCTGTTCAAGTTCCTTTTCAAGTAGCGGCAATGTCTTCTCACGGAATTCCCGATGAAGCCGCCCATGGGATTCCAACCCCTCATAACCAATAGAAGCCATATACTTCTCTTCATCTACAAAATGCTTCGCCGCATGATCCTTAAAATACTTGATTCCTTCCTGACATGCCCACTGGCTCTTATTCTTCTCGTCACTGAACGCAAATAATTTATTGATAATTCTAAAAAGTCTTTGGTGTTCTCTGTCAATTATATCCACACCAATATTATACTCGTCCTTCCATACCAATTGACTCTCCATCCTTCATCCTCCTCAACGGCTCAACTCTGTTTTATAATTTCAATGAGTAAACAAATGTTTACTCATTGAAATTATACACTACGCATTTTCTATTTGCAAGATTTATTTTTCTTTCTCCGGCAACTGAGCCAGTATGATCGCAGCAAACATCAACACGCAGCCGGCAGACTCCCTCACCGAGAGCCTTTCGCCAAGAACAGCCCATCCCGCAAGCACGGAGAAACAGGATTCCAGGCTTAAGATCAGCGACGCCACCGCAGGATTCACATTCTTCTGTCCGATGATCTGCAGTGTATATGCGACACCGCAGGACAGCACTCCTGCGTAGAGAAGCGGCATCCACCCAGCAATCATCGCCCCGATCTCCGGCGTTTCCATTGCAAACATAAATGGCATAGACGCAAGCCCGCAGACGAAGAACTGGATACAGGACATCTTCACCCCATCCACCTTCGGCGAGAAATAATCGATCACAAGAATGTGCAGGGAGAATACCAGTGCACACAGAAAGATCAGTGCATCCCCCTTTCCTACAGTAAAATGCTCCGTTATGCACAGGAAATACAGACCTGCAAGGGCGATCACAACGGCAAGCCACACCTTCCATCCGATCTTCTTTTTTAGGAATATTCCAAACACCGGGACAATCACGATATAGAACGCCGTGATAAATCCTGCTTTACCTGCCGTCGTATACTGGATTCCTATCTGCTGAAGGCTGCTTGCCGCGAACAGCAGCAGCCCGCATGCAATCCCCCCGGTCACCAGATCCTTCCTGCTCCCTTCTCCCTCTTCTGCTCTGCTCTTCCCATTAATCACTTGAAGCAGCGCAATACAGGGAAGCAGCGCAATACCTCCTATCATACTCCTGACTCCATTGAACGTAAATGGGCCCAGATAATCCATTCCCACACTCTGGGCAACGAATGCCGTCCCCCAGATAAATGCTGTCAATGCCAATATAAATGCATTCTTTGTCTTCATACTCTCTTATCTCCTCGTATCATTATGCCGTCATAATACGCGCACAAGTTACTGTTTGCACTCACGGCAATGAACCTGGCGCACGGTTTCAATTATAGCATATTTATTCAATCAGGTGTATAATAAATATGTTTTCAAGGGAAACTATTACGGGAGACGAAACCATATGCTAAAACATAATTTCAAACAAGTATCCGGCCGCTTTTTCCTGTCCTGCGGAATCCTGATGCTTATAAGCGAGATCTGGAAACAATATTGTCTTACTTATATCGTAAATAACGGAAACTATAACTGGTGGTATTTCCCCTTCCAGTTATGCAGCATCCCTATGTACATCTGCCTGATCCTCCCATGGATTACCTCCCCCCGCATCCGCGGCATATTGCTTGCATTTCTCATGGATTACGGGCTGCTTGGCGGCATCTTCACCTTCTTCGATACTACCGGCATGCATTACAGCTATACTCCGCTTACCGTCCACTCCTTCGCCTGGCATATCCTGCTGATCGGGATCGGGATCCGCGCCGGAGTAAGCCGCGCTTCCGATCATTCCTCAGCAGGATTTGCCAAATGCTCCTGCATCTTCCTTGCCTGCTGCATGACCGCAACCCTGATCAATATCGCTGTACATCCTTACGGGCAGATCAATATGTTCTATATCAGTCCTTATCATTTCATGGGGCAGATTGTTTTCCGCGATATCGCAAGGGCTCTTGGCAATGAAGCCGGAATACTGATCTATATTCTTTCTATCATTATGGGGGGCGGGATCTTGCATCTAATCTGGAAACGCTTGCTTTTTTCTCCTGTTTCTGATACTTTTTAAGTAAGATAAAATCTAAGGGAGGCGCTTTTTCATGATATCCGAACAGTTACTTAAATCCCCTGGTTTTTTATACCAGATCGGGAACAAATATTACTACCTCGGCAAATGGATCTGTAAAGAATGTACGGAAACTGACGCAACAGACTGCGTCATGATGTATCATATGTGCCGCAGCGGCAAAGAAGAACCGGACACAGCTATGTATTTCAACAAACTCCGTGCTTACAGCGACTTTGCATTAGAGGTTCCCTGCGATCCTGCCGGAACCAAAGCCGATATAACTGCCTTAATCGGCAGTCTTTCTGATGCAGAGCTTGCTTCTCTTAAGACGCAGGTTCAGGATTTTGAAGAGGATTGCGGGAAATATTAACACAAAGAGTGGCCGAATAGCCGCTCTTTCTATTCCAAAAAGGAGATCATTATAACCGCTTCTCAAAATTCCCAACCACAGCAGACCCTTCCGTCAGGATCATAAACGCATCCGGATCAATGCTATGCACAATCTGCTTAATCTGGTTCACCTCATATTTGGAAATCATCACAAATAGAATATAAGACCGCATATGTGTATACGCTCCTTCACCATCCCAGGTAGTAACCCCGCGTCCGGTCTGTTCCATAATAGCTTTGGATATCCCAAGCTTCTTAGTAAATATCATCACACTCGTATTAATATTCTGAATATGTATCTTGTCAACTGTCAATGCAAATACCGTCGCATAAATCAAAGAATACACCACAATCTCAATATTAAACATGAACAGACAGATTCCGTATACCACCATATTCAGCAGAATATTGACCTGTCCCACACTCAGGTTAATCCGTTTCTTCAGGCAGCACACACCGATGATGTCCGGACCGCCTGCCGATCCTCTTCCCCGCAGGATCAGACCGCTCCCAAACCCTGCGATGATACCGCCGATAATACAAGCAGTCAGATAATCTTCGATGATCGGCGTTCCCGGCACCGGAACCAGCACCAGGAAGATACTGATCACAGTCGTACCGAACAATGACTTCATGAAGAATGCTTTCCCCATGATACGCCATCCCATATAGAACAGCGGAACATTCATGACATAGTAGATCGCACCCGCAATATCCATCCCCTGCGGTATCCGGATATGCAGGACACTGACCATAAAGGTACGGATCAACTGCGCAATACCCATGAATCCCCCATTATATAATGCGAGCGGCGTGATCAGCATATTCAGGCCTATCGCATAGATCAGACATCCCGCGACGATAGATGCCGTCTGAATGATCTCCTCTTTTTTCTTATCATTTATCCCCTTCAACATCACTGTACCTCTCAATTGTATCTCTTGAATATTCTTCGTAACAGGGCAGCTCGTCTGTACCATTACTATCTTTCGTTCATTCTAGCATTCCATATAGAAATTTACAATAATAACTTATAGAAAAATCTCCACCCGGAACTGCAGCTCCGTGATATGCTCTTCCACCTTCTCCGACACATGAATATCCACCCACAAGATCTCATACACGTCGCTCACCATCCGATACCCCTTCTCCTTAGCATATCTTAGAAGCTGCGGCAGGAACTCATAATTCTGCCTGCAATCCCCGCGATAGCTGACGGTCAGATAATCTCCGCCGGGGATCACTGTATCACCTTCCTCATCGATCATGAACACCCCGGAATACTCCCTGCAACGGCCTCTTCCGGCATTCTCTGCTAATATAACAGACCCGATCCGGTTGCTTCCTATAATGTATAACGTCTCCGGATTCCTGTTCAGCAGCCGCTTGATCAGCACGTCCATCTCCTCGTCCTTCTGGTATCCTTCGTCAATATAATGACAACGCCTGTCCGGCAGACGGATAAGCCTGGCCTTCCCCATCTCCTTATTCCCGCATTCGGTCAGCATCCGGACCCGCTCTTCTACATTCCTTTGGAGCTGCCTTAACTTCTCCTGCTTCGCTTCGATCATACGGAGCTCGTCTTCCAACATCGCCCTGGCCGTGTCCACCGTATGATCCTTCAGGTAATCCCCGATCTGCTCCATAGAGAATCCCAGCTCCCTGAGCTCCCGTATCACATTCAGCCTCCAGATATCCTCCGTGCGGTAGAGCCGGTACTGGTTCTCTCCCCGCCTGGGCTTTAAGATTCCAATCTTCTCATAATACCGCAGGGAATCTGCGCCGATATGATACAGCTTCGATATCTCGCCTATCTTAAAATACTTTTTCATAATCAGCCCTATTCCATTTCCAGCGGCGTATACCCCGTCCCCTTGATGATATCCTGCCCCTGCTCTCCTTGTATCCATTCTACCAGCTTCTTCGTGTTCTCGCTGGCATCCGGTCTGGTCACCGCGTAGAATTCTGATGCCAGAGGATAGGTCCCGTTCTCAATATTCTCTTCCGTCGGGGAGACACCGTCCACTTCAAGCAGCTTGATCTGCTTATTCTGAATCATTTCCATAGAGTAAAAACGGAACGAAAAACCCAGCGCATTCCTGTAGTTCTTATAATCCGCCGTCCGTTCTATGATTCCCGCCATCATATCCACCACGTCTTCCTTGGGCGCTTCCATGAGATCTTTGCCTTCCATCAGCTTCTCAAGGGTGCTCTGGCTCCCGCTGCCCTCGCTCCTCTGAAATGCCCGGATCTCTCCAAATCCTTCCACTCCAAGCTCCTCCCACTGCGTGAGCTCTCCGGAATAGATCTGCTGAATCTGCTCCACCGTGATCTCCTCAATCGGGTTCTTCGCGTTGACGAAGAATACGAACGCTTCCCTGCCGATGGGCGTCAGTTCGAATTCTACTCCCAGATCCTTCGCATACTTCACCTGTTCATCCGACGGAGCCGCGGCAAAGATCACATCCACCTCTCCATTCGCAAGATTCTCATACGCCTGCGGCGTCTTGGTACACTGCAGATACTCATTATTATAGATCTCATACTCTTCTCTCTCCAGAACTTCCTTTGGATACACCATCCTTGCAAATGACGAGTAGATCGGATACAGCGCCGTCGCGCCGTCCATCCTTGGAATATCCTCCGTGAACCGGATCTCCGGTTCCTCATCCGGGATATAGACCTTGCTGCCGCTGCCGTAAGGCGCATAGGTATACAGCAGGTTGTCCTTCTCGCTGATCTTGGGGATGCTCCTCTGGTAAATGTCATATGCCGCATTTCCTCCCAGGGCAAGCGCCAGAATCCCGCTTATAACACAGATGGGAACATAGACCTTCTTCTTCTTAAGGACACCCCATATGATGCAGAGGAATATGGCAATCACCAATGCGGCGATACCTGCCAGCACTGCCACATACCGGTCCGGTGACACTCCAAGCACCGCCTGTACCGTCAGCGCCGCGACTGCCAGACTAAGATATGCCGCCGGCACCGCCAAGACCAGCAGCCAGACCGTCAGGATACTCCTCCCCAGCGTCCGTTTCCCCCGCTTGATCAGGAATATTCCTCCTAACAGCATCCCCAGATGCACCCACAAAAATAATAAAAATATTAACATCTTCTCCTCCTCCAACTGAATCATCCATCCGCGAAACCCGTATATTTGATATATTTTCATTATAGAGGAAAACCATTCTGAATACAATCTTAAAAACCCTCTTGACCTTAGTATAATACCAAGGTTTAATATGAATACAGATTCAGGAGGTCTATATCTATGAAATTAGAAGGCAAATCATTAAAACATGATTTTTTCCGTTTTATCATTCCGTCGCTGATCGCACAGTGGGTCTTCACCCTCTATACCATGATCGACGGGCTGTTTGTGGCAAGGGGCGTATCAGAGCTTGCGCTGTCCGGCGTCAATATCGCCATGCCTTTCGTCACCCTGCTCTTCTCCGTTGCGCTGATGTTCGCAGTCGGTTCATCCACCGTCATCGCGATCCTGCTTGGCAAGAAAGAAGAGACACAGGCGAAGGAAGTATTTACCCAGAATATCCTGACGGTAATCCTGGTGTCCGCGCTGATCACCGTTATCGTACTATGGAAAGCCGAAGAGATCGCCCTGTTCCTTGGCGCCACCAGGCTTACAATAGAATACGTCAGGACTTATATTACCACGATCGCCTGTTTCAGCGTGTTCTTTATCAGCTCCTACTCCTTGGAGATACTGATCAAGACCGACGGCTATCCCATGCTGGCTACGATCATCGTCACAGCCGGAGCCGTACTAAACTGCATCCTTGATTACCTGTTCGTGATCGCATTTCACAAAGGCGTCTGGGGAGCCGCATTCGCAACAGGGCTTTCACAATTCATCGTGGTCCTGCTGTACCTGACGCATTTCTGCAGCAAAAGGACCCATATGAAGCTGGTACGGTTCTCTCCGTCCCTGTCTCTCACCTGGCGGACGATGAAGATCGGGCTGTCCTCCGGCATCACAGAATTCTCCGCCGGAATCGTGATCTTCCTGTTCAACCATGCGATCCTGACATACCTGGGTGAAGAATTCATCGTAAGCTACACCATCGTCACCTATGTCAGCACCATCATCGTCATGTCCATGGCGGGTATCGCACAAGGGATACAACCGCTGGTCAGCTACTATTACGGCAAAGGAATACCCGGCAAATACCACAGGCTGCTGAAATATGCCTTAACGTTCGGTACGGTTTTCTCTATTGCAGCCTTCCTCATATCCCGGGGCAGCGCAGCGCCTCTGGTGAACCTGTTTATCTCGCCAGAGCTGTCAGAACTTCGCAGCGCCTCCGTGAGGATATTTGACACCGTCTCGTACTCCTTTCTGCTCTGCGGATTTAACGTTATCATCGGAGGGTATTTTACAGCCATCGAATCCCCTAAGTCTGCCATGGCGATTTCCCTTGGCAGAGGCTTTCTTTTTGTCGCCTTAAGTCTTCAGATCCTGACGGCGCTCTTTGGCGGAAGCGGAATCTGGTGGGCGGCCACTATGGCAGAAGGACTGTGTCTGCTGCTTACCGCTGCTCTCTTCCTGTATTATAGTCGAAAAGAGTCTTGACTGAATCTGGCCCTCACTCTATAATGGGAGATACTTACGGTTGAGTGTCATGGCAGTTTTTTAGAAAGGAGTCACACACTATGAATTATGATGTAATTATAGTAGGCGCGGGTCCCGGCGGGATCTTCTCTGCCTACGAGTTGGTTAAGAAAAGCAGCAGCCTTAGGATCGCCGTCTTCGAAGCAGGTGTTCCGCTTAAGGACAGGCATTGCCCCATCGACGGCAAGAAGGTGAAGTCCTGCATCAAATGCAAGACCTGCGCGATCATGAACGGATTCGGCGGCGCAGGGGCATTTTCAGACGGGAAATATAACATCACCAACGACTTCGGCGGCACTCTCTACGAGTATATCGGGAAGGAACAGGCCCTTGACCTGATGCGTTATGTGGACGACATCAACACCAGCCACGGCGGCGAACAGACGAAGATGTATTCCACCGCCGGTACCCAGTTTAAGAAGGTCTGCCTGCAGAATAAGCTCAAGCTTCTGGATGCTTCCGTCCGCCATCTGGGAACGGATATCAATTATGTGGTCTTGGAGAAATTATATGACGAGTTGAAGGATCAGGTTGATTTTCGTTTTAACACTGCGATAGATAACGTGGAATGTCTGGAAGACGGCTACCGTGTTCATTATGGAGAACAGTCTGCGGATTGTAAGAAATGCATCATCTCCGTTGGAAGAAGCGGAAGCAAGTGGATGGAGAAGATCTGCCACGAGCTTGACATCCCTACCAAGTCCAACCGTGTGGATATCGGGGTACGCGTGGAGCTTCCTGCCGTTATCTTCTCACATCTGACCGATGAATTATATGAGAGCAAGATCGTCTACCGCACGGAGAAGTTCGAAGACAACGTCCGTACCTTCTGTATGAATCCTTACGGTATTGTGGTGAACGAGAACACCAACGGCATCGTCACCGTCAACGGCCACAGCTATGAGGACACCGAGCACCAGACGGAGAATACGAACTTCGCCCTGCTGGTTGCCAAGCATTTCTCCGAGCCTTTCAAAGACAGCAACGGCTACGGTGAGAGTATTGCCAGGCTTTCGAATATGCTAGGCGGAGGCGTAATCGTACAGCGGTTCGGCGATCTGGTAAGAGGACGGCGGAGCACCGCCAACCGGATCCAGGAAGGACTGGTAACTCCAACCCTTGCCGCCACGCCCGGGGATTTGAGCCTTGTGCTGCCTAAGAGGATCCTGGACGGCATTATGGAGATGATCTATGCCCTGGATAAGATCGCACCGGGAACTGCCAATGACGATACCCTGCTCTACGGTGTAGAGGTGAAGTTCTACAACATGGAAGTAGATATCGACGAGAACCTGGAGAGCCGGTATAAAGGACTCTATATCATAGGGGACGGAAGCGGAGTAACACATTCTCTCTCCCACGCTTCGGCGAGCGGCGTGTATGTAGCGCGGCATATTGTGGAATCCATTTAGTAAATCTCTCTGCAAGACAGTGCAGGGAGAAGATTAATGCAAAAGAACCGCCTCTGTTCACACAGAGGCGGTTCTTAATATTATCTGTCTTCCAACAAGATTCTCTTCCTATAGACGATTCCAGTCCCCACTGCCAACAGCATCAGAACTGCATAGAGCATAACGGCACTGTCATCCGCTGTCTTCGGACTCTTCGTGCGGAATTCCTGCTGACCGCTTCCGGTATCTGATCGCTGGGAAGTATTCCTGTCCGTCTGATCGGACACAGCTTCCTGGGAATCCTGTGTATCCTCTTTTATCTCTTGATCACTCCATCCAATAGACACCGGTGACAGTCCATGTACAACGAAGGATATTCCGCCGTCCTCTTTCGTGATCTCAAGATTTTCTATCGTTCCTGCCTTATATCCGTTCACGTCTTCTGTAAACAGATGCTGCCCATAGAACTGGAAGTTCTTATTCGTTCCAGTTGGATAAGGCATGGTAATCTTGATTCCGCTCTTAGGGAACTTCTCTGCCGCGGCATTCTCCCACTCGCCCTTGTCATTCTTGACCTTGAGAGCGATCTCATGAACCTGGACATCCGTTGCAGCAAGCTTATGCTTCTGTGTTAACTTGCCCCTCACCACATCTTCGATCTTAGATGCGTCAACGAATTCCAACTCATCACCATTCTTCACATATGTTGCCCGGATACCCTCTTCTACAACCTGATATTCCCCCTGATCGGCAGGATCAAGGATTTCCACGCCAAGTCTTGAATTCTCTATGTTGTCTGTCTCGGATGTATCCTGTTTCTTAACGTTTCCTGTCTTCTTTGGCTTCTTTTTCTTCTTGGTATCATCGGTTTTCTCTGACTGCTCTTTCTTGTCGGAGGTATCGGAACCGGCCGAATGATCCGGCTGTCCGGAAGAAGTCTCATCCCCGGCATTATTCTGCTGTCCGGAAGGAGCCTGATTCCCGGAACCGCCCGGATTGCCCGAATGATCCGGCTGTCCGGAAGAAGTCTCATCTCCGGAAGGAGCCGGTGCTTCGGAAGCCCCCGAATGATCCGGCGCTTCATAGCTCTTGTCTGCCAGCTTCAAGATATCCTCGCCGAACAATCCATGCATAACATTATCGTACTTGTAGTTAATCCCCGCAGAGAAATTATACTGTGTATCCCAGCTTCCTTCAGAAGGAGCCGCCAGGAATAACAGGTTCGGAGCGCCGACAGTACCGGCGTCACAGTTAGTCACATCCGTCATATAATTCGCACCGTCAATGGTAACAATATTCCACATATGGAATCCTGATCCCGTTCCGCCTGCCATCCCGCCGGAGACCGTGTGGCATCTTGCATTATCAAACTCTGACAGGTCGCAGAGATACTGAAATGCTTTGGAATATCCCTCACAGACAACATTGGTGTTCGGATCTCCGTCAAATACAGATATCAACTGCCACGGCTCGTTAGAAAGCTGATAATTCGGACCAACGGCAGCCTCATCGTAGACTACCAGATCACAGATCGCATTCTTATAAGCAAGCAGCTTCTCATAATCGGACTTATCTGCATGAGCATTCACAATATCCTGGGCTTTCGCCGGAATCGTCCT
>CANDQP010000016.1 GCA_947388185.1 uncultured Dorea sp. | reverse complement strand
TTTTAAAAGTCAATAGAAAATTAGCACTCTTTTTTAGTGAGTGCTAACAAATTTCTTAAAAATATAAAATTTATATTAAATACATGCTATATGATCTCATTTTTCCTCATGAACAGCAGGCCAAAGGAACCCGGACCGCAATTGCTTGCAATCGCAGAGGAAGCTTTCTGCAGATACACCCTTTCAAACGGACAATACTGCCGCACCAGATATTGGATATAGTCGAGCCTTTTCTCATCCATTCCGGCATATGTAATAAATAAAATACGCCGGTCGATATTCCTTGTATCCCGGAGCACCTTCCTGATATAGCGTTTCGCCACATGTGCAAAATTCCCCATCTCCATACTGCCGACGGACATCTTGCTCTTCCTGAGCACAATAACCGGATGCAGAAGCAGCGCGTCGCTGAGAACCTGTATCCGCCTGGAGATCCGCCCCGACCGGCACATCATATGCGTACTGTCGATGATGAAAGCAGAAGAAATGTAATATCTGAGTCTCCTAACCGCGTCCACGATCTCATTCTTTGATGCATGATTCTCCGCCATGGAGACTGCACATAATACTGCAAGCCCCATACTGCTGGAGAGATGCCCGCAATCCAACACTGTGACATTCTCGAAAGACTTCGCAGCTTCCACCGCATTCCGATACCCTTCGCTGACATGCCTTGCCATAGTGATATGGATGACATTCTGCGCTTCCGTCAGCTTCTCCGCAAAGAATCTCTCATAGTCTTCCACCTCCGGAGGCTCTGAACTGCCGTTATGCCCTTCCGACATATGCATCAGCAATTCATCCGTCTTAATCTCTATCTCATCCAGAAAACGTCCCTCGTCTGTACGCACATAGTAAGGGCACACAGAGATCCGGTATTTCTTCTTGAACGATTCCGGAAGGTCACATACGCTATCCGTCGTAACCATTACCGAGAGCCTTTTGGCATGCTCAAAGATCAGAATATCCTTCTCAATATCTACCTGTTTCGTCTCTTCGTTCAAGTGTACCAGTTCCTTAGGAAGGATGCTTAAGACGCCTGCCTCAAGCAGTGCGCCGCTGACTGGCTTGGCCAGGTACCCGCTGAAGCCTTCCTTGCGGTAGAGCAGCTGATTATCGCTTCCTGCATTGGCTGTCAGAGCGATTACCGGCACAGTCTGGCACAGCCCTCCCGGCTGTGTACGCAGCGCATGGAAGCATTCTATCCCGTCCATCTCGGGCATCATATGATCCATCAGAATACCGTCATAATACTGATTCTGTGTCAGCTTCAGGCATTCGGCGCCGCTTGAAGCCGTATCTATCTGGATCTTTGTCGCCGCAAGCAGCTTACGCACAACCTCCAGGTTCATATCGTTGTCATCTACCACAAGAATATGCGCATCCGGCGCCTCGAAGCTCTGTCTGTAACGTTCTCCCTCACGGGCATGAGACCGGGAAGTAAGGGTGAATGTTCCCAGCTCCTTATCATCTATAATATCCTGCTCCAACATGATGATAAATGTCGAACCCTTGGTATAAACGCTGTTGACGCTGATCTCACCGCCCATCAGTTCCACTAACTGCTGGACGATGCTAAGTCCCAGTCCCGTTCCTTCAATATGGCGGTTCTTCTCCTCATCCACCCTGCGGAAAGCATTGAAGATATAAGGAATATTCTCCTTCTTGACTCCCTGCCCGGTATCCTCCACAGAATACCAGACTCGCACCCGGTTGAGCGTCAGACGCTCACACCGAACAGAGAGCGTGACGGAACCCTCACTGGTATATTTTACGGCATTGTTAAGCAGATTGATCAGGACCTGCTTGATCCGCACCTCATCTCCGCAGAGCATGCTGGGAATCGACGGATCCACATGGAGCTTGAATTCCAGCCCTTTCTCCTTCGCCTTGATCCATATCATATTGACGATCTCCGAGAAGAGCTTCCCTGTCTCATAGGAAACATTCACAATCTCCATCTTCCCTGATTTGATCTTGGACAGATCCAGTATATCATTGATCAATGTGAGCAGCATCTTGCTTGCACCCTGGATATTTCTTGCGTTTTCCGCAACATCTTCCGAAATATCTCCGCGCAGGATAATCTCGTTCAATCCGATGATAGTATTGATTGGCGTACGAATCTCATGACTCATGCTGGAAAAGAAATGATTCTCCGCCTCATTAAGCTCTTCGATCTCTTTCTTCTGCTGTAAAGCAAGCTCATTCTCTTTCACATAGAGCCTGTTCAGAAACATCAGCAGCACGCTTGTCAGCATTCCCACCAGTATAACAGACAACGAGGAATCAAAAAAGGACCTCTCCTGTGTATTCCTGGCAACAAACTCCGGGAAATTAAAAGCCGTATAATAGCAACCCAGTATCTCTGACAAGCACAGAATGAAAAATGTGATCATTCGCCTTCCTTCCAGAGTGATGCAGATATAGATAAAGCACAGTACGAACCATTCCGGCATCCCGCTGAAGAATCCGCCCGCCGAAAAGAAGCTGACTGGGAACAGAAGAAGCAGCAGCACCGATATGGCCGTTGCTCCTGTATGGATGCGGTCCTTACGGATACTCATCTTCACAATCAGCGACATGACCACAAGGCTTACCGCCAGTATTAACAGATTCACAACACTCCTGCCCATGAGCAGTATGAACATCAACGCCAACATAGAAATGCCTGTGACAATACGAAACATACGTTCCTGCAGACTGACCCTGTGGTCGAAGATGATTTCAAACCATTTTTTTATCACGCAATGCTTCCTCCTGATATCATAGTGTTATGTAGTCATGGATATTCCCGCAGACTTCTTCATACATACGCAGCAATATGGAGTGATTCTCCCGAATATATTCTATATCCCCGCTTTTGCCTGCAAGTTCCAATGTCTTCGCATGCGCAGACAGCGTCTCTGCCCCAATCGTCAGAGACGTACTCTTCAACGCGTGAGCTTTGACCGCATAATCCGCCCAGTTCTCGGATTCATACAGTGCAATCAGCTCTTCTCTCTTCTCTTCACTCTGAGCGCAGAACATCCGCAGCATCTCCAGATAGAATTCTTCCTCTCCACAACAGTAGCCAAGTCCCATCTTCACATTGACTCCAGCCTGCACAAGCTGCTCTTTCGGAAGGGAGGATACCAGTGTCTCCGCTTCCTCTGCAGCAGTATCCGCCGCATCGCCTGCCAGTTCTGTCTCTTCATCTGCAGAGATGTCTTCCAAAGAATCAGCCTTGATATCCTGGCTTATTTCTTCGGCGGACGTATCCTTAAAACTATTCTCGGTCTTATATTGTATACATTCCTCAGGCAGCACCCGGCGCAGCACCCGTTCCAGAACGGAACGTTCGATCGGCTTGGGAATGAACTCTGTAAAGCCTTCATTCCGGAACATCTCCCGTGCGCCGCTGACAGTGTTCGCAGTCAGCGCGATCACCGGCACATCCTGATACATTCCGTTATTGATCTCACGAAGCTGCTTCAATGTCTCTACACCGTCAAAGCCCGGCATCATATGATCCAGAAAGACGACTTCATAAGGAATCCTGCTGCAGCGTTCGATTGCTTCTCTTCCACTCTGGCAGATATCTACCTCCATCTCATAACTGCCTAAGACACCTTTGGCAACCACCAGATTCATCTCCTCATCATCCACAGCAAGCGCCCGGACTCCCTCACAAGTAAACGGCATTCTGCCCACAGCCTGCGCATCTTCGAATCCATCCCCTCTTCCGGCTCCGCTTAACAGGTTCACAACCGACAGCGCCGAAAACGGCTTGTGGATCACTGACAGCCTGCTTCCCCTGCTTAAGGTATATCCCCGTTCCGAGATCACGACCACCCGAAGCGTATCCGCCAGCTTCTCATAATAATCCTGATACTCTTCATATTCGGCCTGTGCAATAAATACGTGGGTCAGCTTATAGCTGCGCTGCAATTTCTTCAGCCCTTCAAAATTATGAACCTGATATCCCTTGACACCAAGCCCCTCCACCATATGCAGAATCAATCTGTCATAATAGCCTTTGACATCATCGCAGGAATATTTCTCCGGCCTGAAATAGCACCCGATACAGAGCTGATCTGCATTGGGAAGCACGATACACGGAGACGCGTCCGCTACTCCCTGAGGGATCGCTATATGAGCATGCAGCCCATGCTGCCGTTCACTGTCAAAATGGACAAAGCCTCCCATCGCATTCAGAATTCCTCTCGCAATAGGAAGACCAAGTCCTAATCCTCCTGCGAAACGGCTGCTTCCTGTATCTGCCTGGTAAAATGCATCATACATCTGCGTAAGCTGGGATTCTGTCATGCCGATTCCTGTATCATAAATGTCTATGATCAGATTGATTCCATAGCTCTCCTGCCGATAGTCAATACAGACATTGATACCGCCTTCTTCTGTAAACTTGATCGCATTCTCCACCAGGATCTTAAGTACATGGGAGATCTTCTCGGCATCTCCCGTCAGAACCGCCGGCACCTTCGGATTGATATCAAACACCAACTCAAGCTGGTGCCTTCCGCTCTGCATCCCCGTCATGGTGATCACATCATTCAGCACCGAAGTGATCATATATTTTTCCTTCACAGGAGTCAGCGTACCTTCCACGATCTCCGTATAGTCAAGCATGTCATTGATCTGGTTGGAGAGACGCTTGCCTGCCAGCTGTATGGACTGCATATCTGTCCGGATCTCCGGGGAAATATCCTTCCCCAGCGTGACCTCGCTGAGTCCGATCACCATGTTGATCGGAGTGCGGAGCTCATGGGAGACATTCGAGAGAAAATCGGCGTTCTGCCGTCCGGCCGTCTCCATCTTGGCAAAGGCACTGTCATAGTGCCTCCGCTGCTCCCTCCGTCTGTTGATCCAGAACTTAGCGAGCGATACCGCGCCCGTTGTCACCACAATACCAAGTCCCAGACGGATTATTTCCCAAATCTCCATATTATGAGAGATCGTATGCAGGATCAGGAAATGATACAGCAGCACCATTCCATAAAGAGCCTCTATCACATACAGCATCCACTTCTTATCCAGCATGAATAAAGTAAGGACCATGATACATGCCACCCCCGGCATGTCAAAAAGACTGCCTTCATGCACTCCGAAGAAGAAGTACTCTGTCATCAGCAGTCCGGCGCACAGGTTCTCATAAAAACCCCCTGAGCCAAGCCTCGCAATATGGAGAAACCACACGCTCAGATTGCCCAGCATAAACAGCGGAACCGTCCACAGCTCCCACGACATCACCATCGTGATCATGATCAATATCACGCTGAACGCAGTAATGATACCGGCCAGAAGCAAATGTCTGCCTGTCTGTCCATCCGTTCTCATTATTTCTCAAACTCCTTTGCTACCCGTTTCATCAGCTCCTCCGGATAAAAAGGCTTCTTCAAATAGTTCACCGCTCCAAGCCTGATCGCACTCATCACATCATCCTCATAGCCCGATGCAGTCAGGAAGATCACCGGAACCCTGACCGGCAGCCCTTTCATCCGCTCAAAGGTCTCTATACCATTCATATCCGGCATCTCAATATCGAGAAGTACAAGATCTATATTCTCAGTCTTAAGCTTATTAAGCGCTGCCTCGCCCGACTCCGCAAGGACCACGTCATACTGCTTCCCTAAGATCATCTTCGTCCTCACCAGATTCATTGAGTCATCATCCACCACTAAAATACGTTTCTGCATATCGCTGCCTCCTATTTTCCACTCTAAGATTGCCTAACTTATTTTAATACCTATTTTAAAACATGACAGAAATAAAATCAAGTCTTCCTGACCGTCTACTCGATACTCTTAAGCGACTCCACCATATCTATCTTCTTAAGTTTAAAATACATCACTCCATTGATCAGCATAGAAAATGTCACCGTAAGAATCAAGCTGTATATGTAACTAGGCATATTGATATTCCTTCCAAACATAGCCGAATCCACTTCCACCGTCTCGATAATGAACAGATGTAGGAATCTTCCAAGTACGGCTCCTACAACCGCCCCAAAAAATGTCAGGAGAATATTCTCCCGGTACACATATTCCGCCACTTCCATATTATAGAAGCCCAGCACCTTAAGTGTCGCCAGCTCTCTTTTACGTTCCGCGATATTCACCGTATTCAGGTTATAGAGCACCACGAACGCAAGCATACCTGCCGAGATGATCAGGACCACAATGACCAGGTTCAAACTGCGGAGCATATCGTCAAGCTGCTTCTCAATATCATGCGTATAGCTTACGCTGAGCGCCCCATCCTGTTTCAGCAGATTCCTTCCAATCTTCTCCAGATCCGCATTCACATCCGAATCTTCCACCTCGAACAGAATGCTGTTGTATTCTGGTTCTTCCCCGTATACCTCCTCATAACAGGCCGGAGTAAAATAGATGTAATGCCCCATGTAGTTCTCACAGATCTGTGTGACTTTCACCTGCTTATTCCCGTTCTCCTCATCCTTGATCTCTATCGTATCACCCTGCTTTACATCCAGAAGCTTCGCCGTCTTCTCACTGATGATGACCCCGCCGTCCGTAAGCTCATACCGCTCCTTGGATCTCCTGTCATGGAAATCCACGAACCGCGGGATATCCTCAACCGAACCGAATACACATTCGTAAGCCGCACGCTCCTTCTTGCCGTTGACCAGGGTGATATTCTGCATGTTCGCCTTCATATACCGGCTGATCTGCTCCTCACTCTTAAGCGCCGCTTCTAACTCATCCTGCTGCTCTTCTGTAATATCTTCTTCCAGATAGATGCTTCCGTCGTAGAATTGGATCTCGGCAAACTGAAGCTTGGCGATCTCATAACAGGAATCCTTCAAGCCGAACCCGACCAGCATCAGCGCCATACAGCCGCCGATCCCGAATATGGTCATGAAGAAACGTTTCTTATAACGCATCAGATTCCGGATGGTAGATTTCCAGGTGAAATTCAGATGCCGCCAGACGACGCCGATCCGCTCCAAGAATACTCTGCGTCCATTCTTGGGCGCCGGAGGCCTCATCAGTACGGCGGGCTGGGCATCCAACTCCTTATAACATGCCATGACGGTAGCGAACAGCGTGCAGAATACCGCCGCGCCGGACGCCATAGCCGCATATCCCCAATCATAGGGTACCAGGATCTTGGGCAAATGCTGATACAGGATTCCATAGGCATACACGATAATATACGGAAGGATCTTCTCTCCGATCAAGACCCCGATCACGCTTCCGCCCGCCGTGGCAAGGAGCGCATACCCGATATATTTGGAAGCGATCGCACCCTTGCTGTATCCGAGAGCCTTCATCGTACCGATGGATGTCCTCTGTTCCTCTACCATACGCGTCATGCTTGTCAGGCTGATCAGCGCCGCCACAAGGAAGAACAATACCGGGAAAACCCGGCCGATGGCTCCCAGCCTCTGGGCATTCTCCCCAAATCCGCTGTACTCGATGAGCGTGCTCCGGTCATAGACATACCATTTGGGCAGCTCAATATCCTCGATATCAGCCTCGGCTTCGGCGATCTTCTTCTCACCGTCGGCGATCTCGGCCTCGGCTTCGGCCTTGCCTTCTTCGTATTCCTTCTTCGCATCCACAAGCTTCGCCTCATTGGAAACGATCTCGGCCTCACCGTCCACGAGCTTCTGCTCCTGCGACCTTAACTCATTCCAGCCGCTGTTGATCTGCGCCTGCCCGGAAGAAAGCTTCGCAGGTGCCGCCGCAAGCTCCGCCTCCGCCGCGTCGATCTGGTTCTTTGCCGCCGTAAGCTCCGCCTGGGCGCTATCCATCTCCCGGCGCACCACTTCTATCCCGGCCTGACCTAACGTATACGCCTGCCGCTCTCCTTCAAGCCTTGCCGCAACGGCCTGTGCCTGCGCTTCAAGCACGGCGATCTGCTGGTTCACTCCTGTATCGTCCGACCCGTCCCCTGATACATCCGCCTGTGCCCGCAGATCTTCGATCTGTGCAAGCAGGGCATAATAACGCTCCTCGTCCGCGCTGATCTGTGCCTGCAGCCCGTCCAGAAGCTGCTGGCCGGTCTGAAGCTGCACATCCGCCTCGGCTCTTGCCTCCTCATACTGCAAAAGCCCTTCCTCATACGCTGCCTTCCCGTCATTCAACTGCGCCACCCCGTCCTGATACTGAACCCGTGCCGCATCCAGCTCCTTTTGCTTAGAGCTTAAGGTCGCCTTCGCATCTGCGATCTGCGCCCTTCCGTCTTCGATCTGTTTTCTCGCATCCGCAAGCTTCCTCTCTGCGTCTGCAATCTCTTTTGCCGCATCATCAAGCTTCTTCTTAGCTTCCTTTCTGCCGTCTTCAAGCTCCTCTCTGGCTTCTTCAAGCTTCTCGTTCGCCTCGTCCTTAAGGCTGTCCTTGCGAACTACCGCCCGGTCATCCGACAGCACCTCGATCCGCTTAAGCACTTCTTCGATCCGGTCGTCATACGCATCGGTAAATGACAGCAGCTCCTTCGCACCTGCCACCTGCAGGTAGACCTCCGAGTAGACCTCCATATCGAAGGTATCCTCCGGCACCATCAGAAATGCCCGGATACTTCCGTCGCCTACCGTCGAGCTTCCTCTCCCGTAGGACAGATAACAAGGACTGTTGCCAAGCCCTACGACCTCAAGGGTATCCGTCTTGAGGGTATCCGTCACTTCATCCTCCGTTCCGGACTCAAGCCTGATCTGATCCCCGACTGCAAACGAAGAATTATCATCCGCAAGACACTCTCCCGCACTCTCCGGCATTCTCCCCTTGCTTACCGTGACCTGGTTCATCTTCTCCTGCAGCGACATCACATGGAGCACCTGCTGCGCATCCTTTGCGCTGTAGAGAAAATCTGCGCTGTACGCCCCTTCTGCACACGCCACTCCTTCTTCCGCTTCCATGGCCTCTACGTCATCCTCTGTGACGCCATAGGTACAGATCGCCTTGATATCCATAAGCCGGGCCTCATCAAAATACGAGTCTCCGGTCAGCCTCATATCCGGCTCAGATGCACGGATGCCGGAGAAAAATGCCACTCCAAGCGCCACGATAAAAAGAATCGACAGGAATCTCCCCCGACTCTTCCTGATCTCCATATAGAAATCTTTCCTAGTAGCTTTCTTCGTCTTCTTCATCTGCCAATCCTACCACTCTATCGTCTCAACCGGCACCGGATACGGATTCCTTGCCATATCTGCCACCCGCCCGTTCTTGATCTTGATCACGCGGTCCGCCATGGGCGCGATCGCCGAATTATGCGTGATCAAGATGACCGTCATCCCCTTGACCCTGCAGGTATCCTGCAAGAGCTTCAGGATCGCCTTGCCCGTGTTGTAGTCAAGCGCCCCCGTCGGCTCGTCGCATAATAAGATCTTCGGATTCTTCGCCAGCGCCCTGGCAATGGATACCCGCTGCTGTTCCCCGCCGGACAGCTGCGCCGGGAAGTTATCAAGACGCGCTCCTAAGCCCACCTCTTCCATCACTTCCCTTGCATCCATGGGATCCTTGCAGATCTGAAGCGCCAGCTCCACGTTCTCCAACGCAGTCAGGTTGGGAATCAGGTTATAGAACTGGAATACAAAGCCGATATCATCCCTCCGGTAGGCGGTAAGCTGCTTCTGGGAATAAGACGTGATATCCTGTCCGTCCACGATCACCTTCCCCTCTGACGCCGTATCCATACCGCCAAGGATATTAAGAACCGTCGTCTTGCCCGCGCCGCTTGGGCCTACTACGACTGCGAACTCACCCTTGCTGATCCGGAAATTAATCCCGTCAGCCGCCATGATCTCCACCTCGCCCATGCGGTATCTCTTCTTAACGTCCTCTAGTGTTACAAATCCGTCCATATATCTCCTCCGTATCGTAGATCATTTTATTCTTTTTCCAACTGCTTTCTGTAGATCTGATAATAACAATTCCATTCAAAATCATCTGCCGGGTTGAAATCTTTCGGAAAAAAAGAACAAAGTCTCCTTTTAACGTTTTCATCCTTAAGTTCCGCACGAAGTTCTCCTTTTATTCCATTCATCTCAAAAAGAACCCGAATCTCCTCAATCCCCTCCTGCACCTTTTGAGCTTCAACAGAATAATCCATATTATACCTTGTGTCCGTCTCCCAACGTGTCAGCGTATCTGCCCGGTCTTCAAGCCAGGAAGTCAAAACGATATTGGAACCATTCTGCCGGGACATTCGGACTAATTTGTATATATCGTGGGTGTTAGGCACAGTCACTCCCTTACATTCAAGAAATGCTTTTAACAGCTTTTCTACCGACTGTTGCAGATGATAGGCGATTCCGTTCAGGAACGCTTCATCATTCCGGGGAATTTGAAAAATCTCTCTGGCAAGTTCAAAATCTGTATAAGCAGATCTAAACAAACGAATATCACACATAAAGCCCCTCCCTGTCAAACACAACGATTCCCTTCTTCTCAATCTCACTCTTCAAACGCGGTCCGATCGCATCATAATATACAAGATCTGTTTCTTCCATATATTCTTCCGGATAGTTTCGGAATCCTCTTTCATAATCATATCGTTCGATACAGATATCTAAATCGCTAAAGCTGTGACAGCCAAATTCCACACTGCTTCCGAATATAATCGCAGCTTTTACATTATAATCCTGGTCAAAACAGCCGACATAACTCTGCACAAGCTTCTGCTTTAATGGATGGATATATTGTGCATTCTCAAAATGAACGTCTTTTTTCGTCTCAAAACGAAAGTGCAGATCGTAATTATTAAATTTCTTCAAAAATACACCTTCTTTCTCTCAGCCAGAAATATATTTTCTTCTTGTACGAAGCTATTATATCACGTATAATGCTATAAGAGAAATCCATATTTTATTAAACTATTCTAAAGACCGGAGGTTTATCATGAACACAGTAACTATCCTGCCAGCAAAATCAGACACCGATATCCACGAGATCGCCGCTCTTGCCGAAGAGATCTGGCATCAGCATTTTACCCCCATCATCGGAGAGGCACAGGTCAACTACATGGTCGGCAAATTCCAGTCCTATCCGGCTCTCAGATCACAGATCGAGCAGGACGGCTATGAATATTATCAGATCCACAGCTCCCACACCTTCGCCGGGTACATCGGTATCCACCAGGAGGAAGACGCCCTGTTCTTAAGCAAGCTCTATATTAAAAAGGACTGCCGCGGACAGCATCTCGCGACAGAAGCTCTGAATTTCCTGATTCGGTTATGCAAAGAGCGGGGACTTAAGAAGATCTGGCTCACCTGCAATAAATACAATGCACACACACTTAAGGTCTATGACCACCTGGGATTCGTGATCACTGATGAACAGGTAGCAGATATCGGGAATGGATTCGTGATGGATGACTATATATTGACATACGAGATACGATAGTAAGAATCTATAGGGAAATAACCGATACAACTTGCATAGGATATTTCCCTACAGATCCTAATTCCACAGATTACTGCCCAGATTCTCCGCTGAGCTATAACATCTCTTCAAAAGAGATCCTCCTGATCCCGTATTGTTCTGCTAAGCTGTCGGTATTCTTCTCAAATCCAGATTTAGAGAATACATAATAATACTTTATCGGATATGCGAATAATTCCCCTCGTTCCAGCAGTGTTTCCAATACTTTTGCATCCACTTTGGCATTCCGCCATTTGCATTCCCCAAGAAGCATCCGATTCTCTCCAAGCGCAGCGATATCTATCTCCTCTTCCTGCTTTTTCACCGGGTTCGTCCCCCACCATCTTCCAAGCTTTCCGAAGAAGAAAGGCAAGGATCGGCAGATATCCGGACGATATAGGTATTGCCTGCATATTTCTTCAAAAATACTACCCATAAATGCATTCAACTGTGGTTTCACAAATTCCGAATATACAAACTCTCCGGTACCCATGGAGATCGCCGTAATATTTGGCCGCACAAAACGATACCAGAATAAAAACATACTGTCCTGCAAATGATAGATCGTCTTACGGCTGTTCTCTTTCTCTGTGATCGGCCGTTCCTTCTCAACTATTCCGATTTGGATCAGTGACGTCATAAAATTACTGCATGCACTGCTCTCCAACCCTGCCTTTACCGCAATTTCATTTAACTTACTGGCTCCTCCTGCAATTGCAGAAATAATCGAATGATAAGATGCCGGATCGCGCATTTCCTGTTTCAGCAGATTCACAGGTTCCTCGAACAATGTACCGTTATCATCAAAAAATAACGAAATCAAATTCTCATCCACCGATAAGTGATTCCCGATTCTTGAAAGATATTCCGGCACACCGCCTGTCACACCATAGAGAACCGCCTGTTCTTCCGGCTCAAACCCTTTCAGCATTTCCCGTGATTCAAAAAATGTAAACGGACGGATCCGAAACTGTGCTGTCCGCCTTCCATATAAGGGACTCTTATAGCCCAGAACCTGATTCTCCATAAAACTCATAGAAGAACCGCACAAAATCAAGAATAAGCCGCTGTCTTTCCAACAAGTATCTATATGCCTCTGAATCAGGGACGAAACCGCCGGATATGACGCTGCCAGATACGGATATTCATCAATGGAAAGGATGATCCGCTCTTTCTTGCTCATCCTGTCTATATCTGTAAAAAGAGCCTCAAAATCACTGTACACTGCATCGCTTCCGCTCCGTCTCAAAACGGCCCTGGACAATCCCTCCAGGTTCTCTTTCATCGTTCCTTCTATAGATATATAAGAAATTACCGGCTTATCTTTCGCGAATTCTGCAATCAAGGTTGTCTTCCCCACGCGCCTGCGTCCGTAGATAACCGCAAACTGAAAGCCCTTCTCCCGATACATACTTTCCAATTTGTTCAATTCCTTCTGTCTCCCTGCGAACATCCCTGCACCTCCATTTGCGCAAAATATACTAAGCATACAATTACTAATTCTATACTTAGTAATTGTATGCTTAGTATATCACATTCAATGCAAAAGACCAAGCGGGAGAATATGGATAATTACACGGCAAACTTCCCAACCGTCATCATCACCAGCGCCATCACCCCTGCGGCAGCGTAGAGCTCATTGACCACCAGACAGATCTTCATCAGATGATTCCGCACCCTTTCCTTCATGTAGACGCCAAATGTAAATACACCCGCAAATATCATATATGCCGCATAGCTCCCGATCACGATCTCTGCCGCCGGGGATTCCAGCGCCCATGCATTTTCCCTCACGATGAATATCGTCCACGGCAAGAACATCATTATGCTTGAAATAGCAGTTAATACGCCTCTCATACTCTGTTTCATTTTCTCAATCTCCTTTCCTTCTACTTTCTCTCGTTTTTCCCAAAACACAGACAGGAAACCGCCAGACAGATCCCTGTAGATACAACCGCCGCCACAATCCAGGGAAACAGCTCTATCTCCGTCTCAGACAGATTCGAAGCCAGCTCCCCATATTCGGCCGTAATGACATAGAACGGATAATCCATCGGATACAGGAACCACGCCTTCGTGTTGATCATCAGGACTGACGGCACGATAGATGCAAGCCCGATCCCCACCGAGAAGATGGGTGTCTGAATGCATACAGACAGCATCCAGAAGAACGCAATCATCGGCAGCGAAGAGACGTACAGCTTTCCCGCCTGCGCAAACACGAACAACGGAGGCAGTAAGAATTCATACTCCTGCATCTGTGACGCAATTGCGGCGCTTATATAATACATTCCCGTCATCATCAAGATCTGGATCGCCGCAAGCCCCAGCAGGATCATATATTTTGCCAGACACAGCTTCCCCGTGCTTACCGGAAGGGCAAGCATCCTCAAGATTCCATGGTTCGTCCGCTCTGTCTGCGCAAGCAGTACCGTGCCCACTACCATGCTTGCCGGAAACATGAACCATGCCATCCCCATAAATCCCTGTATCAGGAAATTATGCTCCGGCGAGATCCCCTCTGCCTGCATTCCGAAGTTCAGATCCGCATTCAAAACCGACGGGATCCATAACATCACCGCTGCGGTCCCAAGGATCAGCAGAATCCTGGAACGGCGCAGTTTCTTCCATTCCACTGCAAGTAATGATAAGAAATTCATGCCAACGACCTCCTTACTCTCAAAAACAGGATTTCCGCCGCCCCGATCACAAGCACTTCTATGAGGCCGGCAGCCAGAAAACGTACTGTCTGCCCCGTTCCTGCTCCTTCTGATATCTGAAACGGCATTGCAAACGGGAAAATTGCCAATGCAAAGTATTTTACCGGGATCATGGTTGCCATAAATACGCAGACCACGTCAACCCCAAGGGAAATCCACATATTCCTGCATGCAGACGCGATCAGAAGAGACAGGAATATCACCGGGAGCAGCATACAGAAGCAATATCCAAGATTCCAAAGCAGATCTTGTATCAATTCCAGACATGCTTCGTGAAGAGGCCCGCCGTAGTACGCCGTGAATGCTCCGTCCTCTCCTCCAAACCAGTGAAGAGTACACATACTCACGGATATCATCTCCATTGCCAGGATGACCGCGCACATCCCGGATAGCAGGAGGGCTTTCAGGAAATATACTCCCTCTTCCTTCACAGGCAGTGTTGTGACCCGTTGGATCGCATTGTCTGCATACTCCGTATGGTACATCATACATGCTGCCGTGATGACGATCAGCATATTCAGCATCGACATCATCTGCCAGTCTGCCTGGAAGATCGTCTGAAGCGGCGGCTGCATAAGCCCGATATACTGTTCGGACCGAACCGTAAGCTCCAGGACCGGGATAAGAACCGCCAGGAGCCCGCCTGCAAGGCATCCCGGTATGATTCCTGTTCTTTTTATTTTCTTATATTCTAATGCGATATTCATGATCCGCCTCCTCCTCTCGTCATACGGTACACGCCCTGCTGCCGCTTCGAAGGTTATCCTCCTCGATCATCGCAAGGAAAGTCTCTTCCAGATTATCCGTCGGATATCCCCGCTCCCGTGCTCCCCGCTTCAATTCCTCAAGCGTTCCTTCGAATAAGAGCCGTCCATGATTCAGAATCCCCACCTGGTCAGCCATCAACTCTATCTCCGACAACAGATGCGAAGATACCAGAACCGTACAGCCGAGTTTCTCCGGGAGCGAACGGATCAGGGCGCGGATCTCATGGATTCCCACCGGATCCAGACCATTGGTCGGTTCGTCAAGGATCAGGATGGGCGGCCGTCCGATCAGGGCGCTTGCAAGTCCAAGCCTCTGCTTCATACCAAGGGAATATTTTCTTGCCTGACGCTTCCTCCACTGGGAAAGCCCTGTTAATCTCAGCGCGTCATCCACCGCCGGCTTCGGAAGCCCCAAGATCCTCCTGACAATATCCAGATTCTCTTCACCGGTAAGATTCCCATAGAATGCAGGCGCCTCTATGAAGGAACCAACCTCTTTAAGGATTGGGATCCGGTCCGCAGGATATCTCTTCCCATCTATCACAAAATCTCCGTCCGTAGGTTTCGTCAGCCCTAAGAACATTTTCATTGTTGTAGATTTGCCCGCGCCGTTGGGGCCAAGGAAGCCATAGACCGCGCCCTTTGGAATGTGGAGGTTCACACCGGAAACCGCCGTGAAGCCTGCATATGATTTGGTCAGATTCTTTGTCTCGATAATATTCATCCTTCTCTACTCCTTTGCTGTTGGTATGCTTATATTCTAAACGAACATCCTTACATCCACATTCTCTTAACCTTACATCTACCTTACATTTGCCGCAAATACATTAAAAAACATTCTATTTGTGATATGATAGTGACAGTAAGAGAAAGTATTATTTAGGAAGGAAAATGATTCATGAACTTAGATTATCTGAAAAATAAACGAATCCTGCTCGTAGACGACGAACCCGGTCTGCAGGATATGGTCGCCTCCATCCTGCAAAACGAAGGCTTCACACAAGTAAGAACCGCCGGAAGCGTCCGGGAGGCCCTGACCGCTGCCGGTACATTCCGCCCGGAACTGGCAATCCTTGACGTGATGCTTCCCGACGGCGACGGATTCTCCCTGATGGAAGTACTTCGAAAAGACGGAGACTATCCGGTCCTGTTCCTGACCGCCCGCGGTGAAGAGGAAGACAAATTCAAAGGCTTTGGGCTCGGCGCAGACGATTACATGGTCAAACCCTTTCTCCCAAAAGAGCTGATCTTCCGCATCACGGCGATCCTCCGCAGGACCTACAAAAGCGAAGATCCAGTGGTATCTTTGAAATACTGCAAGATTGATTTCGAGCGCGCCGAAGCGCTGAGAGAAGCTGACCCTAAGGAACCCATCCCCCTGACAGCCAAGGAGCATGCGATCCTGCTTACTCTCTGCCGTAACGCCGGGCGCATCGTGACCATAGATGCTCTGTGCGAAGCCGCCTGGGGCGATAACCCCTACGGATATGAGAATTCCCTGATGGCGCATATCCGCCGAATCCGGGAGAAGATCGAAGAGAATCCGTCCAAACCGGAATCTCTGATCACGGTAAAGGGTTTAGGCTATAAATTGATCGTACAATAATCATCCGACGGAGGAAAACAGCATGAAAAGCGTTCCCAAATTAATCCGGCGTTTCCTTATCATCTTATTATTTGGCACAATCCTGCTCTTCACCCTGAATATCCTTGTGCTCTTCATCCTGGCTTCCAGGCAGACTCCCGGGGCGTCGCCCTGGACCACTGCTCTGGAAACCGGCGCGGCATTACAGAAGACAGGCAAGGGCGGCGAATACATTCTGCCGGAAGAAGTCTCAGCAGAACTGGCACGAGAACATGCCTGGGGCATCCTGATCGATAACACCACTCATCAGGTTGTCTGGCACACGGATGATCTGCCCGCCGAGATCCCCCTTAGCTATTCACTGGCAGAGATCGCTTCTCTTACCCGCGGATATCTCATGGATTATCCCACCTTTACCGGAGGGGCCGCAGACGGGCTGGTTGTCCTTGGCTATCCCAAGGACCGCTACTGGAAGCATATGTATCCGAACTGGGACTATCATTTTATCGAGAACCTGCCCCGATATATGCTGAACACACTGCTTGTGAACGCCATATTCATATTTCTGATCTACTTTACTGCCAATATGAAGCTTCTCCGGTCAGTAAAGCCGATTGTAGAAGGAATACAGGCATTACCCGCCAAAGAGCCTGTCTATGTGAAAGAAAGGGGATTACTGTCTGAGCTTGCCGCAAGCATCAACCAGACTGCCGATCTTCTCCGGTCACAGAATTATCAGCTTAAGAAAAAAGAGACTGCACGGGCGAACTGGATCGCCGGCGTCTCTCATGATATCCGCACGCCCCTGTCCATGGCGATGGGGTATGCCGGACAACTCTCCTGCAATCCCCGTCTCACGGAAGACGAGCGTAAACAGGCAGCCGTCATTGTAAGACAGTGCGAACGGATACGCAGCCTCATAGGCGATCTGAATCTCGCCTCAAAGCTTGAATATGACATGCAGCCGCTCCATAGAACCAAAGAAAATGCAGTCGCCATAGTAAGGCAGACTGCCGTAGATTTTATCAATATGGATATCGACGGGAAATATCCCATCGAATGGCAGACCGATCCGAAGCTTACTGCCTGCCTGATCGACGCGGACCAGGATCTTCTGAAGCGCGCCGTATCCAACCTGATCCAGAACTGCATCAACCACAATGCCGGCGGATGTACCATATATCTCTCCGTACAGGCAGACGGCGGGCGCTGCATCATCCGGGTAGAGGATGACGGACTTGGCATATCGCAGGAACAGCTTGAGAAGCTGAACGGCACGCCTCATTATATGATGTGCGACAGTAATATCCGGCAGCGCCACGGCTTAGGGCTTCTGATTGTCCGCCAGATCGCCGCCTCCCACGGAGGCAGCATAAGGATATACCAGAATACGAATGGAGGATTCGGGGCGGATATTCTGTTACCCCTGTCAAACTAATATTAATTCCCCAAAATCCTTCTTCTCGAACTCCTGTATTGAGATATGCCGCTTATCCGGGTTCGCGTACACGAAGGTCTTATCCACATTCTCCAGATAATTCTGGATCTTATCGTTGGTGGCGCTGATGACCGCCTGAAATCCAAGCCCCCGGATCAGGGAGATGCAGCTTGCCACCTTCTCCGCATCCATCTTGGAGAATGCTTCGTCCAGTATGACCAGGCGTATAGTCGGATTGCGCCTAAGCTTCGCCGGGGTATTGATCTTGTATACCTGGGCGAAGCTTGCAAGCAGCGCCACATACAGCGGATTCTGCCCCTCACCGCCGGAATTCTTCTTGATCATCCTGCCAAGACCGATCGCCATATCCTTCCTTCCATGGACGATCTGCTGCATATCGAAGGACAGGTATGTCCGGTAATCCGCATATTTGTCCATGTTCTTCTTCGCCTCGTTCAGTTCCTCCTGCGTTGCATTCTCCGGCGGGATGAATATATTGATCAGTTCATTCATCAACTCTGCATACTGATCCTCATGCTCCATGGTAAACATATTGAGCTGATTCTCCATGGAATCCGTCAACTGGGACGGATGGATCTGCAACGCATCGTCCATGAACATCTTATAGAATCTCCCATCGGCTCCCTTATTCTTCGTGATGACAAACTGATACTTATCCTTCCCGAAATCCAGCCCGCTGATGATCCGATTCAATTCATCCTTCCGCTGATAGGCCTCTCGGATCGCGCTTCGGATCTTGAAGATAAAGTCGTCCTTGAAATGCTCCACCGCAGAGCGCGCCTGCTCCTTCGCCGACTCCCGGAACACTTCCAGGCCGTCGCAGGAAAGAGATTCTAACAGTTCATCATAACAGGTATTCTCCTTAACTGCCGTAGAAAATGTCCGGTTCGGATAGCTTCTCACATAGCTGCTTCTCTCCTCCACAAGCTTCTGATAACTCGCCTCTTCCGCTTCCCGCAGGGGATAAAGGTCAGACAATCGCTGGCGCTTGAGATAATCATAATTCACTGACTTCCTGCCCGACAGATACCGCTGAAATTCTTCTTCATATCTGACTGACGTCTCCATGACGCCGGCTCTTTCGGCAGCCGCGATTCCGGATTCTGCCTCCAACAGATCTGCCCGAAGCTTCTCAATCTCCTTCTGATCATTCCAGATCGTCTCCTGAACCCTGGCGATCTGAGCCTTCTTCTCATCCTGACGGTTCTGCAGCTCCTTTTTCTGTGCTTCCCAGGCATCTACCGACTCACTTTTAAGCTTACTCATCTTCTCTTCAAGCTGATTTTTCCTGCGCTTCTTCCCGGATATCTCCCGTATATCCGCAAGCCATCCAAGATAGTCCTCTGCCGGCTGGTTTAACAGCTCCATCTGCATCATCCGGCGGATGGCCTCTAACTCCTCCTGGCAGGGAAGACGCTCTTCCTGCAGGCTCTGACATTGCTCCTCCAACCGGCGGATCCGCTGGCGCATACTGACCTCGCCGATATATGCACACCTGGTATAATTCTCCGGCTTGATATGCTGCAGGCGGAAGCTGTGATACAATACACAGTCCGGTGTAATACCGATCCTGCAGTCCCTTAACTCCTCCACCGTCTCACATTTCATTACATTTCCCAGGAAGAAATCAATATACGCCTGCACATACGGCTCCTTCGCCCTGACCTCTTCCGCCAGAGCACCCTTGCGGACCGGATGCGCTTCCTGCATCACCCTCTCCGTATCCAGCACCGACGCACGGAAGAACTTCTTCTTATCCATCTCCTGGTAAATGTCCATGGCAGTCTTCGCATAAGCCGGCTCCACGATCAGGAGCAGCTTATTATTCCCCATGTATCCTTCCACCGCATTCTGCCAGCGTTCGTCCTTAAGATCCAGAAGATCCGCCAATATCTGTACGTTGATGAACTTGCCGCAGCGCTCATGCAGACGCCCCCTAAGCTCGAACTTCGCCTCCTCCAACTCCCGCGGATAGGCTTTCTTCCCCTGCTTCAAGGCCTTCAATTCCTCTCTCGCCTCACGTTCCTCCTTCTTGATCTGGCGAAGCTTCGCGTCTGCCTCCTGCCGCTGGCCTTCTAATTCCTCCTGAATATCTCCAAAGCTCGCTTTCAACCGCCGAAGCTCCTCTTCTGATATCACCTCCCTGGCAAACTGGTCGATATCCCAGATCACCTGGTTCGGTGTGATATCCTTCTCCTTCCATTCCCTGAGGCGCTCTGCCGTCTGCTGCCATCGGGCCCGGCTGTCCTCAAGGCGTGTAAGAGCCTCGCTTACAGCCCCAAGCTCCGCCTCCATCCCGGAATATCCGCTGTCTGCGATCCGAAGAATGATCTCTTCATATTCCTTCATAAGCCCGCTCTGCTCTTCTTCAAGCCTTGTCTGCCGCTGCTTGCCGGAAGCGATCTCTTCCTTACGGTCCTTGATCTTATCCTGGCATTCCTGCACCTGGGATTCAAGCCTTAACATCTCCAGGCGTTCGATCTGGTAAGCGCACATATTCGCCGTCCTGCGTTTCCCGTCATAATCCCGGTAGCATTCCCTGATCTGCTCTAATCTTCGGATCTCCTCCAAGGTCTCCTCAATCTTCCCCCGCATCCTTCCATACTGCATCACACTCTCCTGCAGATCCTCAATATGGATATCCTGCTCCATGCAGATGTATTCCTTCACGAATTCCTCAAGCTTGATATTCATGCGGAACGGAATCGCCCGCTTAAAAAGCCTCGGAAACTTCTCCATATCCAGCCCGCCGAGATAGATGTCGTAGAGCTGCCGCCGGAACCGTTCATTGCTTGGTCCGCAGTAGAATCTCTCCGCCGGATATGTCCTCTGCAAATATTCCCTAAGCTCCAGTGTCGTCATGGTTCGCTTCCCGATCCGGTAATTCCCCTCAAGAAATTCACCCGCATGCCAAAAAAACAGCCTGCCAATCTCGTTCGACGCCGTCTCCACATCAAACACCACGCCCACACACTGCTTCTCCCCTGTGTTCGTCTGCGTAAACTCCAATACAATCGTACTTGAGAAATTCTGATTCCTCAGATATTGCGCCTCATTGTTCTCGCTGATATTCACCATGCCTCTCAGGTACTCGATCAGCGAACGGTCCGAATCGTCCGCCGCCGCTTTGTTGAAGAACCCTCTTCCGTCCGTGCTTGCGTACAGCACGATCTGGAGCGCATCGATCACCGTAGACTTCCCGCTCCCCGAATGTCCGGTGAAGAAATTGATCCCTTCGCTTAAGGTCAGTACCTTCTTATCTATGTAATGCCAGTTATTCAGACATATCCTCGATAGTGCTTTGAATGGCTGTCTCGTCTCCAAGATTGTCCTCCTCCCCGAATTCTGCCAACAGTTCCTTGACCCCTTCCCCCATCAGTACCGCCTGGATACAAGGATAGATGATCATCCTCGTCTCCTCGTTCATCTCCTCCAGCACCTCAAGCGGCTCTATGATCTGGTATTTCTTCAGAAGGGCGACGGTACGCCGCATCTCCGTGACAGACGGCAGGCTCTTTAGAACCCGGAATTCACCGGCTTTGCCGTTGACCGCCCCCATAGTCGTCACGATATGGCTGCTTGACGACACCGATGCCATCTGTTCGTCGTAGATGAGCTTCAGCACAAGAAGATAGACGGTCGCAAGTCTCGGAAGCTTCTCGCCCCAGTTCGGACCGCCCTGAATGTAGATCACACCCATATGTACATTCTCCTGTAAGGTCATCCCCGCTACAGCGAAATACTCCTTAAGGAACTCCAGATGCTTGCTGCACACACGGTATTCCTTCATATACTGCAGCCGCCCGGTGCGGCGGTCGTATTTGCGCTCCAACAGATAAGTCTGGCGGTACAGTGTCCGGATCACCTCCGTAACTGCCTCCTGCTCCTCCTGGGTCAGTTGTTCATAGTATTCTATCATACCAGTCTCCTTTTCGCTATTCCCCATTTCTTATCTATTTTAACCACAAACACCGCAATAATCAACGTAAAAATACACTGAAAAATCTGAAAAAACCCTCTGCCATGACGGCAAAGGGTCAAATCTGTTCGCTGTATACCTTAAGAACTGCCTCTTTCATTCCTTCCACATAAGCCCGGATCCCTTCCGACGACAGATGTGTTCCATCCTCCACGAAGAACTCTCCATGCCCCTCGCTGATCGTATACCAGTCGATGAGATAAGCATTGTCTACAGCCTCCGTGAACTCATAGATCTTCTGGTTGTTCGTTCCTTCCCAATTTACATAAGGCGCCCTGACTGTGATCACGAATAACGGCCTGTCCTCCCCGACCAGCTCCTTCATCTTCTCAAGAGAGTCATGAAGCAGTCCGTTTGCACCAAGGGCGAAGATCACGCCATCTCCGTTCCATCCTTTTTCATTGATGTAGGAATTGCAGACTCCGACGCCTGCCGTTGTCTGCCTGCTGACGGCCGTATCACTGATACTGGCCGGGAACTCTGCATAGAACTGATCTATCGCCCCCAATGCGATGGAATCACCGATCAGCAAGAGATTCAGGCTGCTCAGTATCTCTTCATTCGACTGAAGCTTCTTGCGGCTGTCCTGCCAGGCATCCTGTCCGATCGTCTCATTCAGCCGCATGGCTTTCTGGTTCGCGAGCTTCTGCGCTTTTTCAGCCTTCTTCTCCATATCCCCGGCATTGGACAGTGTATTTTCCCGCGGTACGAAGGCCACGCACAGCAGCACACCCAATGCCGCGGCAAGCGTCAGCGCTCCCGCCCTGATACTCCTTCTGATCGTTTTAAGCTGCCTCTTTCGTTCCCGCCTTGTTCCAGGTCTTTTTCTGATGACAGCAATGCTTCTTCCTATAGCCCCGCTGCGTATGGGCGTTTCTATATAACGGTACGACAGATCAGATATGATAATAACCAGCAAGAACTCAACACTATTAACCCACCAGGAGGATTGTTCCCCCTTGCTCAGCAGGATGATGACCGGATAATGCCATAGATAGATTCCATAAGAACGGTCCCCGATCCATTTCAAGAACCGTATACTCAGCAGCCTGTTTAAGATACTGTCCCCATTCAGAAGCGAAAAGATCACCAGAACGGTACAGGCAGAAGCAATTCCCTGCCCGCCTCTGTACAGGAAACTGCTGTATCCGTCAACCCCGGCCATCATACAGAGAAGCCCCGCAAACGCTATTCCCCCTATTACACGGCTCAGTACAGGGGATATCACCTTTCTCACCCTGCCGCCCGTCGTTCTGAATACCAAAAATGCTCCAAACAGCAACGAAAAAAACCTCGTATCCGTTCCGTAATATACCCTGCTGGGATCCCTGGAGGGATCGTACAGGATCCACATAGCTCCCATGGAAATGACCGCCAGGAGCGCCGTTACCCGGGAAGCCGTCTTCTTCCAGTTCTTATATTTCTTAATGAAAATAAGCAGCAGCGGATATATCAGATAGAACTGTGTTTCAATCGCCAAAGACCAGCAATGTGTCAGAGGCGACGGCGCGCCCGCGTTCTCAAAATAAGAAACCCGGTTGAATATCTGCTGCCAGTTATTGTAGCAGAAAATCACGGAAAGCAGGTCCCCGCACGCCTTAGCAAACAATACCCTGTTAAATGCAGCGCTTACGAATATCAATACCGCCGCCATTGCCAAAACTGCCGGAAGCAGCCTCCTGATCCGCCTGATCCAGAACTTCTTCATATCAATCGTACCGGTACGCTCCAGTTCCGATACAAGGATCCGCGTGATCAAGAATCCCGATATAACAAAAAATACAGTAACGCCCAGAAGCCCGCCTCTGGCAAACGGCAGCCTGAGATGATAAGCCAATACCATCAGAACTGCAATTGCTCTCAATCCGTCAATACCTGTTACATATTGCTTTTGTTTCATGTTTATTTTTCAAATACTCCTACCCTCATTGTATTTTGGAAAATCATTGCCAGAGGCAGACTCTTTGTATCTCAGGCGTGCAGCTTGATTTCTTTTGCGGCCAATATATTCTCCTGCGGTGCAGATGCCGTCATATCAACAGTAATATCCACCTTCATTCCGATCTGAATATCTTCTACCTGCTCATTGGCATTGCTTTTGTCAAATGTGAGCGCCGCACCGTCTTCCGTCAATATCGTGACCGTATTCATAGTTGCATCCTGAACCGTCCCTGTATAGAGCGAATTTTCTGCCGCTGTATTCGGATCCTGATCCTGCACTTTGAACACTGTCACATTCGGATCCGCCAGATCACCCTCATATGTGATCGTCACAATATTTCCCGTCTGTATCCCGTTCGCATACTCATGCGCAGCATCCATAATATTGACCGTATAGACCTGCCCGCCTACATCTACGGTCAGCGTATTCATGGTTGCTTCGACTACTGTACCGCTTGCCGTCTGCTGCTGTTTCGGCTGATAACTGCCCGGTGTTCTCGCCGGCGCCGGCTGTGTTCCCTGCTGCGGGGTCGCCGGTACTGAGCCGTCTGTCTTCGCGGGCTTTGCTTCCGGTGCGGGTGCGGCCGTTGTCAGATAATCGCCGTAAATATATGCGTCATGGTTGTTATAAATGACGCGCGACCATCCATTATCACAGATTCCGGTACGCCTGATTGATCCGCCTTTGGCCAACGAGCCTACTGTCTCAGATGCAGTAGAATACGAAGCACGGATATGAACGCCCGCCGTTGCATATACGGTCTCGTCAACCGCCTTGATATTCATACTCTTTTGTGTCTGCTCGATTTTATTCTCGTCATGATCCGTTATCTTCACCACGGCAACATTCTGCGTATTATCCCCTTTGACCTCACCGACATATGTAACTACGATCCAGTTCCCTTCACGAAGCCCATTCCTTATATCATGCTCGCAGTTATTAGAGAAGAATGTCAGCAGCGTTCCGTCGTTCTGCCTGATCGTGATCGTATTCATCGAGGCCTCTACCAGTGTCCCTACTGCTTCTTTTTCTTCTTTATCCGCATTATTATTGCCCAAGTCCTGTACAGCCGTCACTTTTACCCCGGAAGTGTCCATACCCGCCAGCTCTCCCTCGTAAGAAACGATCAGTTCATCCCCGGAACGCATATTCGTTGTCTTGATCACCGCCTGCGACACATCAAAAATATATTTTCCTTTGGCGTTCTCCAGTGCGATCTCACCTCCGGTGAATTCCAGCAGAACGCCTTCCACTTCCCCGGTTTTTGCTTCTGTTTTTTCTGCTTCCTTCTCATCTCCCGCCTTCTTCTCGCACCCTGCGATGAATATACTAAGAAGCGCCGTGCATAAAAACATCTTAATCATTAATTTCTTCCATGCTCTCACTTTAAACTCCTCCTATTACCTTATTTTGCGCCGGTCATCTCCCTGCTGATTTATAGATCTCTGCTCACGCTTCTCTTTATACATCCTATTGGTGCATAAAACAAATCTTTTACCGTATTAAATAAAACTTTACCATTTTTTTAGTTCTAATAAACCCTACAATATGTTAATATGAATGCGCCAGAGCGAATCTGGCTCAGATACGCTCTGGCAAAAGGTTTTGCCTTGATTATGCTATTACGGAGGATGTTATGACTATCGCACTTATTGATGACTGCCCGCAGGACCTTGCGCTTTTATCTGAATATATCTGCCGCTACTGCAATGAACACAAGATCCATGTATCGATCAGACAATTCATTCACGAAAAGGATTTCGAGAACACACTGGACAAGGAGCGCTGCGACCTTGTTTTTCTCGATATTTTCATGCAGAATTCAAATGGTATGCTGATTGCGAAGAAGCTCAAGAGAATCAATCCCAAGTGCCAGATCATCTTTTCAACCTCCAGCAAAGAGCACGCCGTCAAAGCGTTCCAGCTCCATGCCCTGGATTATCTTCTGAAACCGTACACTTACGCACGGCTCGAAGATGCCCTGAACCGTTTTGAAAATACTGTACAAAAATTTACACATTATATAGAGTTGAAAGAAGGCTACTTAATGACACGGATCCTGGTCACTGATATCATGTATGTGGACTATCACAACCATTACATTCAGGTACATACCCCGTCAAAGGTTGTCCGCTCTTATATGTTCTTCGGCGACTTTTCCCCGATGCTCACCTCATACAGACAATTTCTGTGGTGCTACCGAAACTGTATGGTCAATATGGATTATATAGACACCTGGGAGGGCAATGATTTTATCCTGAAAAACGGTGAGCACCTGCCTATATCCAAATCCAAGAAGAGAGAGATCATCCAGGCATATGCCAACTATATTTTTGATTACGTAAATGGAGGTACGATATTATGACAGCCGCACATATCATCAATACTCTTTGCTTCATCCTTCCCTGCTTCGCCCTCTTGTTCCTCACATTCAGAAACCGTCTGCACACCCCTGTTTTCCTGCATTTAGCCGGAGCCATCCTTTCATATCTTGTGATTACCTTTTACGGTTCCGGCACATATGCAAGCTACACCTCGCTTCCGCTTAAATACCTTGTCATCGGTCTGTCCACCATTATCCTTGGCGCGGTCATCTTCAACATGGCTGCAGACTACCGTTTCAGTCACGCTATCTTTATCGTTGCTGTCGCAAAATGCTATGCTGAACATGTCACACTCCTTTCCATGTATACCTTTTTCCTGCTGAACGGCCACCTTCCCTCATTCAATACCTTTGACTCGTTCGTACTCAGGATTGCTCTGACGGTTATCACATTTCCTCTCATGTACCGTTTTTTCCGGAGATTCTTGCGTCCCGCCCTGGACTATACTGCCTCCTTTTCCATATGGAATCAGGTATGGATCATCCCTATCTGCAATAACCTTCTCTATAATCTTCTATTTTCTCAGAATATCTCTTCCCCCGGCTCTGTGCCGGACAGATTCTTCTACTTCATCCCGCCTCTCTGGGTGATCCTGACCTTCGCCACCTATGTCCTGATCATGCGGATGGTCATTGTCATCAGCGAAAATGCTAATCTTTCCGAAAAGCTGCATATCTCCGAGACTGTCTCTGACTCTCAGCACAAGCAGGCGGAGACCCTCCAGCGCCAGATTGAACAGACCAGCAGACAGCGCCACGATATGCGCCACCACCTTCTGGTGATCAGCAGCTATATTAAGGCAGAAGATATTCAGGGATTGAATGATTATGTAAAAGAATATCTCTCATCCCTTGCTTCTCCGTCAGATATATTCTGCGATAACCTCGCTCTAAACTCTCTGATCGGGTATTATAAGGAGCTTGCAGAGGATCGGGGCTCTGCCTTCAACGTCTCCATATCGCTCCCGGAAGAATCAATCCTCCCCGAAATGGACTTGTGCGCCGTCATCTCCAATCTTCTGGAAAATGCCGTCGAAGCCTGCACACGGATGAAGTCACAAGACCGATTTATCAATGTAAAAATATCAGCAACCACTAATTTCCTGCTGACCATTATTATCGAAAACAGCTATGAGGGAGAGATCCTGAGATCCGGGAATGTCTTCATTTCTTCAAAGAAAAAAGGACGTAAGGGGATCGGAATCTCCTCAGTCCTTAATATTATTGAACAATATAATGGAGTATCAAAATTCGAATATCAGAATCAGCTCTTCAAGGCAGCAATACTATTGAAAGCAAAATAGGCGCGGCGGCCGCTTCTGCTGTCTGATAACCTGATCCCGCTTACCGCTTGGCCTTGCGGTAGCCCGCTGCTTCTGCCTCCTGTTCCGTCTCAAATATCACCAGGTTCTTAGAACCCGCCATCTCCTCATAAGCCGCCTGCCCCGGGCAGTGGTAGATCTTAGACCTGGAATTGCCGCGTATCTCGCCCGCCTGCGCCTTCGCAGGCACCTCTTCCTCCCCGGATAAGGCGCTCTCCCCCGTCGCATAATCAATAGAGATCCCCGGCTGGGCATTGTAGACGAATACATGAAACAAGATCCCTTCTCCTTCATCCTCTACAGAGAATGCTTCCATCTGCACACCGCTTGCCAACAGATTCTCCCCTTCGAAGATCGGTGTCACCCGGTACAGCACATGGTTGCCGGTCTCCTCCACATAGTCCGCCACCATGTTCTCGAAGGGAAGCATACCCTCCACATTCATATACCGGGTACCGGTAATCAGGTTCTGTTCATTGTCATTTTCTCCGGATAACTGGTAGCCGATCAGATGGCAGCGGTTGTACAGATATTTCCCGTCCACGCTGTCATATTTGATGGTATGCCATCCTGTCGGCTTCACCTGTCCGATGCTCCCGCGTTCTTCTGTGGGCATCAGGTCTCTCCCCACACAGGCGTACGCCGTACCGCATCTTCCAAGAGAATCCTGTTCACTGTACATCTCGAAGGAATCTTCGCTCCATTCCTCCTCTGTAAAATCTGGCTCATTCCCGTTGATTATGACATAAGGCTCCCCTGTATATTCCGGTATCTCTGCAAGCGATACCATCTCCTGCCGATTCGATGCGTCCTGCAGATCTGTGGCAGGCAGATATCCTGCGCATGCCGTACAATACAGGCAGCAGAGCCAAACCAGCAAAAGCCTCCATTTCTTACTGATGTACTTCATCTTATCCCCTCCCATTTCCTTATATTTTAACCAGAAACACCGCAATAATCAATGTATAAATACAGCGAAAAGCCCTCCGCCTTAACGGCAAAGGGCCAGAACAATATTACTTTGTATTCCGGGACTGCAATTTCCCGTTCTTATCCTTATCGGAAATCAGGTAGCCGCTCAGCCCCTCTGTCAAAAATCGGAAGATCGTGTCCTCCGTCTCCTGATTATCCGGAAGCACTCCTTCCACCACATACTTGGCATACATCACTGTACTGGTAAGCACATGAAGCCACAGTAAATCCTGGTTAATCTGCCTCAAATTAGGAAACGCCTCTAAAAATGCCTGCACCATTCCAACGAATCTGTCAAAATAACTGGCATCCCGGCTCTTATCGTATGCCGGGAAAAAAGCGCTGTCCCGGAACCGATGATAAAAGACCGTCTCATCCGGCCTTGCCAGCCAAAAACGAAAATACGGCACCCACAGGCTCCTCACCGCTTCCATCGGGTCTGTGAGCATAATCCGGGAATCAAACTTCATGCAATCAAAAATCCCGGCTGCCTGCCTGTCTACATAGGTGAAGCATTCCATCATCAACTGTTCCTTACTGTCGAAGTAGCGATACAGCGCCCCTGGAGACACTCCTGCCAACTTACTTATGTTCTGAATCCGCACACCTTCCAAGCCGTACTGCCGCACGGCCTTCATCGCTGCAGAAATAATTTTCATCCTTGTGTCATCCAATAGCGATCACTTCTCTCAAAAATAATCGTTTATTTGTTAATCCGTTAAATTATACACTACTTGATTCCCGTTGACAATACTTTTTGTAAGATAACTCTTGTTTCTCCCTTGCGGATATGTTATATTATATGAAAGGGAAAACCAAAGAAGCGGCTTACCCTCAACAATTGTTAGCTTAGCCTTTTACAAGGCCAGCCGTCATTATGGCAGTAATGGCGGCTATTTTCTTCCCTTGAAGATGGTGTAGCACAATCCAACAAGGGCGCAAATGAATATTCCAGTCTGAATGAAATCAGAATATGTAACATACATCAGCATCCCCTCCTTTCTTTCGTCTGGAGGGTTAGCCCCTCCGATAAAGCAAGAGGGTAAGCCGCCGGGCTCTCTGGTTTTCCACGTCGTCAGTATAACATACATAATACGTTTTTGCAATTATATTCCCTTTAATTAAAAGGGGCTATCGGGAAATAGATGGTTCCGTCTTCTTGCTATATTATCATGTTAACAAATATAAGATTTCGGTGTTAAATCACAAGCATCGCATCCCCAAACGAGAAGAACCGATACCGTTCCTTCACCGCTTCCTCGTAAGCCGCCAGTACATTCTCACGGCCCGCCAGCGCGGATACCAGCATGATCAGCGTCGATTCCGGCAGATGAAAATTAGTGATCAGGCAATCCAATACCTTGAACCGATATCCCGGATAGATAAATATATCCGTCCACCCGCTGCATGCCCGAAGCCTCCCGTTCTCATCCGCCGCGGATTCAACCGTCCGGCAGCTCGTCGTCCCGACACAGATCACCCGTTTCCCATTCTCTTTCGCACGGTTGATCTTAGCTGCCGCCTCTTCGTCTATCTGATAGAATTCCGAGTGCATGTGATGATCCGTGATCTCATCTACCTTGACCGGACGAAACGTCCCAAGCCCCACATGGAGCGTCACTTTCGCAATATCCACTCCCCGCTCTTCAATATTCTTAAGCAATTCCGGTGTAAAATGAAGCCCCGCCGTCGGCGCCGCCGCCGAACCTGTATGCGCCGCATAGACGGTCTGATAACGGTTCTTGTCCTCCAATTGATGAGTAATATACGGCGGCAGCGGCATCTGGCCAAGCTGATCCAATATTTCCTCGAAAATTCCCTCATACGTAAATTGAATCAGACGATTCCCCTCTTCTACAACGTCAACAACTTCTCCTGTGAGAATGCCGTCCCCGAAATGGATCTTCGTTCCAATCTTCGCCTTTTTCCCCGGTTTTACTAATGTCTCCCATACACTATTCTCTCTGCGTTTCAGCAAAAGTATCTCTATCTTCGCATTGGTTCCTTCTTTGGCCCCAATCAGTCTTGCCGGCAGAACCTTCGTATCATTGATGACCAGACAGTCACCTTCCTTCAGATACCCGGTGATCTCCCTGAACACATGATGCGAAACAACTCCAGACTCCTTGTCAAGTACAAGAAGTCTGGAGCTGGAACGATCCTCTAACGGATCCTGTGCGATCAGTTCTTCCGGCAATTCATAATAAAAATCCTGTCGTCTCATTATATGAATCCCTTCTCTAATCTTTCAATTCTGATTTATCCTCCCGGACGCCGCTCTGATCCTGCATTCCGGCCTTCTCCTGCGGGCCTGCCTGCAAAGGACCTGCATACCTTCCGTCCGAGTCCGGCACTCCGCCCTGCGGCGGACCTGCATACCTTCCATCCGGACCCGACGCTCCGCCCTGCGGCGGACCTGCATACCTTCCGTCCGGACCCGGCGCTCCGCCCTGCGGCGGTCTGCCGTACGGCGGCATCGGTACTGGCCCTGGTCCTGGTTTCGGCCCCGGAGGTACCGGAACCGGCGGCTCATATCTTGGCGGCTCATACTTCGGCACCACCTTAATCTTCTTCGCATAGACGACCCTCGTATCACAGATCATATCATGAAGCCCTCTTTTCTCACGGTCAACGCCCGCCATGATATATCCGATCCCGACGGACAGGCCGCATAAGAACCTTCCCACCGTCTCCCGGTACACTACATCGACCAGGGTCAGCCCGGAACTTAGATCCGCGTTGACCACGCGAAGGTTCAGAAGCCTCTTCCCCGGAGTCGTCCCCGTTCCATAGGTAAGCAGGATAAAATACAGCACCTCAAACACATACAAGATGATATCCCTTACGGAATATCGGAAGAGCAGATGTGCTTCAAGCATACCGCCGCCCGATACGGAGAATATCCCCATTGCAAGCTTTACAAACAGCAGGCCTGCCCAGACAATCGCGCTGTCGATACAGTAGGCCGCAAGGCGCACCCAGAAGCCTGCATACTCGATCTCCTGCCTGCCGCGGTTAACGAAATTGTTCTGCATAGTACATCGGCACCCCGCTTTCCATATCTGCCGCGGTCTCTGTCAAGATCTGAGCCTCTGACTTTGGAATCACACTCTCCACCTTCGCAAACAAAGATGAGAAAAAGGAGATCTCACTTTCCGGCTCATAGAATTCATAAGCCCCAAGCTCGCTGCTCATGGCCGCCGTCATATCCTCGTACAGGCTGATCTCGTCCACCAATCCATTTTCCAGAGCCTGATTCGCTGTGTAGACACGCCCATCCGCAAGGGTCTTCACATCTTCCTCGGCCATACCGCGTCCTTCTGCCACGATTCCGACAAATTTGTTATAATACTCATCCACCTGTTCCTGATAGACCGCAATCTGCTCGTCCGTCATCTTAGAACTGTCTTTGAAATCTCCGCTGGTGATGCTGACATAACGAATCCCCAGCTTCTCATACAAGCCGGTCATATCAAATCCCGACATAATAACGCCGATGGACCCGGTCGTGGTATTCGGATTCGCATAGATCTTATCTGCCGCCATGGAGATCAGATATCCGCCGGACGCCGCATAATGCGCCATATAATCCCAGACCGGACGGCCGGTCTGCTCCTTATATTCCTTAAGCTTCAGATACAATTCCTCTGATTCATACACTGTTCCGCCGGGTGAGTCCACATACAGCAGGATTCCCTGGTTATTGCCGTCGCTCATGAGATTATCAATATAATCCAGCGTCGTAATGTGCTGATATCCCACCGGCACATCGAACATACCAGTCGCCGTCTGTTCCTGAATCGTTCCTTCCACCCTTACTACCGCGATATAATCATCACTCGGAGGATTGAACCCAACACTGTCTGTCAGGATCTGCTCCATACTGTCTGCCAGCATCCTTTCTGAAAATGTATTCGTCAGTACACTGGACACTCCTACGGCAATAAATAACACGGCAGCTATGATCAGCCCGCCTATCTGTTTTTTATTCATGACCTATCTCCATTTCTTACAGACCTATTTACGCAGTTCAATACCCATGCCCTCTAATGCCTTCAATATCCGGCCCATGGCCTCTGTTACCTCGGCATCCTCAAGTGTCTTATCCTTCGCTCGGAACACGATAGAATACGCCACAGACTTATATCCGTCCTTGATCTGAGAGCCTTCATAGATGTCGAATAATGCATAGCTCTCCAGATATGCGCCGCCCTTCTTCTCGATCACTTCTTCTACCTGGCCTGCGAGGATCTCTTTCGGCATCACCATACTGATATCGCGGGTCACTGCCGGGAATCTTGCGATTCCGGTGTATTTCCGGTCGAAAGAAGCCCTCTCCACAATCTCCGGCATATCAAGCACCGCCACATAAGCCTTGGTTCCGATCCCATAGGTATCTGCAACGTCCGGATGAATCTCGCCTAAGTATCCGACTACCGTTCCGTCATAGATGATATTGGCCTGGCGTCCCGGGTGAAGATACGGCTTCCCCGCATTCGGATCGTAGGTCTCCTTCTTATGCATACCAATCTTCTCAAAGAACTCTTCTATCACACCCTTCATGCTGAAGAAATCTCCGTCTCCGTACATTCCAAGCGTAAACTGCATCCGTTCCTCCGGAAGCTCGGTTAGCGGCAGCGTCTCCGGAAGATAAATATTTCCCAGTTCATACAGCCTTACGTTCTTATTTCTTCTATTATAATTCGTAGCCAGTAAAGTCAGCATACCATTCAGGGATGTGGTACGCATGATACTGTAATCCTCGCCTAACGGATTCATGATCTCCACGGTTCTTCGAAGCGGTGAATCCTCCGGAAGCTTCAGCTTATCGAACACCTTCGGGCTCTCGAAGGAATAGGTCATGCCCTGGCTGAATCCGCAGAATTCCGCGATATCACGGGCAACCTCCTCCACACGGAGCTTGAAGGATAATTTGCCGGTTGTGGCCTCGCCCCTTGGAAGCGTAGTCGGGATATTGTCATAGCCATAGAATCTTGCCACCTCTTCCGCCAGATCGGCAATCCGGAACAGATCATGACGGAAAGTCGGCGCGATCACCTCATTGGCCGCCTCGTCGTAGGAAAGGCCGATCATCTCAAAATATCCTAACATCTCTTCTTTGGAAATATTGGTTCCAAGGAGGCTGTTGATCTCATCCGCGTCAAACGGAACTCTTACCGGCTCCTTCTTCTTGCCGTACACATCCACCATGCCGCCGACCACTTCGCCGGCTCCCAATTCCTCTACCAACTGGCAGGCGCGGTCGATCGCCGCCTGGGCATTGTTGGGATCCAGGCCCTTCTCGAACTTCCCGGAGGCATCCGTACGAAGCCCGATCTTCTTGCTGGATCTGCGGATATTGGTTCCGTCAAAGCACGCCGCCTCAAAGAGCATGGTGCTCACATCATCCGTGATCATAGAATTCTCACCGCCCATGATCCCCGCGATACCAATGGATTTCCTGCCGTCGCAGATCATCAGTACAGATTCATCCATCTCACGCTCCTGCCCGTCGAGGGTTGTGAACTTCTCTCCCTTCGCCGCCGTGCGCACGATTATCTCACGCTCTGCAATAGTATCCAGATCGTAGGCATGCATCGGCTGCCCATACTCTTCCATCACATAGTTCGTGATATCCACCAGATTGTTGATCGGGCGTATACCCACCGATGCCAAACGCCTCTGCATCCACTCCGGGGACGGTCCGATCTTAATATTCTTAACCACCCTTGCACAATACCTTGGGCAAAGGTCATTGTCTTTCACAGTTACCTTAATGTAATCATTGACGTCCTCGTCATTGCCGGTCTCCGTCACAACCGGCGGATGGAATTCCTTCCGGAAGGTCGCGGCAGCCTCTCTTGCGATTCCAACCACACTGAAGCAGTCTACACGGTTCGATGTGATCTCGTACTCGAATACCACATCATTCAGTCCCAACGCTTCTACCGCGCTGGTTCCCACCTCTGCATCCGCAGGGAAGATATAGATTCCTTCCTCCGGCGCCTCCGGATACATATCCCTGTTAGAACCCAATTCCTCTATCGAGCACATCATACCCCGGCTCTCGATCCCGCGGAGCTTACCCTTCTTGATCTTAATTCCGCCGGCCACACGGCTTCCCGGCTCGTGTCCTCCTGCCACGCGTCCGCCGTCAAGCACCACCGGAACCTTATCGCCTTCATGCACATTATTGGCTCCCGTCACGATCTGTACGGACTCACTTCCGACATTCACCTGGCAGACGATCAATTTGTCTGCATCCGGATGCTTCTCGATCTTGTCGATCTGACCGATCACGATCTTATCAAGATCTGCATCCAAAACCTCATATCCTTCTACCTTCGTTCCGGATAATGTCATTGCGTCTGTGTATTCCTGCGCGGTGACATCAAGCTCCGGAACATACGCTTTTATCCATGATAATGATGTATTCATCCCTTAACTCCTCTCTAAAACTGTTTCAAAAATCTGATATCATTCTCATACAACAATCTCATATCATCAATCTCATACTTCAACAGTGCGATACGCTCCAATCCAACACCAAACGCGAATCCCGTATATTCGTTGGGGTCGATCCCACACATCTCCAACACATGCGGATGTACCATACCACATCCAAGGATCTCGATCCAGCCTGACCCTTTACAGAAACGGCAGCCTTTCCCGCCGCACTTGAAACATGTTACATCCACCTCCGCGCTCGGTTCGGTAAATGGGAAATGATGAGGTCGGAACTTCGTCTTCGTCTCCGGTCCGAACAGCTCCTTGGCAAATACTTCCAATGTCCCTTTCAAGTCCGCAAAGGAGATATTCTTGTCGATCACAAGCCCTTCGATCTGATGGAATGACGGTGAATGGGTCGCATCCACTTCGTCAGAACGGAATACCCGTCCCGGCGCGATCATTCGGATCGGAAGCTTTCCCTGCTCCATCACACGCGCCTGCACCGGAGAGGTCTGGGTACGCAGGACAATCTCTTTATTGACATAGAAGGTATCCTGTTCATCCTTCGCCGGATGCCCGTCCGGAATATTCAGTTTCTCGAAGTTATACAGATCATACTCCACCTCCGGGCCTTCTACCACTTCATAGCCCATCCCAATGAAGATCCTCTCGACCTCTTCTAAAGCGATCGTATTGGGATGACGGTGCCCGACCATGTTCTTCTTAGACGGAAGCGTAACGTCGATCACTTCCTGCTTCATCTTCTCTTCGCGGATGGCACGCTCCATCTTCGCCTTGCTCTCTTCCAGAATGTTCTCAATGGCCGCCCTTGTCTCATTGACCAACTGTCCAACCTTCGGTCTCTCTTCCGGCGCAACATCCTTCATTCCCTTTAATACTGCGGTAAGCTCCCCCTTCTTGCCTAAGAACCTTACACGCACATCATTTAACTTCTCCGGCACATCAGCGGCTTCGATCGCTCTCAACGCTTCATCCCTGATGCTCTGCAGTTTTTCTTTCATCGCTTCTCTTCCTTTCCTGCTCTCTTACAAGATTTTTGACATAAAAAAACTCATCCCCGACAAAGGGACGAGCAATTACCCGTGGTACCACCCTGATTCCCGCCTTAGACGCTCACCAAAGACCGCTTGGGCCGTCTGTTATGCGGGCACTCATTCATGCGTAACGTGCATCCTGGGGTTAACCCCTACGGCATCTCCTACTTATCACCAATACAATATACCAGGATTTCAAAAATGCAGCTCGCGTGGGAAATTCGATCACCATCTGAACCCGGGAAGACTTCCAGCCCAATGATCTTCCTTCTCTGTCGGAAAATGGATCTCTACTGCACGGTCATAGCTTTTACTCAACTATTATTCTCTAAAATTATAGCACAAGAACGGATGATGTCAAGACATTATTCTGTTCTGCTAAAAATCTTTCCCTCCATGATTACATTCATCTCAGCGCCCAGCAGGATACAGTACATACAGAAATACATCCACAGCATGATCAAAACTATGGTCGTGAGACTGCCGTACATACTCGAAAATCCCCTGAATACATCCAGATATATGGAAAATACCCAGGATATGACCATCCAGCCCACGGCTGCAAACATGGCGCCCGGAAGCTGATCCCGAAACCGCCCTCTCCTGTTGGGGAGGAATTTATAAAGCATCAGGGAAAATATTACCAGCACCGTCGGCGTGATAACCGCTCTCGTCTCGATCAGCCAGTCGGCCGGTCTCTTTAGAAGCGGTATATGCCTCGCAATAAACAAGTTCAACGTATTACCGAATACGGACAACACTAACAACAGGATGATCACGGCAATAAATAAAAGCGTATAGACCGTCGACCTGATCCGGAGGACAATGTAATTACGTGTCTCTCTGCAGCTATAGATACAGTTCAGCCCGGACGCCATCGCAAGAACGCCTTTGCCCGCAGACCACAAGGCAACGATAATGGTAACCGGGATGATCCCCATGGACTGGTTATAGACCTGATTCACGATAGATGTGATCAGATTCTCCACCGACGCCGGAAACACCTGGATCACGGCTGTCATCACATCTGCCTTCGTCACAGGCGTATACTGCACCATGGTGATCAGAAGCAAAATGATCGGAATCAGACACAGCATGAAAAAATACGCCGACTGCGCGGCATAGGCTCCTACATGGTCTGCAGCGATATCTGCAGTAATGTTCGTAATCTTCTGATAGATATCCTTTATTCTCTTCATAACATTCTCCCACATATTTGCCCTTTATTTTACCCGATTTTTCCAGATTTGTCTATCTTAACTTATCCGCCTACCGATACCTCGCGGAAAAACATGGTCAGTATGTCTATGTAATTCTTACCCTTTTTCGCCATCTCGTTGGCTCCGTTCTGGCTCATTCCGATACCATGCCCGAACCCGCCGCCGGACACAATAAATACATCCCCCTCTCTTCGGATCGTAAAAAATGCGCTTGGAAGCAGCGCCGTACTCGCCACCGCCGTCCCCGCCTGATTGACGATCTCATAACCGCTGCCGCCAAGGGCCCTTCGGATCTTATTCTCCGTATCTACCGTCACTGAACCGGCATCTCCCGTCGCACAGATCTGAAGCGCCACGCCTCCGGCTCCTGACCTTGTAACCTCGACGCTCTGCAGTGTTCCCACGTTCGTCCCTGTATTCTGGCTGATCAGGCCGGACAATGTTCCTGCCGGTATCTTCGCCTCCCACCGATACCAGGGCAGTCCCGCTTCATAGTCCCCCTGTTCGTCCCTGACTTCCACGGACTGCAGATATTGATTCTCCGCATTGGGCGCTGTGCCCCAAGCCTCCACACCCGCCGTCTTACCGCAGGAGGTCGAATAATAATAGGTCGTAACAAGCCGGTCCTGGTAGCGAACCACCTGCCCTCCTGTCTCTGCCACTGCCTGATTGGTCGCCTCCTGAGGAAGAGAATTGCCGTACACCTGATAATCCGTACTGTCGTTCACGTGTGCCTCGTACTCCGGGTAAGCGAAGCTCTGCATCTGCTGATAGGCATAGCTTCTGGCGCATACCGCCTGCGCTTTCAGCGCCTCAAGCTCATAGGTACAGGGCATCTCGCTCGGAACTACCCTGCACAGATACGTTTCCACCGGAAGCTCATTGATGACCGCGATCCCTTCGGCAGTCGTCCGAAGCTCTATCACTCCGGCATAAGAAGGCGTCCCGCAGCCCCTCTGGATGCTGTTAAGGGCGATCTCTCCTCCGTCCTTGGCGCTGACCCTGATCTGCCCGCTCTGGAATCTGGGGTCATCCGGGGCGAATGTCAATGGCTGCTCCGGCCCTGCTTCCTGGGTCTGGTCACCAAAAGTAATACAGAATCCACTGGCCGATGACATTTCCACAGACGGATGGACAATATTAGCATACCCATTCGTCATGATCAATACTCGGATGTTCGGATTATTGATCACGATCTCAGGAGCTTTTTCCTCCTCGGGGGCTTTCTCCTCCTCATCTGCGTTCTTCTGCTCCCCCTCCCGGCGCATCCTTCCGATCAGCCCTTCTTCCCGGTGTGTAAGCGCCGCCAGAAGCCCGCCTATGATTAGAAGACAAATAAGGATCAGCATTCCATAGACGAAATATTTCTCATATCTGGCATGATATCCCATATAACTTTGTCTTTTATGCAATTTCTTTTTAATATATCCTCTCAATTGACTTGTACCCTCTTGTCCAATAACCTTTTCTTAATGTATGCTTTAACGATAAAAAATATGTGGGTCCGTTCTTTACATCTAAATTACCAATTGATATAATAAGGACATCACATAAACATAAACATCAACTTCATTTCCAGAAAGCAGGTGAGTATATGCCAAGTGATAAAGAGATGCAACTAAAGATATTGAAAGCAAAACTTGAATCATTCGGAATTGTAACAACCGACTTAGATTTATAAAAGCGCCGTAATAGAAAAAACGCCGTAAACACGGCGTTTTATCAGTGGACCTGGCGGGAGTTGAACCCGCGTCCGAAAGCCCATCCACCAGAGCATCTCCCATCACAGTCATTACTTTATCATTCCCTCCGCCAGACGCCTAATGACAGGCTTCCAGTTTCAGTAGCTTCATAAGTTCTTCCATTCCCTCAAAGCTTCGGAAACGAAGTGCTCCGCCTCGTTGAAGCCGGTGACTTAAGCAGCGGATGACTTAAGGCCGACTGCCGCTTAAATTAAGCAGCGTACGCTAATTCTCTATTGTCTGCGTTTATATTTAATTGGAACTTTTAAC
>CANDQP010000015.1 GCA_947388185.1 uncultured Dorea sp. | reverse complement strand
CGGATCTCCTGCTTGATATAAGATAATATTCCCATATAGGACCACTCCTTATTCGATATTATAATACTGCTCTCTCTCAGATACAGAAAACAATTTATGGTATAAAAAAACCTCGTCTCTTTCTAAAACATCAAGAGACGAAGCATCACTCCGCGGTTCCACTCTTATAGAAGACTGATCCATAATACGGCCGTCCTCCACCTTGATACACGTAACGTGTGTAAACCCGTATCCGGCTACGAATCCCAATACTTTTCACCGAATCAACTCCCGGATGCACTTCACAGACATTCTCCCCGAAGCTGCTTTCAGCCGATGACAGCTTCTCTCTGCCGGTCTCCCCGCCTGTTACTCTTTCCGTTCCTTGTCTTTCCCATGTATGGTATATCATATGCGAAAATGCAGGATTTGTCAATCAGAAAATCCGCACAATTCCATTACAGAATTGTCATACCGCTGTGCAGTACCCTAAGCTTCTCACCCATGATCTCCTCCATGATAACGCAGGCTTCTTCTCCCGTACAATGTCCGGTATAGAACACCGTGTCCATCTCTGCCAGCTTGCGGGCAATATTCTGGATATTCAAGATCTCATCCTGAGTATACTCTCCCTCCTTCATCAGATGAAACCCGCTGATCACCATATCCGGTTCCGAATGAAATATCTCCTGATACCGATCCAGTATATTCAATATTCCAGTATGGGCACACCCCGACAGCAAGATCCTCTTCCCGTCCTGTGAGATCACAAGGCACTGTTCATGGTCAAAAGTATCCTGAACAAATTCTCCTTCTTCCCTCCGCTTGAGCATCTGGTTCCCCTTCGCAGGATATCTCGTTCCCAGCACATCCGTATACAGGAACAATTCATCATCAATCTCCAGATCTCCCTGTACAAACACACACTGCTCAAGCTTCAGAATCTCCTTGTCAATGCCGATATATTTCTCCCCATCTGCCTTCAGATGATAATACTCCCCGCCTGCAGAAGCCCTCAGATATATCCCTGCATCCGGATTCATCCCTGAAAACGCCCGGATCCCGCCTGCATGGTCGTAATGACCATGACTTAAGATCATAGTATCAACTGTGCTGAGATCAATACCAAGTACCCCTGCATTGTGCAGAAATTGATCCGTTGCACCGCTGTCTACCAGAAGCCTATGCTTCTTTGTTTCTATGTAGAAACTCAGGCCATGCTCATAGCTGCATCCCGGAACTCCCGGTGTATTCTCTATCAGATTCACAATTCTCATAACTCTGTCTCCTTAATCAAATAATATAACCCAGTGCTCTGCATGATACGCCTCTTCTTTGACTTCCTTGACCGTATTCTCCCCAACCGATACATTGACGTCTACCCATCCGCCCGGCAACGACCACGTGCCTTTCCTCTCCCTGACCAGAAGAATCTTATAATGATTCCGTTGCCAAAAAAGAATATCTCTGCAGTTGATACTTCAAGACCTTTTTTTCATTTGTATCTTCTTCCTCTTCAATCCATTGCTGTACCGCAGCAAAATCCACACAAAAACCCTGTCCAAAATAGTGAAACATCTTCTCATGTGATCCGCAAAATGGTCTTGCAACTACCCTTTTTACATTCTCTTCTACAGGGAAATGCCAATTAACACTCTGATTCGCCGTCAACAAGGACATTCCATTATCGAATATTGGTGCCGATACAAACCGATTCCCCCGAAGTACAACTGCCAGATTATTCAAATGCCGGTCTTCGTTAAGAATAAGCATATCCAACGTAAATACTTTTTTTAAATATTCTGTTATATCTAATCCACAACTCTGCCAGACAAATTTTATAACGTATTCTATCCGTTCTTCCATTGTCTCCATAAGTGCCAATACCTGAGATAAATCTTTTCCGAATTCATTATAATACAGACGGTATAAAGTTATCAATTCTTCTCCTGCCTCTAAAAAATTCTTACTGCGGCACCCTCTTGCTTCATTAATGTATCCATACTCATATACTACATATTCTGCTAAATCCAAAGTCGAATATTTAAGCATCTCAGAAACCAAATATTCCACAAGTCCTTCCTTACCACGGCAGTCTTTCTTATACCAATAATCTCCTTTTCGGTATTTCATCTGAGTTCCTTCACTCGTCCCCTCCTGTATCACAATATACTCATTTTCAATTGTCTCCCGAAACATTCCTAATCCCTCACCAACACGTCTCTACTAGTCAGCTTCTCACCTGGAAATCGGAACCAAATATAATCATTCCACGACACTCCATGTGTCTTCCTAACAATCTCATAGGGATTATACTCCTTAAGCCCCAGATGCACCAAGATCTCATCAATATCTTCTCTTCTTCTATCCCAGCAGCGCATCTCCAGAATACGGTTCAACTGATATCTCGTCATAACATCTTCTGCAAAAAGCTGTTTGAGAGGATGTCTTACATACCGCGTAACCCTGACCTTATCCCCGTGTACATTTACACTCGCAGTAATATCATCCTTCCAAAATACTTCGAAAGAATAATCCTCAATGATTCTATCTTTCTCAAAATCCTGGCACATATATTCATTCGCATCCACCGCACATCACCTCATTCCCGCAGTCACATGATGAACCATACCAAGTACCGACTCATTCGCATTCACCGGAATCAACTCAATATCCGGATACTTATTCTGAAATACCCGGAACACCTCATCTGCGAATCCCTGTCCCATAAAATCACCCCCGCCAAAGTCCAGTTCTACCTTCCGAAACTCTTCCAGACGATATAATATCCTCCGGGCCTGAGACCTGGCAATCGGTTCCCCATACGAACATACTTCCTTGACAGGTATTACCGTGTGTATGAATCCTTCTTCTATCGGAGCATACATATCAAACACCTCCTTTAATTTGCGGTTTGTCTGATTCTCAAGCTTCATTACCACCATCGTTCCGATATTTAAAAGTTCCGTATAATATGCAAACAAATGCGGCTGGATCAAACGCTCTTTTTCATGGCATCCATAAGAATATATGGAATTATCCGACCAAATAGCAAATTCTCCAGGATCGCATCCCTTAATTTCTTACAAAATCCTCTCAGCCAATATCACTTCATCTGCCACGTTGCTCGTCGTCTCTCTTAGCCGCACAAATCCATTCTTAAGCCAGAAATGTTCTGACTGCGGATTCCCCTTTACCCAGGCCAACCGAACCGACTCATATCCCTGTTCTGAAAGATACCCGCACAAATATTCTATAATCGCGGTTCCGACACCCCTGCCCTGTACCAATGTATCTGTCATAAAAAAACCAATATACACAATCCCCGATTCAGGGTATCCATCAATCAAATCCATCACTGCAATCAGTTTGTTTCCCTGATAAAATCCCACATAATATTTGTCCTTCTTTTCCTTTCCAGGCGGCAGTATCTCCATATCCTCCTGAATGGACTGCCTTGTGACAAAAGGCGGACAATATTCATAATATAAAACATTCTTACTAAGCAGACAGTATATATCACTAATATCCGCACCGGTAAGTAATCTGACATTATATTCGTCTGAAAATAATTCTACCTGCATCTTTTTCTCTATATCTCCAGTCACTACATTCTTCTATTTTGGGGAAAGACTGTACCCTTCAAAATATTCTTCATCGCATTGAGTACATTTGTAACCCTGCTCATCGGCAATATAAACTATAATCCCTGCCCCCTGAGCACACACCTCATCTCATGCCACTGACTGCCGCCCCACGTAGAATCCGCAATCCCCATATCCTCAAATCCCATCTTCTGATACATCTCCACCTTGGAATCAAGACACGTCAGCAAAACCATGCGCCTGCCTTTCTTACATTCCCTCTTAAGGTAGCAATCCATAATCTCCCGCGCCAATCCCTGCATCCGATACTCTGGAAGCACGTCCAGTCCTAACAGCATAATATTCTCGCCTGACGGATCATGTAACTCGGCATCTGTAAAAAATTCATCCCTGAACGAATCCTCCTTCGTAGCAAGTCCATTTAAGAACCCGGCTATTCTCCCCGTGTTCCTATCGACTGCTACCAGGAACAAATCCGGCGCCTTAGCAACACGCTTAAGCATCATATCCCTGGAGCATGCCTCGTTAGGCGGAAAACAGATCCTTTCAATCTCCGCAGCCTGCTCACCCTCATCGGAATGAATATTCCGGAACTCGAACCTCTCATGTAATTCACTCACCACTTTTTCCTGTCTCTTCTCCATATCGTCATATCCTTTATCTAAAAATTAATATTCGTCTTTTGCCGGGTCACACAGATCACAAATCATTCCTTTCATGAGATTTTAGTTCATAAATCTCTTTCAAGTCATCAATGGCCATTTCAACATCAAGAGTATGGAAACCAAGCCAGCATTCGCTCATCATTTTAGCATCTGCTGTTTTATATATTTCATGACTATACTCACCCGTGTAGTAATGCCAGTAGCGGTAAGTATACCCTATCCAATACATTGCTTCCGAGGAATAAACCGTGCCGGCTTTTTTGAGTCCGTTCATTTCATCATTCAATTCCTCAAGAATGTATTCCTCGCCTGCCCATTGTAAACGATCATAGACATCATCAAGTGCGGCCGCGGTTTTACTGTTCATAAAAGATTCTATAAATAATGGACAATCTAACCTAGCTTTTAGAGCAAGTTCAAATAGTCTTCCTTGTATATCGCAAAGTTGACGTTTTTCAAGGGTAAGTTTTTCCATTTTATTCACCTGCCTTTAATATTTATGTACAATATTTTTGAGCATACACACACATAGCAAAGCATTTCCCACACAGATCCTTCTCAATACCGGTATGTTCATACATAATTTCATTCTGCTTTTTGTAGCATTTCTCTACATTTACAATATCTTCTCTCTGAACACCTGTATTCCACAGAGTTCCTTTCAGCGCCCGCGCAGGACAATGCTCCACGCAAACTCTGCACTCCCCGCAGCGGGAATCATCTATCGCTTTATTGCATTCTAATGGAGCATTGGTCAGCAGAGATGAAATCCGTACTGCCGGGCCATACTGCGAAGTTACCAACAAACAATTCTTGCCGATCCACCCAAGTCCTGCCCTGGTAGCAACGGTCTTATGAGGAATTGCTGTGGCTCTGTCCTGATTTATCTTAATACGGTCTGTGGTCTGTGCATAAGCTTCATATCCCATATTGAGCAAGTAATTTTCTCCGGCTGTGACAATATCGTTTAATTTCCTGTTCAGAGAATAATACAGATCATAATACTCTTTTGTCGGAGCAGTCCGCAGATCAATGATCACATTTTTAGGCAAAGCGACTGCAACCGCTATTCCCACGTTAAAATTACTGTTTTCAACCTTGCTGATATCTCCAATTCCAACCAGATCCGCTCCGCAGTCATATAATACATCCTTTAGTTGTTCTGTTAATCCCATTATACTTCACCTTTCTTCATCAGACACATCCTCTTCTAACATTATATCGCTAAAGCGATATGCTATCAACCTCCCTTTTCAATTGCCTGACTTGATTTTCCCCATCAATATATATACCGCCAGCCACACTCCCCCGTGTCCCGCCAGCACTGCCGCCTCCCTGATCATATCCGTCTGGCCTTCCATCAGCCCCATCAGTCCATAGAAGGTCGCACTGGACGGGAACAGATAACTTAACCCGTACCATATACTGTCCGGCGATACCAGCATATAGAACAGAATCGGCGGCGCCAGGAACAGAATCATTATAATCTTAATATACACGATCCCCACCATCAAACCGCCGGCAAACCGCGCAATGAACAGGCCCGCCAACGCCGCGGTAAACGCAGACAGAACAACCAGAAGAAGGAGCGGCAAGACCTGTGCGGCCGTAACCCTCATACAGATCAGCGCCGTGATCACAGTGGAAAATACCCCTCCGACGAACCCGATCGCGATCTTCTGCTTCACATACTGACCTCTGGTCATAGGAAGGATCTCATTGATATACTCGATCCCGTCCTCCTTCTCACTTAAGATATTCATGGCATTGAAGGTGCATCCCATGAACATAGCCGCAGCCATGATGATTACGATCAGCAGTGATTTCATGACATCATTCCCGCCTCCCGCCGGAAGTACCTTCAAGTCATACTGTAAGGTCCAGTCCCTCTGTTCATACAGCGTCGGCAGCCTGTCTGCAATGACTGCATACATGTGAAACTCATCTCCGGATCGTACCGTCCTCATTCCTTCACCGTCAGACAACACACCGATCGTCTGCGTGGAAGGCTCCTTCACCGCCTCTTCCAGTTCTTCCCTGCTGTCATATATCTGCACAGCCCCATTGGTCTGAAGCCAGTCCTCCATCTCTTCTGTCAGACCGCCCCGGACGATTCCGAAGGAAGGCTCCGCCGCCGAAGAGAAGTCCATATCTCCCATCAGATTAACGGCGATCCCGGCAAAGATCGGCAGCAAAAAAGTAAGAATACATAATTTATCACGCCGCAGCGCCTTAAGCTGATATTTTAATCCGGTCCAATTCATCCTGCATCACCCCTCCTTTTTCATCTCTCGGCTAAGCCCCCATCCGGCAGCCAAAAACAGCAGAATTATCGCCGCGGCACAGGCCCCATAATAAAGGCCTCCCGTTGAAAGCACCTGAAAATACGCATTTTTCATCGCCGTAAAGAGATGGTACATCGGATGAAACCGCATCCATCCCATCTCTACGCCCGCCTGCACCGAAAGAAAGACCGGTGTGGTGATAAATACCGCAATCACCAGATAGATGAGAGAAAACTGCTTAAAGTCAGGCAGCATCTCCGCACACAGGAAACCAACCAACGCCATCACAAGAGATAATATCCCGGCCTGCAAAAGAACGCCCGGCAGCGCTTTTAGCCCCTCCGGCATACCCAGATTGACTACCGTTAAAACCGCGGCAAACAGAAGATCCGACGATAGGATCAGTGTTAATTTTGATAAGATAAACTGGATCCGGAATACCGGAAGGATTGCATGGACACGGATCACCCCCATCTGCTTCTCTTTAAAAAGCATCGAAGCCACCCCCAGGAACCCTACCGCAACCAATTCAAAGAATAAGACTTCTGCAGTCATATCCCTTCGGTTCTTCATCTCTCTGTTATTCACTCCGATGATCTCCGCCTGTTCCACAGCATCCGTCTTATCCTCCTGAAAAAGCAGGGATCTTGCGTATGCCTCCCGGATATGGTCCAGCCTTTCTATGCCGCAGGATACCATCATAATCTCCGTCTTCCCGCCGGAAACCGAATCACCGTTGATATGAATCCCTACAGAATAGCCATCCGCACAGGCCTCCTCCAGTTCGTTAAGACTGCCGACATCCGTAACGCCTGCGATCCGCTCTCCCCCTGCCTTCCCGGGGTCATACCGGTAGACGGGGAACATCTCCTGGTCAAGCTTCGCGTAGACCAGATTAATGTAACAGGAATATAAGATCAGCGACCCCAGCGCCAACAGGAAAAACCCGCCGGATACGCAGAGCCGGAAGTCCTTTTTAAGAAGTGCAACAAAACTGCCTCTCACTCTTCAAGCCCCCTTCCTGTATACCGGATAAATACCTCCTCCAGGGTCGGCTCTTTTAACGCCGTTCGGTTCTGCTCTTTTAAATTCTGCGGCGTATCAAGGGCAGCGATATTGCCGTTTAAGATAAATGCAACCCTGTCGCATAACAGATCTGCATCCACCATGTTATGCGTCGTCAGAAACACCGTCGTACCGTTTCCCCGTTCTTCCTCGATGATCTTGCGGAACAGGACCGCGCCTGACGGGTCAAGACCACTGGTCGGCTCGTCCAGGAACAGAAGCTTCGGGCTGTTCAATAGGGCGCGCGCCATACTGACCCTCTGGCGCATTCCCTTGGAGTAAGAGGCGACCGGCTTCTTCAGATAATCCTTCTTGAACTCCAGCTTATCCAATAATTCCATCACGTCCCGCACCCGCTCCTGCGGATAGAAGGAGGCAAAATATCTCAGGTTGTCTACGGCGCTTAAGTTCGTGTACAGATACGGGAACTCGAACAAGACCCCGATCTGCTTCAATAACTCCTGGGTATCCGCCGCGGCAATATCCTGCCCAAGCAGGGATACCCTTCCGCCATAGCCTTTTAAAATTCCCGTGAGTATCTTCTGAGTCGTTGATTTCCCGGAGCCGTTCGGCCCCAGGAATCCAAATATCTCCCCTTCCCCCACCGTAAAATCCAGGCCATGCAGCGCCTCTTTGTCCTTGCCGTATGAGAAGGTCAGATTATTTACCCTGATCATTCCTCCTCACCCCATTTCCCGCGCTGATGATTCCTCTTCTCCTGTCCGCGTCTGCCCCACCATTTCATGAATTTGATCTTCAGCGGAAGCATAACAACGAATACGATCACGATAACCAGCCACCAATACCATTCCAAACCTAAAAACATAACAACTCTCCTTTCATTCAACTGTTTTTTTGATGGTATCAGTTTATATCAGTGAAATGAAATCAAAGTGCGGTTCTTGTGAAATTGATGTGAAATCTGGTGAAACCCGGTATCATACCATTCTTATAACAGGATCGGAAACCGGAAGAAAAACTCAACCCCCTGATCCACATTGCGCACGCCATAATCGGCCTGATACTTAGACAAGATCCAGTCAACGATCGCAAGCCCAAGCCCGGACCCTTCACATTTATTGTCAGGACAGCGGTAGAACTTCCTCCATATTTTTGAAATATCCTGGTCCTTAATAGAAGCACAGTCATTATAAACCGAAAACCTCAGTTCATCCCTGTCAATACTCACCGCCAGCCTGATCTCTCCTCCTCTCAGGACGTATTTCTTCGCATTTTCGATCAGATTGGTCAATACCTGCTCCATTCTCTGTCTGTCCGCCGTCACAAATACCTTCTCATCCGGAAGCTCATAGTAAAATCTGTAATCCGACTCGGGAGCGTCAAGAATCAGACGCCCTGCTGCCGTCTCCACAAGTTCTATGAATTCAAACCGTTCCTCAGAAAGCTTTGAAGCCCCGGATTCCAGTGCCGACAGATCCAGAAGCGAGACAATGATGTGATCCATGCGTTCCGTCGCATTTAAGATAGAATCTATATACCGTTGTCTCTTCTCCGGGTCCGTCTCCTCATTCAGCCCTTCCGCGTAAGCCCGGATGAGCCCCAGCGGAGTCTTCATCTCATGGGAAAGGCTGTCTGTCAGTTCCTTCCGCTGTTCAAGCAGAATTCTCTCCTGCTCCACATCATTTTCAAGCCTGGCATTTGCCTCTTCAAGCTTTTGCAGCGCATTCTGAAGGTTCGAAAACATAGTATTCAGGCTCCTCGACAGTTCGCCGAACTCATCTCTCGTATTGACATCGCAATGCGCCGTATAATCCAGCCTTGCCATCTGCCCCGCCGTGTCGTTGATCCTGCCAAGCGGCTTTGATATCAGCTTTCCCAACAGGTAATCCACAGTCATGACCACGGCGACCAGCAGTACGAACCATATCCAAAAACTGAGTTCCCGGCCGACAGGCAGTTCCTCCGTGACAAGATAAAACAGCACGATGGCACCGCCCGCCAATTTGGACAGTACCATCGTCTTACTGCGTATCGTTCCAAAATCATAAAATTTTCTTCTCTTCATATCTTATTCCTCGAATTTATAACCAGAACGGATCAGCGTCACGATATGGTGCCCCTCGCTCCCCAGCTTCTGCCGCAGCGTCTTAATATGAGTATCAACCGTGCGCGTATTCCCCTCATAGTCGTAGCCCCAGACACGATCCAAGAGCTGTTCGCGGGAAAATACCTGATTTTTATTCTGCATAAACAGCAGCAGCATCTCAAATTCCTTGTGGGTAAGCTCCGCTTCCATACCGTTTACCGTCACCTGACGCGAAGAAGGGTATAAGATAAGAGCCCCTGCCTGCAAAGCATCCTGCGGGATGTTCCCCGCGCGCCGAAGCAGCGCGTTCACCTTTGCAAGCAGTATCTTAGGGCTGAAAGGCTTCGTCATATAATCATCCGCACCGTACTCATAACCTTTCAGTTTATCGTTCTCATCACTTTTCGCAGTCAGGAACAGAATCGGTACGGAATTCATCTCCCTTGCGATCCTGCATACGGAGAAACCGTCCAAATGCGGCATCATAATATCCAGGATCGCCAGATCCACAGCATGATTCTTAAGCGCCATGACCGCCTCTATCCCGTCTTCTGCGGTGATACAGGCATGGCCGCCTCGCCTCATGCAATCCGCAAGAATCTCCCTCATCTCTTTCTCATCTTCCGCTATCAGTATTGTCGCCATACTATCACCTCATCGGGCTTCTGTCCCTTTCAAAATAATCGTCTATCTTCTGTTTGATCTGTGCTGGTTTCAAATATTTGACCAGATATCCGTCCGGTTTCAAAGCCACCAATCTCCTGACAGTCTCAGGATCCGTCTTGCCGGTCAGAAATATGATCGGAATATCCGCCAGCGCCTCTTCCGAACGGAGCATTTCCAATACCTGCTGTCCGTCGCAGACCGGCATCTCATAATCCAGCAGAACCAGGTCCGGCCTATCCAGAATCACACACCGGATCGCGGCCGTGCCGGACGGGGCAAGCGCCACGTCATAATCGTCCGCCAGAAGCTTCCTGACCCCCTGCCTTATCGTAATAGAATCATCCACCACAAGTACCTTCTTCTTCAGACGGTTTTCCTTCTTCAGATGATTCTCTCTCTTCATCAGGTACTTCTCAACCTCGGCGAGCGCGTTATCCGAATCGATCAGCGCAGCGCCTGCTTTCTTCATCGAACGCCTTGCGATTGCACAGTACGCGAAGTACCCCTCGCCCGTATCGAACAAAAGGCTCGCCTGTAACTTTTCATGCTCGAATACATCCTGAAATTCTTCATAAGTAAGAAGATTCTCTTCTTTTAACTCATACCCCTCCATATCCGGCAGATGCTCCTTAACGCACCCCGCAAACTGGCGCGCCGTATACCTGGCTGCATTCATTAAGATCGTGTTAAGCTTATTTGTCTTGATTCCCATAGCTTTTCCAACCGTATTTAGCAAAAGCTTTTCTTCAAATACTAAAAATATCTCCCGCTTCTCTTCCTCCTGATCCGTACTGTAAACCAGACGGTGGTATATCCCCTTACCGAATCTCTCTCCGCCGTACGTCTCACTGATCACGGATGCCTCCAGACGGAACAGATCATACATCAACTGAAGAATAACCTCCTTCAGCTCATCCTGCTCCTTCCCGGAAAGAAGCTCCATCCACCTGCTCCTGCTCTTTCCCGCAATCGCCCGGTCCTCCATCAGCGTATGCCCGATCAGCCATCCGGCGCAGACTCCAAGGAAATGACCTACCGCATCCGCGCTGTAGTCCGTCTGCTCCAATTCCGCTTCAAGGGCCGGAAGCGTCCTCTCACGGAATTCCTGATGAATGTGCCTGTGTGCCGCAAGCCTTTCATAATCGACGGCCTCCATATATCCTTCTTCCTCGGTAAAATGCTTCGCCGCGTGATCCTTGAAGAATTTGATCCCTTCCTGGCACGCCCATTGGCTCTTACTTTTTTCGTCGGTGAACCTGAATAATTTGTTGATGATCTTAAATAACCTCTCGTGCTCCTTATCAATGATGTCAATACCAATGTTGTATTCGTCTTTCCATACTAACTGGCCTTCCATCCATAATCCTCCTTAACAAAAATACCTTACACTAAATAATATGATATCAGAGTCAAAAGGTTATGTACGATCAAACTCCTCTCTCCTTCAGACCGTTCACCAGTCCCACATAATATTCTCTCACATCAAAATCCTTAATATTCTCCCTGTTCAGATCGATCATATCACCGTGAGAGATCCCCCGCCTTCCGCTGGTTGTAAGGAATGTATAATCCTCTCCCCATGGAAATGAACTCTCCGCCACCAGGCCGTCATTCGGCCCGTCGAAATATTTCACAAGCTGATGAGAAAAATTAAGCGGAAAACGCCCTCCCGACGCCGCATTAAGCTTCGATCCCACACTCTGGTAATAGATTCCGGGGCAATCCGGCACCTTCTGGTTAAATTCCTGACAGGCAGAAGCCGTAAGATCTGTCACCGCCGCCATAAAATCCGGTGTCTCGTCGCCCAATACCTTAAGCGCCGAGTTATATCCCTCCGCCACCTTATCCTTCGCCGCCGCGGGAATCTTATTCAGAAGATAATCCGCGAAGATACATCCTCTGTGCGGCGTATTGACGGTAGTAAGAGACGCGACATATTGATCCATTCCAAGGCAGCTTACCGCGTATCGCGAATCAAGCCCGCCCTTCGAATGCGCGATAATATTGACCTTCTCACAGCCGGTCTCATCGACGATCTGCCTGATACGGCCGGCAAGTTCCTTCCCGCTGTCCGCAACAGAGGCCGCCGACTGATGGTTGCCGTAATAGATCACGGCGCCGTGCTTCTCCAATTCTTGCGGAATCCGCCCCCAGTAGTTAAAATATTTAAAATCCCGGAAGAACACTCCATGCACCATCAGAATCGGATATCTGGTCCGGCATAGCTGTTCGTCCTTCCGCTCCTGAGCCTGCATGATCTTCCCGCTCTCGAATTCCCACTCGTCCGACGCCATGCGGATGATCTTCACAAGGACGGCCAGATGCACGGCCGGAATCCAGCCGCATATAATCCCGACAGCACGCCACTTAACCCCGATCTGAGCGGACGTAAGATAGACACGGATGATCCCGCTCCAGAAGACAAGCGCTTCCACGAGAACCATACAGGCCAGATTCCCAAACCATGTCATCTTATTTCCCTGAAACAATAGCGGCAGCGCAGCTAACAGACACAGCACGGATGCGCTTACCGATATCAGGAAATAAATCAGAAGCTCGCACCCGTCCGCGCAGATCTTAAGTCTCTTCCCCGGAATCCTCCGGTTAGAAAGCGCCGGAACAATATTGATCATAATTACTCCCAAAACCAAAAGGAGCATTAAAATAATGCCCCCAAACTTCGGAATTATAATATCCTTCGATATCAGCAAATACTTCAGCAATGGTATATTCGCTGCAAGAAATATAAGAAAACCGCAGCATATTCTCCGAATATATTTCACTTCTTTCTTCCTCTCTGCATCTTGTCTAATTGTACTAATCTACCAGCCCGATCTTCGGAAAATACTGGAACCAGGCCTTCGCCAGAATCTCATCCCTTGCCACAAAATGATTCTTCCAGAACCTGGAGTCATGGGAATTATTCCGATTATCGCCCATCACAAAATAAGAATCCTCAGGAACCACATAGGGGCCAAAACTCCCCTGAGGGATCTCCTTGAGATACTCCTCCTTAAGGGGCACCTGCGCTCCGTCTATATAGACCGCTCCGGCCACGATCTGGATCTCCTCGCCCGGAAGTCCGATGATCCGCTTGATAAATACCTGCGATTCATCATCGGGAAACCGGAATATAATGATATCCGTCCGCTGCGGATCCTGGCTCAGATAAGCCAGCCGTGATCCGATCACCCGGTCGCCGGGATGAATGGTGTTCTCCATAGAACCGGACGGGATATTCGCATTGACGATCAGCACCTTGCCGCAGAATAACGCAAGCGCGACCGGAATCACGATCATCTGAAAGCACTCTCTTAATATCCTCTTAACCTTACCCGTCTCCTGCACATTCTCATGCTCATGCTGCTGTTCCTCTTCTGACTGTTTCATAAATAGATTCATACTAAGCTTCGTCTCCACCTTTCTCTTCGGCCGCCGACTGAACAACTACTGTCTTACTCATATCTTTCTCGGCAAGCTTCCCGCCTAAGAATCCCGCCAGGACAGCCTGAACGTCGACACCGGTAGATTCCTTGAGTCCGTCCGATACCTGTGTAAATGTACCCACAATATCCTTCACCAACTTCGACGTGTTACCGTCTCCGTACATAGTGATCTTATCCACCTTGGCAAGCGGTTCCGCGATATTCCTTGCGATCTCCGGCATCGCCTTGAAATACATCTCAAGGATCGCAGCCTCGCCCATCATCTTCATCGCTTCCGCCTTCTTCTCGATACCTTCCGCCTCAGCGAGGGCTTTCGCCTTGATCGCGTCGGCCTCTGCAAGCCCCTTGCTTCGGATACCCTCGGCTTCCTGCTCCATCGCATACTTCTGGGCCTCCGCTGTCGCGCGCATAGCTTCGGCTTCCTTCTCACGCTCGAACTTCTCGGCCTCCGCGTTCTTCTGACGCTCGAAGAGCTGCGCCTCGGAATTCCTCTGCATCTCGTATAATCTGGCGTCTGACGCCTGCTGCTTCGCGTACTTGTCTGCGTCTGCCTGCTTCTTGATCTCAGCCTCCAAAGTGCGCTCCGTCAGCTCCACTTCCTTCTCCTGCAGTGCGATCGCTTTCTCCTGGCGCGCCAGGTTCGCATCCGCCGTCGCAACCTCAACCGTCTTCCTCTCTGTCTCCTGCTGAATCTGGTATGCCGCATCCGCGATCGCCTTCTTGGTATCCGCGTCCTTCTGAAGCTCTGCCTTGCGGATCTCCAGGTCATTCTCCTTCTGTGCGATCAGGGTCGCCGCACTGATCTCGGCCTCCTTAGACTCCCTGTTCGCCTCCGCCTGGACTACCGCCTTCTCCTTCTGCGCCCGCGCTTTTGCGTTGGCGATCTCAAGATCGGAGCTTACCTGTGCATCATTCGCTTCTTTCCTCGCCATCGCCTGTGCCCGCGCGATCTCCTTTTCACTCTCCGCCCTGGAGATCGCAGCGTTCTTCTGTATCTTCACGATGTTATCCACACCAAGGTTCTCGATCACACCGTTCCCGTCCTCGAAGTTCTGTACATTGAAGCTGACGATATCAAGCCCCATCGCCGCAAGGTCCGGTTCCGCATTCTCCTTCACCAGATTGGCGAACTTCTGACGGTCAGATACCATCTCTTCCAGATTCATCTTGCCGACGATCTCACGCATATTACCTTCCAGCACCTCTCTTGATACCTGGGCGATATAATCCGTCTGCCGGTTCAGGAAGTTCTGCGCCGCAAGCGCCAGACGCTCCGGGTTGTCGCTGATCTTGACATTGACCGCGGCATCCACGCGGATATTGATATAGTCTGCCGTCGGCACCGCACTGGACGTCTTGACGTCGATCGGGATCAACTGCAGGTTCAGCTCATCCTTCTTCTCAAGAAACGGAATCTTAATTCCTGCCTTACCGATCAGGACCTTAGGCTGCTTCCTAAGACCCGATATTATGTATGCGGTGTCCGGCGACGCCTTCACGTACCCGGTCACCAAGACAAGCAACACGGCCAATACCACCAACACGGCGGGAATTAAGGCTCCCGCCACTCCTAACATCTCACTTAACATATCCGTTCTCCTTACTTACTGAAATTAATACCCGAATACTCCTTCGATCGATTCATCATTCTCTACCCAGTCGCTTACAAGGATCACATGGTAGTCCTCTTTGGTATCACGGACATACACCTTCTTAATACCGGCATTGATGATCAGCCTCTTACACATAGAGCAGCTATTGGCATTCTCAATATAATTCCCGGTATCCACCTCTATCCCTGTCAGATACATGGAACTCCCGATCATCTTGTCTCTGGAAGCGCTGATGATCGCATTCGCCTCGGCATGTACGCTCCGGCACAGTTCATAGCGCTCTCCTCTCGGCACCCCCATCTTCTTGCGGATACATTCTCCGATATCCGTACAATTCTTCCGTCCGCGGGGCGCCCCTACATACCCTGTGGATATGACCTCGTCATTCTTCACGATCACCGCACCGTAATGACGCCTTAAGCAGGTACATCTCTGAGAAACCATCTCCGCAAGATCCAGATAATAATTGGTTTTGTCTCTGCGTTCCATTTGAACCTCCTGTCACAAATCTCTGCGAAATATCAATATCTTTCTATCTCTATTATCCTCTAACTTCGGGAAAATATCAAGCAAAAATACCAGTCCTGCATAAAAGGCAAGACCGGTATTCCGATCATCGTTATTTAATCATCGCCCTCACACTGTCTGCGCTGATCCGGCCTTCCATCGGCCCGAATGCCGCCGCATTCAGCGCGCCTGCCGCCGCGCCCATCCGCGCCGCCTCCTTAAGACTCTTCCCCTGTACCAGCCCGGCAATAAACGCTCCGTCAAAACAATCCCCGGCTCCTGTCGCATCTACCTGCTCAACCGGATAGACACCTATCTCTGCCGCTTCGTCCCTTGTATAGATCCTGCTGCCCTTCGATCCGTTCTTCAAGGCAATAACCTCCATAGCTTCATACGCAAAACACTTCTCAACCGCCTCATCAACCGATACGGCGCCGGTAATCTTAAGAAGTTCACTTACGCCAGGCATGAATACGCTGGTGTTCTCCATCACCTCTCGGATCACGTCATTCACGCTCTGATCGGTAAGCAGCTCTTCCCTTATATTCGGATCAAAGGAGATCTTCGTCCCCTTTCTCCTCATCATACGCATAGTTTTTAAGATCTCCTGCGCAAACAAGCTGTCGGCCATCAGCGAACATCCCATAATATGCATATATTTTACATTGTCAAACTCATCTTCAAGAGGCGCTTTCGCCTCCACCGCCGGAGTATTCCCCATATGGAATATGAATTTTCTGGAGCCGTCCGAATAATATGTGACAAACGCAACTCCCGTCGACCTCTCCTTGCTCTCTAACACATGGCTGCAGTCAACTCCATCCTTCCTAAGCCGGTCCAGGATATTCTTCCCGAAGTCATCCTTCCCAACGCCTCCGATAATCGCTGTACTGCACCCTAACCTCGCCGCCGTGTCAATAAATATTGCCGGTGCGCCGCTTGGAAACGGCCCCCTAAATACTCCCGGTTCATATAGCTCCTCGTTCTCCTGCCCGCGCATGATCTCAACAAGCATCTCTCCCATTACGATAATCTCCGCCATCTTCCGTCTCCTTTCAAATAAAAAAACTCAAACCGTAGGTGATTCTAAAAAACGGATACGCTTATTATCACAATCCAACTCTGTCTCGATCCCATAAGGAAGGATTCCGATCGGCTTCGCGTGTCCGATATTGACATTATAGATAACAGGCAGACCGTCCAGATGTTCTTCCAAAAGAACCACCCTAAGGATCGCCTCCTTATACTCTTCATAATAGGCTTCATCCTTAGGCTTCCCTACTATGATCCCGTTGATCACATTAAGGATTCCCTGTGCGGCCAGATTTCTCAGCATATATACGATGTACTCTGGAGAAGGCTTCTCTTCGCTCGTCTCAAAGAACAGGATCGCATCCTTCCATTCGTCCAAAGCAGGCCACACAGAGGTCCCCACCGCCATCATAAATACATCGATACAGCCGCCCAGCAGACGGCCTCTCGCCGTACCGCTCCCATTCAACACTTCGTATCCATGCGTGTCCTTTTTCATCTTATGGGAAACATGGATATTGCTTTCCTGCCATGTGATATAGTCATCCGTCCATTCCGGGCTGGGAAGCAGATCATATTCTTCCCACGTCCCGAATAAAATGTCCTCCACCGCTCTCCTGGTGTAATCGAACATCTTGACATACTCCCCGAATTCACACATGACCGACGGTCCATAGAAGGAGCACAAACCGGCTTTGTGCATGATAAGATGGCTGATGGTCGTGTCCGAATACCCCATAAAAATCTTAGGATTATCTCTGATCACATCCAGATCCACATACGGCAGGATCCGGATAGAATCATCCCCTCCAATCGCACTGAACACAGCGGATATAGACGGATCTCTGAATGCATCCATCAAATCCTGCGCCCGAAGCCTTGGGTTCTCCGCTACAAACTCACTCCCTCTTAACGCATGGGGCATACAGGTCACTTCCAATCCAAAGTCATGTTCCAGCCGTTCTTTCGCAATGCGGTACTTATGGATGGTAGCCGGATCGCCCAGACCTCCCCAGGATAAGCTGACAATGGCGATTCTGTCTCCCTTATTTAATTTTCTCGGTTTGATCATAGCAATCCTCCTTGTGCTCCATTGACCTTTATAATGTACTTATTTTATCATGTTTCCCGCATCTGCTCAATGCAAATTCTCTTGATCATCCTATTTGCATGCGCCGGTATTCTTCCTGCAATAATCTTTGCAGGCATTGGCTGCAATGACATACAGATAATTCACTGCCTTTCCATAATACTTATATTGCTTGAAAGTTCGGAACATCCAAGTCTATAATCACGATCCTCTCCTTTCCCGGCGTATCGACTCATTTATATCTTGAAAGCGCTTTCTATATACTATAACGTCGTTTAGCTGCAAAAAGATAGTTTAATATAAAAACAGCACTTTTTATTAAGACATATACATCTGAACTTGCTATAATGATCACGGATGCAAGGAGGATATCTAATGAAAGACCAGAAAGAAGCTGTTAAAAAAGTCATAGATTACATTGAAAGAAATTTAGAAGAAGAAATCAACTTAGATAATATATCGAAGAACATCGGCTATTCCAAGTTCTATCTTAACCGCATATTTACAGAACATACGGGGATCACCATCTATAAATATTTACAAAACCGCAGGCTTACGGCTGCTGCCGAAAAGCTGGTTAAGACAGATAAACCGATAATTGAAATCGCATATGAAGCCGGATATGATTCGCCGCAATCATTTTCATATGCCTTTAAGCAAGTTTATTTGTATCCGCCCAAGATCTACAGGGATATCGGAATCTTTACGCCAAAACAGAGCAGGATTTCTATGTGTTATTCATTTGCAGAAATTAAGGAGATTGCAGCATGAGTACGATTCCTTACGTCATTAAACAAACCGGTCACGGAGAGAGAAGCTATGATATATTTTCACGTCTATTGTCAGACAGAATAATTTTTCTGGGCGAGGAGGTCTGTGATACTTCCGCAAGCTTAATCATAGCGCAGTTACTCTTCTTAGAAGCACAAGACCCTGATAGAGATATCCAGCTATATATTAACAGCCCCGGAGGTTCCATAACTTCTGGATTTGCGATTTATGACACTATGCAATATATCAAATGTGACGTTTCTACGATATGCATAGGGCGGGCGGCAAGCTTCGGCGCTTTTTTATTAGCGGGCGGCGCTCATGGAAAACGTATAGCATTACCCAATTCTGAGATCATGATCCACCAGCCTTCTATCCATGGCAGCGGTATTCAGGGACAAGCCAGTGATGTGCGGATAGTGTCAGACCTTATACAAAAAAACAAGCAGAGGTTAAATCGCATTTTGGCGGAAAATACAGGGCGGACTGTGGAAGAAATCGAAAGAGATACGGACAGAGATAATTATATGAGTGCAGATGAAGCTCTGGCATATGGTCTGATAGATTCCGTTATCCCTTCGGCTGTCCCCCGCTTCTAGTACATCATTGCATTAATCTTGAAGTAATAGTGCTTGATATTCGTGTCAGCTGTGCGTCTACGAACCGACGGTGAGCGGGCTACATCTAGGTTCGAAGGCGTGCAGATGAGCGAATATTCTGCGGAATTTTGCCAGATATAATACGGTCAGCGCACTAATGTTTCGCGAAAATAAAAACAGATATGAACACTCATACCTGCTTACATAACACTTTTATAAAAGCTGGAAATCGGACTTGAACCGACGACCCCTTCATTACGAGTGAAGTGCTCTACCGACTGAGCTATTCCAGCATCTGGCTATCTAACTGACGGCCACAAATAGTATTATACCAAATTTTCAAATATTTGCAAGAACTTTTTTGCATTATCATCCATTTTTTTCATACTCATGAATTCACCGGCTCTCCTTCACATGCACCGTCATCTGAGGATATGGAATCTCAATGCCATGTTCATCCAGCGTAAGCTTGATAGTCTCCAGCATTCTCCATTTCGTCGTCCAGAATTCTTCATTTTTCACCCACGCACGTGCGCCGAGAATAACCGCGCTGTCTGCCAGATCATCCACAAACACATTGATCTCCTCGTCCTTCATCACACATTCATCCGACCTAAGTATCTCTTCAATCAGCGCCTTCGCCTTCCGAAGATCCGCCTGATAGGAAATAGACACCTTAAGATCGAGCCGCCTTTCATCCTTGGCCGTTGCATTGGTCAAGCTGCTGTTTGTCAGCATCCCGTTAGGGATCACGATCGTCTTATTGTCAATGGTGCTAAGCTTCGTATAGAAGATCTGTATCTCCTTTACCGTTCCTTCATTCTTATTCGTATCCTCAACGATATAATCTCCCACTTCAAAAGGCTTCAGCAAGAGGATCAGGACGCCGCCCGCGAAATTCGACAGGCTCCCCTGCAGCGCCAGACCGATCGCAACACCTCCAGACGCAACCAGCGCCGCAACCGACGCCGTATCCACGCCGAACTTCGCCGCAATGCTGAAGATCAGCAGTGTGTACAGACCCACCTTCAGAAACGAATCAACAAACTGCTCTACACCTTTATCCGCATTGGACCTTTCAAGCGAACGCCGCACCAGCTTTTGGATCCATTTTATGATAATCCTTCCGACGAAGAATACGGCCAGCGCGATCAGCACACGTACGCCAAATCCTGCAAGCTTAGGAATACTGTCCTGAATAAACTGTGCAAGGCGCCCCACTTCCTCCACCGTATCCTGCGTCACCTCTTTGACCTCTACGGCTGCAGTCGCCGCCACATCACCGGCTGTAGTGATTCCTCCGCCTGCTTCAGAAGGCATCGGTATTACCATACAATCTCCTCCTTACTTACATATGCTTCACATCGCCTTCCTCCATTAGGGAATCAATGCCAGAAATGCACTGAGATTCCCCCTCGCCGTTCCGGTACTCCTGTGGGAAAACAGGATATCCGGATTACAATGCGTACAGAGATTCGTCACTGCTATGTTCTCTTCTTGCACCCCTGCCTCCGTAAGCACCGCCTGATTGGCTCTCCAGAGATTCAGCTGATATTTCCCGTCTGCTTTCTCATAGAATAATTCCGGCCACAGAGCCTTGTCGAAATTCTCCCTGAACTTCTCGATCACATCTGCACTCACCTCATAGCAATCCTGACAGATCGACGGTCCGACGGCGGCAACCACCTGCGCCGGATCTGTACCGTACTCCTCGCGCATCCGTTCTACGGTAACCTTGCCCATCTTACCGACCGTACCACGCCATCCCGAATGGGACAGCCCGATCGCCCGGTGTACCGGATCCACGAAGAATAACGGAACACAGTCCGCGTAGAAGGTCACCAGACAGATCTCCGGCACATTGGTCACCATCCCGTCTGTCTCCATGAAACGCTTCCCTCTGTCTTTTGCCTCCACCACCGCCACATTCGTGGTATGGGTCTGGTTCGTATAGGTCATATCCTCTGCCCTGACGCCGATCGCCTTCGCGATCCGGCGCCGATTCTCCTCCACCGCCGCTGGATCATCCCCTCTCGTGGTACTGATATTCATCGTCGCACAGTGCCCCGTACTGACTCCTCCAAGCCTGGTAGAGAATCCATGCCTGACCACCCCCGTCTTCTCAAGCAGCGGATAAGCAAGATAAGGCACGCCGTCCACGGTCTTCTCTTCAAATATATGTTCCTGATTCTTATATTTTAACCCAAGTGCCATTGATTTATCCTCCTAAATAGTCAAACGCATTAGGATACAGCGTTACCGCCTCCCCTTCAAAGCTTACCACGTCAAAACGGCACGCCTGATCCGCAAGTCCATGGCGCATAAGATAATACAGAGCGCACTTCGAAATACGCCGCTGTTTCCGCGTATCAACCGCCTCCTCCGGACGCCCGCACCCTGCGTCTGCCCGGTATTTCACCTCACAGAAGACCAGATACTCTCCGTCTCTCGCAACAATATCGATCTCTCCCGTCCTGCAGCGGTAATTGTACTCCAGGATCTCATACCCCTGCTCTTCCAGGTACGCTCCTGCCTTCTGCTCATATTCCGCACCCGTCTTACGTTTGCTGCATCTATATCCACCATGTCTCATACGCCCGCTTTTCCCTCCGATCAGTCACAAAATTTCGTGATAAACGATCTTCTGTGGATCGGGGACGCCCCCAACTCCTTCAGGCCCGCGATGTGCGCCTTAGTCCCGTATCCCTTATTGCCCGCGAAATCATATCCCGGGATCACCTCATCATATTCCACCATCAGCCGGTCCCTTGTGACCTTGGCAACAATACTTGCGGCCGCAATGGAGACGCTTTTTTCATCTCCCTTGACGATCGGCACCTGAGGAATCGTGATCTCAGGTATCGTAACCGCGTCGTTCAACAACACATCCGGACGGATCTCAAGCTTGCTAACCGCCATGCGCATCGCCTCATAAGTCGCCTGGAGGATATTGATCTCATCGATCCTCTTCGGACCTACCATACCGATTCCCACAGCGAGAGCCTTCTCCATGATCTCGTCATACAGGGCTTCCCGTTTCTTCCCGGACAATTTCTTCGAATCATTCAGATACAGGATCTCACAGTCAGCAGGCAATATCACCGCCCCGGCCACAACCGGCCCGGCAAGCGGCCCCCTGCCCACCTCATCAATCCCGCAGATATACCGACACATACCGTACTCCTTCTCGTAAGTACGCATCGCCTCAAGCCTTGCCCGCTCCTTCGCAAGCTTCTCCTGCTGCTTCCGAAGTCTTTCTTCTTCTCTCTTATTCATGCCTTATGACTCCCAGCCTGTCAAACGGGAAGATACGGACCCATGCCCTCCCGATCAGATCCTCTCTCTTCAAGACTCCTACATTCGGATCCCGGCTGTCCGAGCTGTGATTGCGGTTGTCTCCAAGCACGAAATACTCATCCTCACCGAGCACAACCGGCTCCGCCGCGATTCCCGGCGACTCCATCACCGCCGCACCATAGATATCGCTCTCAAGCAGTTCATTATTGATATAAGTATACCCGTCTATTACCTGAACCGTCTCTCCCGGCATACCTATGATCCGCTTGATATAATATGTATTCTCTTCATATTGATAAGGAAATACAATGATATCAAACCGCTTCGGCTCCGCGAAATGATAGGACAGCTTATCTACAATTAGATTATCCCCGTCACTCAACGTCGTCTCCATAGAAGAACCGCTGACCCTGGTTCTCTGTCCCACAAATGTGATGATCAGATAGGTCAGTCCGATAATGACAACGATATACATGATCCATCCGCCCAAAATGCCAAATATACTCTTCTCTTCTTCGTTTCTGCTGTCTGTCTCCGTCATCGCTACTGTCTCCTTTTCCTTCCCAATTCTATCACACTTCCTGCGGATATTCCAGTGTCAGCCTTCCCAGTCTTCCGTTGCGGAAATCATCCAGCAGCAAGACGGCCGCCTTCTCCGTGTCGAGTTCATTTCCCCGAAGCCTGCAATGCCTGCTCTCGGCGATCCGTCCAAGCATCACATAGACGTCCGGATCCGTCTCCAGATGATACTTCTCTTCAAGCACTCCCGGATAATGCTTCCCAATCAGCCCGATCAGCTCCGCTGCCAGCTCCTCTGTATTCAGGATCTCATCTTTCATGGAACCGATAAATGCCATCATAAGCCCTACTTTCTGATCCTCGAATTTAGGCCACAGGATCCCCGGCGTATCCAGAAGCTCCACCTGCTTATTCAGCCGGATCCACTGCTTCCCCTTGGTGACCCCGGGCTTATTGCCTGTCTTGGCGCATGCCTTGCCCGCCAGAGAATTGATGAATGTAGACTTGCCCACATTGGGGATTCCCACCACCATCGCACGGACTGGACGGTTCAAGATCCCTCTCTTCCTGTCTCTTTCTATCTTCTCCTTACACGCCTCCTTAATGATGCCATGGATCGGCTTCATGCCGTTATTCTTCCTGGAATCTACCTTCATCACAAGAAAACCCTTACTCTTAAAATACTCTGCCCAGGCATCGTTCCATTTCTCCTCGGCAAGATCTGCCTTGTTCAGCAGGATCAATCTTGCCTTATTCCGTCCCAGCTCGTCGATGTCCGGATTCCGGCTGCTTAAGGGAATCCTTGCGTCCACAAGCTCGATCACCAGATCGATCAGCTTCATATTCTCCTGCATCATACGCTTTGCCTTCGTCATATGACCCGGATACCATTGAAAATGCATACTTTTTACTCCTTATCTTACGCTGCGTCGCCGCATCCCGTTTATTTTACCCATCCAAAATCTTTTCTAGGGGAGATGACAAACCATGCCTTCCCATAGATATATTCCCGCTTCACATTGCCCACATCCGCATTGCGGCTGTCCTCGCTGCTTGCACGATTATCCCCCAGCACAAAATACTCATCCTCCGCAAGCTCTATCTTCTCATTCGCGATCCCCACATCACTGATGTCCGTCGTCTCATATTCTTCCTCTAACTTCTCACCGTCTATATAGATCCTGTTCTCAATGATCTCCACACTCTCCCCGGGCATTCCAATGATCCGCTTCGTATAATAATGTATGTTCTCATTGCCCTTGGGCTTAAATATAATGATATCTCCCCGCTTCGGCGCCATGGCATTGTATACGATCCTGTTCACCAGAACGACGTCACCGTTGCTTAGAACCGGCTTCATGGAATCCCCCACCGTACTCACCTGCTGTCCGAAATACCACACCCACACAAACGCCAGCAGGCAGACCACGCCTATCTTGAAGATCCATATGGCAATCCCTGCAAGGAAACCCAGATCTATATGAAATTCAAACTTTTTCTTCTTATTCTTTTTAAATATCCGTCTCTTCCGTCTGCGTCCCATGATTCCTCTTGATCTATCCGCTATAAAATAAAGAAGGACAATATACAATATGTACTTGTCCTCTTCATCCTGTTTCTTATTTTACTAACTCTTTTACCTTCGCTTTCTTACCAACGCGGTCTCTTAAGTAGAACAGTTTCGCTCTTCTTACCTTACCTCTTCTTACCACTTCCACCTTCTCAACGTTCGGGGAATGTAACGGCCATGTCTTCTCAACGCCGATTCCGTTAGAGTTCTTTCTTACGGTAAATGTCTCTCTGGAGCCGCCTCCCTGTCTCTTAAGTACAGTACCCTCGAATACCTGGATTCTCTCGCGGTTTCCTTCCTTGATCTTACCGTATACCTTCACGGTATCTCCAACATGGAATTCCGGTACAGTCTCTTTCAACTGTTCTGCTTCAATCTTCTTGATAATATCGTTCATCGTGTGACCTCCTTATTATTCGGATGTTCTTAATACCTTGTACCAGAGGACCATCTCTTTTCTTCACAACGTGTTATATTTTATCATATTTGACAGCGCTTGACAAGGGATTTTTCCCAAATAATTACTCCTGAAATTTTATCACCATATCCTTTTCTGCCCAGGTAAGCTCTGCTTCTTCAAGCAGATCCGGACGCAGCTGTGCCGTCCTTAACACAGACTGTTCTCGCCGCCATTTCTCAATATTCGCATGATGCCCGGATAACAGAACTTCCGGCACACGCTTCCCGTGCCAGACCTCCGGCCTGGAATACTGGGGATACTCAAGCAGATTATCCTGGAAGCTCTCGAACTCTGCCGATACATCGTTGTGAAGGACCCCAGGTATCAGACGCGAGATGGCATCCACCATGATCATAGCCGGAAGTTCCCCGCCTGTCAGGATATAGTCCCCGATCGACACATAATCCGTCACGATCTCCTCAAGCACACGCTCGTCAATCCCCTCGTAATGCCCGCATAAGAACACCAATTCTTCTTCGGCGGCAAATTCTTCCGCCATCTTCTGGTTGAATGTCTTCCCCTGCGGAGACAGGTAGACAACACGGGGCTTCTTCCCTTCCGCTGCTCTTCCTCGAACATCCACGGTCTCTTCACCGCCCGGAGACGGCTGGAGACCTGCCGCCGATATCTTCTCCTTCACCGCCTGATACGCCTGATACACAGGCTCCGCCTGCATCAGCATCCCAGCGCCGCCGCCGTAAGGATAATCATCCACACTGTTATGCTTGTTAAAAGCATAGTCCCTGATATTGACAGCGTCAATAGATAAGATCCCCTTGTCCACAGCCCTTCCGATAATGCTGGTACAAAGTCCCTGCATCACCATCTCCGGAAACAATGTCATAATATAAAAATGCATAACTCAAGCTCCTTCATCGCGTACCGCCGCTTTTCTCAGATCAGTCCATCCATCACATGGATCTTCATCTGTCCGCCCTCAATATCCACATCCAGAATACACTCCCTGATCGCCGGGATCAGAACTTCTCCCTTCACCGGATGGTCGATCACATATACATCATTCGCACCTGTCTCCATCACATCCTTAAGAGTGCCGAATTCCTCCCCCTGATCTGTCACAACCTTCATCCCGATCATATCTGCGATAAAATATTCATCCTCCTCAAGAGGAACCGCGTCTTCACGTTCGACCAGAAGCGGACATCTCTTGTATCTCTCAATATCATTTATATTATCATAGCCCTTGAATTTTAAGATCACAAACTGTTTGAAAAACTTGACATTCTCAATCTCCAAAGGCAGTGTCTCTCTCCCTGTATCAAGCAGCACCTGCTTCAATTCCACGAATCTTCCGGGATCATCCGTCGTAGGGAATACCTTTACCTCTCCTCTGATCCCGTGGGTCTGGGTGATCACCCCAACCTGTAATAAATCATCCATCCTTCTTCTCCTATTATGAAAACAAGGACAGGCGTTTATCTTATACGTCTGTCCTTCATCCAAGAGGAAAATCCCTCTTCTTGCTAATCCATGATATCAACGATAACCTTCTTATCTTCTTTGGCAGCCGCCGCCTTCACAACCGAACGGATCGCTTTGGCGATGCGTCCCTGTTTCCCAATTACCTTTCCCATATCAGAATCGGCAACATGAACTTCCAGGACCATCGTCTTCTTCTCCTCTCTCTCAGTCACAACAACGCTGTCAGGATCGTCCACCAGGGCCTTCGTAATAACTTCCACCAGTTCTTTCATAATCGCGTACCTCTAAAATAAGATTTACATTCAGAATCTATTTCTCAATGCCTGCTATCTTAAAGATCTTGCTTACAACCTCTGTCGGCTGCGCACCATTATTCAGCCACTTCTTAGCCGCCTCTTCATCAACCTTGATCGCGCTTGGATCACAGTTCGGATCATAGGTTCCGATCTCGTCGATAAATTTACCATCTCTTGGGGATCTTGAATCAGCTACAATAATTCTATAGAAAGGAGCCTTTTTCTGTCCCATCCTTCTTAATCTGATCTTTACTGCCATTGTATTTCACCTCCATAAAATATTCTTCTATAATTATATCTATATAACGCGCCGAAGACGCGGTATACCATTATCAGAACGGCAAACGGAACTTTCCTTTCCTGCCGCCTTTACCCATCATCTTCATCATCTTCTTCATCTCACCGAACTGCTTCACCATCCGGTTGACCTCGCTGATATCCACACCGGCGCCCTTCGCGATCCGATGCTTCCTTGACGGGTTCAATATATCCGGATTCCTTCTCTCTTCCGGAGTCATGGAGTAGATCATAGCCTCCATCCGCGCCATACCCTTCTCTGCCTGGGAAGTCTGCTCATCGTCAAGCCCCTTCATCTTACCCATACCGCCCATACCGCCAAGGCCGGGAAGCATGTTCATGATACTGCCAAGACCGCCCATGTTCTTCATCTGGCTGATACTCTCTAAGAAATCCTCGAAATCAAACTGGTTCTTCTTAAGCTTCTGGGTCATCTGCCTTGCTTTCTCTTCGTCGATCTCAGCCTCCGCCTTCTCGATCAGAGTCAGCACATCACCCATCCCAAGGATACGGGACGCCATTCTGTCCGGATAGAACTGCTCCAGATCAGATAACTTCTCCCCCATACCTACATATAAGATCGGCTTGCCGGTAACGGCCTTAACAGAAAGTGCCGCACCGCCTCGGGTATCACCGTCAAGCTTCGTGACGATCACACCGTCTATCCCCGCCTTCTCGTTAAATTCCTTCGCAACGTTCACCGCATCCTGACCAGTCATGGCGTCAATGACCAGAATAGTCTGGTGCACGGTTACCGTCTCCTTGATCTCCTGAAGCTCTGCCATCATATCCTCATCAATATGAAGACGCCCGGCCGTATCCAGGATCACAATATTATTCCCATTCTTCTGGGCATGTTCAAGAGCAGCCTTCGCGATATTGGCGGGCTTGTGATTCTCTCCCATGGCAAATACTTCTACGCCCTGCTTCTCGCCGTTCACCTGCAGCTGCTTAATGGCCGCCGGCCTATATATGTCACAGGCCACAAGCAGCGGTTTCTTACCCTTAAGCTTGTACTTGCCCGCAAGCTTCGCGGTGGTGGTCGTCTTACCGGCTCCCTGAAGACCTGCCATCATGATCACCGTGACCGCGCTTCCCGGCTGCAGCCTGATCTCCGTCGTCTCGGAGCCCATCAGCTTCACCAGTTCTTCATTCACAATCTTGATGACCATCTGCCCCGGATTCAACCCGTTCATGACATCCTGCCCGACGGCACGTTCCTGAACGCTCTTGATAAAATCCTTGACAACCTTGAAATTAACATCCGCCGCAAGAAGCGCCCGCTTGATCTCCTTGAGGGCTTCCTTGACATCCTCCTCGGTAAGGCGTCCCTTGCTTCGCAGATTCTTGAATATATTTTGAAGTTTCTCTGTCAAACTGTCAAATGCCATACAAAAACTCCTCTGTTACAGCTCTTCTATAATCTCACCGGCAATCCTGCGGATACTCTGTATCCATTCGTCCGAATCTTCTGTCTGATACTCCTTAAGAATCCCGTCTATCCTCTCCACCTTCTCCCGGACTGCCAGGAACTTCTCTACCAGGTGAAGCTTCTCCTCATATCCTCTAAGCGCCTGGTTGCAGCGCCTGATCAGATCATGGACTCCCTGACGGCTGATACCTGCCTCCTCCGCAATCTCCCCGAGGGAGAGATCCTCCGACACGAACCGCTCATAGATCTCCTTCTGATGCTTCGTAAGTAATTCACCATAAAAATCAAACAGCAATGTCTGCTCCAGAATCTTATCCACTTCAATCACCTTCGCTATCATACAACAAAAAGGGAAAGGTGTCAAGTATTTTTTCTTTACAAACTAATGTTCGATTTGCTGGGAAAATGAAAAAATAATATTTCGTCACCTCCACATATCTAACATCCTGTCTACTCTAAGCAGTCCCCATCCCTGATTCCTACCGCTTTGCTGCTGTTCACATGTTTCCCGAAACGCAAGCTTAAGCTCCACATTCGCCGCGTCCTGATATTTTGACAGGAATAATGCAGCAGCTCCCGATACCACAGGCGTCGCCATAGATGTTCCGCTCTTTCTGATATAAGGAATCCTGTTCTTGCGATACAGACTATTACAAGACAGGACCTGATACCCCGGCGCCACAAGCTCTGGCTTTACAATACACTGACTGGTAGGTCCGGCACCGGAACAGACATTCTTCATCCCGTGCTCCTCCAACGCACCAACGGTGACCACCTTGCGGCTGTTCCCCGGGACGGTCACGCTTCCCTCCTCCGGCCCATAATTCCCCGCCGACACGATAACCGTGATCCCCTCGTCCCACAGCATTTCCACCGCCTGTATCAGGCTTCGCTCCTTCTCTTCATCCAGATCAAGCTTCGCCCCTACCGATATATTGGCTACTCTGATTCTAAATCGGTTATAATTCTTTCTGATCCAACGGATCCCTTCAAGAATCTGCGCCACATCTCCTTCACCTTTGGCATCCAACACCTTCACTGCCGCCAGCTTCGCTTCCGGCGCCATTCCGGCAAGTCTTCCCTGAGACAGCACGCCATTGCCGGCAATAATCCCTCCCACATGTGTTCCATGACCGCTGTCATCATATAATCCATGACGGTGATTGACACAATCGTAAAAAGCCAGAATCCTCCCTTTGAGATCCGGATGTGCAGCCATCCCTGTATCCAACACTGCCACCGTTATATTCTGCCCCTTGACGTTCCCCCTCATCGTATCATCACAACAATAATGGATCTGCTGTTTTACTTTATTCATTGAAAAAACCCTTTTTTACCAGAATATTCGGATTATACTTTCTTCGCCACAATTAAATACCGATGAATTGTTCCTTCTACTTCCCCTTTCTCCTCAATGATCCTCTGCATCCTAAGCAGCCTGTCAAAGCATTTCTCAACAGAAAACTCAGGAAATTCCCATTCAATAATCCGTGCAAACCACACAAATGCGCCGACATCATAGAATTTGATCGGCCGATATACTTCCTCACTCTCTATAACATGAAATCCGGCGTCCTCGAAAACTCTTCTCTGTTCTCTAAGATTCAGATGCGGAAAAGGCTTGTCCGTTCCGGGAAGGACCATTTCAACCAAATCTCTGTCATTATCACTCCCAACCTGCTCCGTAATAAAGATTCCGTCCTTCTTTAGCAGACGATACAGCTCTCCGGCATCAAAGCTTCCATGTCTGTTAATGATCATATCAAAAGCTTCATCCTCAAAAGGAATCTCAGAAGGAGCCTCACACTCTTTAAAATCAATGCCCAGGGGCAGTAATTTCTCCTTACACAATTGTACATTCGGTTTAAATCCTTCTGTCGCTGCCGTCTGATCATACGGATGGTTCAGAGATAATAAAAACTCTCCGCCGCCGGTATCATAATCCAATATCTTTGAACCGTCTCTTAAATATTGTCTTATTATCCCCTTATAATCCCATGGCAAGTCATTCTCTTCTTCATACCTCCCGTGAATATGTGAAAAATCCCACCCTGTAATATGTGCTGTCTTCTCTTCTTCCATCCAAATTGCTCTTAATTCTGCTTCTTTCAACCTGACCGCTTCCTTCCATAATCTATAATCAATCCGATTCCGCTTTCTGCTCTTCAATGAACCGCTTTAGCTCTGCATGCAGCTTTCCTCCGGCACTCAGCATGTTCTTAGCATCAAAATATTCTTTTACTTTATTGATATCTGCCGACTTCTCTATCACTTCCAGTTTTATTGCATCAACCTTTCCGCCCATGGTATGAACATATAAGTCATAGAAAATATCCGCATCAATTCCGAAATTAGCAGTAAATACCTCGATCGCCGTTCTGAGTGTACTTTTCAAGCGATAGAATTCTCTTCTGAACTTCTGTCTGTTCTCCTCTCCTCTGATCTTGGCAATTGCTCAAAATGATCGATATGGTCAATCGCAAAAATATCACAGATATTCTTATAAGTCCGATTGAGTGTCTTTATATTTTCATCGATATCATCTACCTGCACATTGGCATACTGCGAATCATATCCTGTCAACAACTGATTTACAACGATCACAATATCCAGACACTTGTCATGATTATTTCCGATTTTCGTATATGGCTTCGAATGAGACAATCACGCCATCAAATCTTCTTTAAATTTGGCGCCTTTTGTATCTGGTATCCTTCTCCTTGTCGGCGACAGCATAACATCCGATCATTCGGTGCGCCTCAGGAATGGACAGGATCCTGGATTCGCCGTCTATGATCTCTCTCCAGTCCCGGATAATATGATTGTCCCTGCCCTCCCAGTGGAAGAAGAATGCGGAGTTCATCCGCTCTGCCGTTCCAGGATTCGCGAAATACAACGCATCTTCCGGCGTAATCGCCCAGAACACCTGCACCAGACTCATAAATCCCTGGAATTTCCTCTCCTGTATATATTTCTTTATCTGATGTGCAGCCTCAAAAACATCTACGCCACTCGCTTTCAACTCGATATGGATCACCGGCATACCATTGATCAAAAGTGTAATGTCGCCTCTTCTGTCCCGCGTATCTTCCTGCTGGTTGAACACAACCTGTTCAGCGATCTGGTATTTGGACGTTCCGCCTGCCACTTCCCCCGGAGAGAATATCCATTTCTCCTTTGTTATGTTGTTTTCGATTTACCAGGCAGGTTTGCCAGTCATAGTCAGACTGTCAATATCTTTAAAAGCATTTTCTATAGATTCAGAATGGTACATTTCGTACATATTAAAAATAAAATCCGATATATTCAATAAATCCCACTCTTCAAGTACCTCACCTGTCGGTTTATTCTTATACGCGGCATAACATTCCAATAAATATAGATAAAATTCATGTTCTGCTGTCATATTATTCTCCTCTTATATATATGGAATTTCTAGGATCTCCCGTTATTTTCTCACATTCCCACATATCAAATATAGCAGGATAACCGAACTCATCCATACCATACTGTATATCTTCTAACATAATGTGGGTTTGAGATTTTATAAAACTGTTGATTGCTTCCATAGGCATCAGACCATATTTATCTATCATCATTTTTACAACTTCCCTGTCATAATAATGCAATACCTCACTCATCATTTTTTGCATAATATTACCTCCCTGAACTTAAGAAACGGAATCGCTTTTTCTGTTTTGAATACACATTGATCTTTGAGTTTCTGCGGCAACAAACGCTTTATTGCAAAATCCTCATCAACGAACCCGGATATATACATATTCAATACAGGCATCGTATTATCATTGGCAATTGGACCTTTTATAAAATCATACTCCATACCACGATAAGTATCTGTCCTATTTTCAGACACAAAATGCAGCCAATCACTGTTTGGTGTACTGAATTCGAGAACAACTAATTCTGAGAGAACTATTTCATCAAATTCATACACAGAAACAACTGGTTTCCCGACATTCCGGCGCTTTGAAATATTAAAAGCCCATTTTTCTGCTTGGTTATAGTCAGATGTTGTATAAAATCCCTGACCAAAATCAAGCGTTCTTCTGCCAACAAGTATATTTGGCTCTTTTACTTCTACATTACTTCCATGATATAGTTTCATTATATTCCAAACCTTTCTAAGTAAACATCTTTTCCAATAATGACTTTTTAAAATTTTGCAGATTTTCCATCTTATATTGTTGGAGAGTAATAAGAGAATCCAACTTCGATAAATATTTACTTATTTTTTTCTGCTCATCTATATCTGGTATAGGAATGGGCATTTCAAAAAACACAGAATCCTTAATAGAAAATCTATATATGTCCTTACCGCCGCCCCATAGGTCATATCCTTATTACATTTCATCTGATCCCATTCTATTTCCGAATGGCTGCTGATAAAATCAATCTTCTTCTGCTTATTCTTCAGTGTAAGATACTCTTCCAAAATATCTGTTTCCGTGGATGACAATTCAGAAAGAATCTGCTTCACTTCGCCGTTTAGCTTCTTCGGATCCATTTTGGAATGATCATCACTGTTGTCCTCCTTCGACAGATTGGACTTCGTATCTTCTTCCAGCTCATTCCACAGATCTTCTATTTCACCTTCCAATGTAATTCTCTCACTATTTAACCTCTCAAGTTCATCTAGCTCTGACCGGAAATACACTTCCTGGATCATACAGATCGGAAATACCTTTCCTTTGATCCCCTTTTGTACCTCCACATATTTCTTCGTACTGTTATCCTTCTGCAGTACAATATTTCTCCAGACAGAGAACAGGTCATCATAGGCGATAAAGTATCCATTGGCATCCCTGGCCTTATCAATGACCTCGATATCCAAATCTACCAGATCTTCCTCTGATTCCCCACCCCAATCTTTGAAATAATCAAGCTCCTTGTCTGATAAGTATTTGTAAAACATAAAGCCAAGAATATAGTCCTTGTACTCGCTTGCCTTGATATTTTTCCTGAGTTCATTCGCAGTTGCCATATTCTCGTAGCCAGCTCTTGCTTCGTCATTCCTTATGTCTCCTCTTCTGTGATATCTTCTTTACCGCTATGCGATTCCATATTTCTTAAAAATAAGATTCAATTCCTCTCTGCTGATTTTTCCGGCAAGATAATATGCCTTCACACTCGCCTCCACTGCTTCAAACAATAAGTCAAACTGCAGCCAGTCACCTGCGTCATAATATTCCTGTAATTCCTTGAAATCACGCTGCAGCCCTTCCGGAAGGTCCATAGGCAGAATTATTTTCTCATCATTGTACATTCTATTGTCCTCCAGTTTCATATATATTTTATTCGGCAATAATTTTCTGATAAATTGGAAGAAACTCCTTATCATATCTGCATTCCATTATCTTATAATAGAACCTCTTCTGTACTTCTGATATCACTGGAATATCCTCTATCAACCTTCTAATTTCCGGTAATAAATCCCCTATAATAGAATCAACCTTTCCACAGCGTCACTACATTCCCTATATTCCATATTTTCCATAAGATGATACGGATTTATCTTCATCCCATTTACAATTGAGACAATTCCCGTTAGCATATATTGGAGCTATTCGTTTATTACCATCCACGCCCAGAATAATCCCCCAATTGCTGTTATTTCTGTCTGGATTTCCAAGAAATGCATCCACTACAAACATATTCCAAAAATGCTCCCTGATTCCCTGAACATCTTTTAAAAATGGATGTTCCTGCATTGTCATAAGAATTTCGTACAGATCTACGCCTACTCCATTCGTCTCATTTCCACTGGAGTCTAAAAAATGTGGTTCGAAGGTTACCTTAATCTTATCAAATTCATATAATATCTCTCCACTCCTAAGAAAGTCCCCTCATGCGACAACCGTTTTTCCATTTCTTGTACCAGGAATCGTTTCATGCACATCAAACCCCAACATCCGGTAAATTTGTGAACCAATATATTCACACACCGGACTATTAGAATAACTAAGCCTGATATTCTTCATTCCCTGTTCTTTCAGATTCCCCGGAAATTTCAGAATATAATCCTTCCCGTCAACAGAAATACCCATTTTCCTTCCAGCGGTTCCTCCATACATTCTCTGATTCTGTTCATATCCGTTAAAATCTGCCATTTCCATGCCCATCACCTCAATCACCCAACTAATACAACCAGTATAACACAGATTCACATCTATATCACCTTTTGAATATTCAAAATTTCTAATTGATTTATCCGCAAAAGTGTCGTAAGATAATTATGCTCATTTCCATATTTTATCATCAATGGAGGATAGAATGAACGATAAGAATTATTATGATATATTGGGTGTCTCAGAAAAGGCTACCTTAGAAGACATTACTGCTGCCAAGAATGAACTGGCGAAAAAGTACCACCCGGATGTCAACATCCGCAACGGAATCGATACTACCGAACAGATGCAGGAGATCTTAGAGGCCTACAATGTCCTGTCCGACCCGGACAAGCGTTCCGAGTATGACTGGAGCTTTACCAAGAGGCGGCCGACCATGCAGACCTTCGATCTCCATAATATGGAAGAAACTCCTGATGAGACCGATCCTGCCTTCGTCGCTTACTGGAAGGCTTCTAACGCCCTGTACGACATCGTTCAGCAAAGCGATGCCCTGTTCAAGGATAAGAATTACTCTGACGAGCTTACCGAACTTTCAGAAGAAGCGTCGCAGCACGTTGCCCTGCTCCAGTCCTCTGCTATCCCTGAGCGCTACTGGTATCCGGACATCATGAACTGGCTCCTCTTCACCTGGTTCCAGCACAGGAATTACACCACATCCTACCTGCTTACCCTCTATGACGAGTACGCCAAGGAGAATATAACCACGTTGGACAAGCTAAAGCTGCAGAAGAATTCCTACCTCTACCAGCATTCTATAAAACGACTGATAAAAAATTGATTTTTCTTCTCACACATTGGAACCCTTAGCATATTATGTTACTGTAAACATCATAAATGGAGGATTTCAATATGAGCGATTTAAGTGCTACGAACTGTGGATGCGGCTGTGAGTCAGGCGTAGGAAGAACTGGTGGAGAATGCGGATGCGGCTTTGGCAACAATAGCTGCCTGTGGATCATCCTTCTGCTCTTCTGCTGCGGCGGATGCGGCAACGGCTTTGGCGGCGGATGCGGCAATGACAGTTGTCTGTGGATCATCCTTCTGCTCTTCTGCTGCGGCGGATGCGGCAATGGATGCGGCGGCTTTGACTGCGGATGCTAATTCTATAACCGGGCGGAGTATATCACTCCGCCCTCTTCATTTTGTATTCATTCAGCTTCTTGCTGTCCTTCTCAGGCTGTTCCCGAACTGCTTCTTCTTCCAGATGTTTTCTCAGCATACAATTCTCATCAATCTCGTACACGGCATTGCCGTCAATGATCAGTTTCCTGTCCATATTCCTTCCCCTTTCTGGTACCTTACCATACTAATATATGAAATATTTCCAATTTAGTTTTTCCATATCTTCAAACTGTAATACATTATCAGACAAGTATGTATAAATTCCTCTCCCCCGTCATATATATTTACAACGTTATTTCAAGGAGTGATTATGGAACAAAACCCACCGAAACCAATGACACCTTTCGATAATCTGGTCACACCGCCCTTCCTATATACATTAAAACTCCTGCTTCCATACACTCCGCCCTCTATCCAGCGCTTTTTCGGGGTTTATATCAAATTCCTGGAGCTTCGCCACACCATGGAAGTCTTTCAGGGCTTTTCTTCTGATCCCTCTCCCTCCAATATACTGGAGGGGTTGAAACCTTATATGAACCCGTCTGAAAAAGAAATGATGGAACAAATGTCCGGCATGATGAATATGATGGAAATGGTACAGAATATGCAGAACATGCAGAATATGTCAGGATCCTCCATGGATTCGAATTCCTTTGATCCGATGGACATGATGAAAAGCATGATGAATCCTGAACAGCAGGAGATGTTTGAGATGTACAGCATGATGTTTGAGAATGAAATGAATCAACCCGACACGGGCAGCAGGAAAGGAGACAATGACGATGAACGAATGGATGAACCACCCGTCAATGCAGAACATGGATCCAATGAAAATGGAGCTGATCCGCACAGCGGCAGCACAGACACAGGGGAAGAGCGGGAAGTCTCTCGCACCGATCATGATGGCATTGATCACAAACGCGAATAAAAAAGGAATTCAGTTTACACCAGATGAATTCTCTCTGGTACTCTCCGTCCTAAAGGACGGAAAATCCAAGGAAGAACAGGACCAGATCGAGAATATGGTGCGGATGGTATCTTCTTATATGAAGAAATGACCTCCCTCTGATCATTACAAAATACAGCTATAAGCTTTGGCGGCATGCTTAGAATCCCTCTTCCTTTCTAAGCAGCCGCATCTCTCTTCGAAGCTTCGCCTTCTCAAAATCCTGCCGGTCCTCCTCCGTCTCCAGCAGAAGACGCGGCACCTCGGCAGGCTTATCGTTGGAATCCAGCGCCACCATTGTAAAAAACGCATTGTTGATCAATATCCTTTCGCCGTCCGCATCCTCTACATAGGTATCCACCTTCACTTCCATGGAGGTACGCCCCACATACGTGATCTTCCCTTTGAGCACAATGACATCCCTCTGATAGGCACCCTTTAGGAAGCGGAGATTATCCACCGAAACCGTCGTTATATTCATATGGGCATGACGCTTCGCCACAAGCGCCGCAACTTCATCGATCCACTGCATCAGGATGCCTCCGAACAGACGTCCCGCCCCGTTCAAATGATTCGGACGGACCATATGGACTGTTTCCACAATGGATTCTGATACTTTTCTGCTTTCTACACTCATTTATATTATTTCCTTTCGTTATAGGTCTTTTTCTTCGTTTACCCTTTTCTTATAATATGGAATTTGATATACTTAATACAATGATGTTATAAATATTTCCATATAGAAAGATGAGGATTTTGAATATGCGCAAAAGAGACAAATCCGCCAAAACGCCTTCTGCTTTAAGAAACATCAAATTAACAATAGAATACGACGGCAGCCGTTACCAGGGCTGGACACGCCTGGGAAAAGACGAATCCAACAATACGATCTCCAACAAGATCTTAGAAGTCATCCGAAAGATGACCGGAGAATCCGATATCGAACTGAACTGCGGATGCCGTACCGAGGTGGGCGTACATGCCTACGCACAGGTCGCCAATTTCAAGACGGAATCCGATATGAAGCTCCTGGATATGAAGCATTACCTCAACCGATATCTTCCCATGGACATTGCAATCGTCCGGGTAGATGAGGTTCCTGACCGTTTCCATGCCCAACTGAACGCCACCTCCAAGACCTATGTGTACCGTATGACCATCGACGACGTACCCAGCGTGTTCGACCGCAAGTACACCTACCACTGTTTCAAGACGCCGGACAGGCAGCTGATGCAGCAGGCCGGCATTCTCCTGACAGGGACTCATGATTTCAAGAACTTCTCTTCCTCAAAGAAAAGCAAATCTACCATAAGGAAGGTTTATGAGGTTGAGATCTACAGCGCCGCCCAGGAGATGCAGATAATGATCCATGCCGACGACTTTCTTCACAATATGGCACGGCTCATGGTAGGTACGCTGCTGGATATTGGATTCTACACCCGCCCCAAAGAAGACATCGACGATATCCTGGAGGGTAGCATGGATGCAAGCGCTCCCTGCGACCCCAAAGGGCTCTATCTTCAGGAGATCACCTACTGATCGTTTGTCTTCCTCATTTACTGATCACACAGGGATGCCGCACGGTATCCTGTCTGCGGCTGCCCTGTGTCTTCTTAAATAATCCTTCCTACTTAATAATTACTGCGTTCAGCCTTTCCCTTCTGATACCAAGGGAGCGCACAAGCCTGCACTTTCAAATATCTTTTCTTTCCGCATATTATAGCATCAAACCCCTCCCCTATCAAGCTAATACAATATACAAATAAAAATCCTAAAATTCAATAATTGTAAAAATTAGGTAATTTTTATAGTGAAACAGCCGATAAATAAGTAAAGGAGTATTTTCGCTAATTTGAACAACACACCATGAGAGGTAATGAATCTATGTCTGGCAGACAGGTAAAACTAAAACGTGCCGAAAACAGCAGCATCCTATATCACTATACCAAGAGCAACGGTATCAACGGTATCATTAACCACAACTGCTTCTGGGCTACAAAGAGTGATTTTTTAAACGATCCCAATGAATTTTCTCACATCCAGGGAATCATAGAAGAGGTGTGCCGGGAAACGATCAAAAGCCCGACATTAAAGGAGATGTTTCTCGCAGATTCTATCTACTCTAAGCATGAAAAACCACGGGAATATTTCGTGCTTTCTTTCTCAAAATGCCGGGACAGCATCACCATGTGGTCGGAATTCGGCAGCAAGACCGGTTATAATATAGGCTTCCGAAGCGATGAGATCATCGCAAGGATCGAGGAAGCGGCCGAGATTGCCTACCACGGCCTTGTAGTTTACAATCCCAAGCGGCAAAGGCAGTTAATCCAGAGAAATATCTGCAGTTATTTGCCTAATCTGCTTCGGACGCCTCTCGAAGATGTCTTAGAGGCCGGCAGCAGGGACCGTCAGAACAGCAATTATCAGAAGGCGTGCCGCAAATTCCAAAAAACCGCGGAAGTTTATGCCATGTTCTTTAAACATGAAGGATTTGCTGAGGAAGAGGAATATCGATTCGTATTCAAAAAGCAGAAAGATACGACGGTATATTTCCGTGCCAAGGATGGATTCATGCTTCCCTATATCGAGATCCCCTTAAGCGAAGGGCTTCTTCCTATTGAGGAGATCATGGTTGCACCGCAGAACCACATTGACCTTGCGAAAAAGGGAATGGAATATATGCTGCACACAAAAGGATATCAGGCAGATGTTGCCTTATCTAATATCAAGCTGAGATATTAGTACAAGAATTTTTAAGAAAAGGAGACAGCAAACGTGACTACTAAAAAAAATAACTCCCACAGCCAAAAGTCCAGACGCAGCCTGAACGGGAGAATTTTAAAAAACACTACTCTTAATATTCTGATATTAGTTATCATATGCTGCGTGATCATGGCGCTCTCTATGCAGTCGTTAGCCAACAATATTCTTCTGGACAGCCTGCAGCCTATGGCAAGGCAGTCTTCTAAAACCGTGGAAGCCAATATTCATATGCTTGCGGACAGAATGATGACCATTGCAGGAGACTCACGCATGAGTTCAACAGGAACCGATGATGTTCAGCTTGATACCGCTGTAATCCGCAAAAACCGCAAAGAAGTGCTTACCGAAGCCGCCGAGATCTACGAACTGCATACCATTGCCCTGTATGATCTGCAAGGCCGGCTGATACAGGGGATCGACGGTGCACCGGAGAATCTGGATGATAACTTCTTCACCCTTCTGAAGGAAACAGACAATCTGACCACCAGTTCTTCCACTATTTTTGACGGAAAGCTCGGCATCACCATGGGAATGCCGGTAAAAGAGAACCAGGAGACGGTCTTCTATGTAGTAGGAGTTTACAAATATGACGCGCTCAACGACGTGATCAGCAGCATTAACCTGGGCAAACACGGAACCGCCTATATGGTGAATCGGGAGGGGCTCGTTACCGGACATCCTGACCAGTCACTGGTTCTGGCCGAGAGCACACTGGCGCAGCTCAACGACGGCAACGAAGAATCTCTGAGCCACATAATGAGCGGCGAGACCGGCTCTGAAGAATATTCTATCGGCAATGAGAATATGCTGGTAGCCTTCTCACCTATCCGCGGTACTCAGTGGTTCCTGGTCATTCAGATTCCCAAGTCCGACTATGACCATCTGATCAATGCGGCAATGATGGTGGCGATATTATCTACTCTGGCCGTACTGATCATATCCATTTTGGTAGTGCTGCGTCTGTCACGCTCAATCTCCCGTCCGGTCAAAAGCGTTACGAACCGGATGGTTGCCCTCTCTGACGGCGATCTCCATACCGAGGTGACGCATGTCAATTCCAGGGATGAATTGGAGCTTATGACTCAGACTTTGGATGCTACCGTAGAAAGCGTCAACCGTTACATATCAGATATTCAGCAGGTATTAACCCAAATTGCCGACGGCAATCTGAAGGTCAGCGCCCAGGTAGATTATAAAGGAGACTTTGCCTTGATCCGAACAAGTCTCCACACGATCACACAGTCTATGAATGAAACTATCAAAGGCTTCCGGTCCGCTGCAACCCGCTTGGCTGCTATGTCCGAAGAATTGAACGGACAGTCCGGCCAGCTTCATCAGGCTTCTCTGGAACAGAACCAGTCCACCGAAGCGCTGATCCACGAAGTATCCCACGTGAAGGAACGGTTATCCGGCGTTACGGAAAGCAGCTCCCAGACCAGGGCTAAGACCGAAGAGATCGCACAGTGCATTCAGGAAGCTAATTCACGGATGTCCTCTCTCACTAACGCGATGGATGATATCAGTTCCAATGCACAAGAGATCACTAAGATTGCCAAAGCAATCGAAGACATTGCCTTCCAGACCAACATCCTGGCAATCAATGCTTCCATAGAGGCTGCCCGCGCCGGAGAAGCCGGAAAAGGATTCGCAGTTGTCGCAAATGAAGTGAAACAGTTGGCGGCTAAAAGCGCCGAGGCTGCACAAAACGCTACCGAGATGGTAACCAGCACCAAAGTTATTATTCAAACCGGTGTGGAACTGACTGCAGATACTGCCGGCTCTTTCAGTGCGATCTCTTCCGTATCCGACCAGATCAGTGCGATCTCCGATACGCTTGTAACGGCAGTGAACAGCCAGCAGAATGCCCTGTCCCTCATGGACGAACGAATTGAAGCTATTTCAGAAATCGCCGACCGTAACCTTCAGAATGCCGGCGGCATGGAACAAGCCAGCGGATCACTGGCAAAAGAAGCCGAGAATCTTCAGGCACAAGTGGAGAAATTTATTTTGAAGGGGGATAATTAAAAATGAAACGATTACTGACATTTACACTGATTTTTCTATTGCTTGTACTCCCTCTGACGGCATGCCGCGAGGAGACGGAGCTTCAAGACGGATATTATACGGCTCAGGCCAAAGATTTCAGTCATGGCTGGAAAGAATATATTACGATCATGGTGAAGGGCGGAAGTATCGTCTCCGTAGAATACAACGCTGAAAACGCCAGCGGATTTATCAAAAGCTGGGATAGTGCTTACATGCAGACAATGCTCCATTCTAACGGAACCTATCCCAACGAATATACCCGCTATTACGCCAGTCAACTTCTGGAGGGACGCAGAGATGATGATATTGACGCAATATCCGGCGCCTCATCCTCTTACGGTTCCTTCCTGAAATTATCAGAAGCCGTACTGGAACAGGCCCGCAAGGGTGATTCGGATGTCGTGGTTGTTGATACTTCTCATTAAATGGTACAAAATAGGCAAATGAAAGCAACAAATAATTTACTTGAATCCTGCTATTAGATATGTTATATTATGAATAGAAA
>CANDQP010000014.1 GCA_947388185.1 uncultured Dorea sp. | reverse complement strand
CTTCTCCTTCGATCGCTTCATATGTCAAGGCCGTCACGGCATCAAGATATCCCAGATCGAGCAACTCCTTCAGATACTCGTCACCCTTGCGCATATAATCACTGTACTTGCGCTCTCCATTGTTGAGAGCCTCGATCTCTGCCGCAGGATCGTCTCCATTATACAGATCAGCGTATGCCTGTGCAAAAACGAACGTTTCAAGCCACCAACGGTTCGCCCCTATCGGCGTCTCAATCCCATTCTTCTTGAATACCCGGCAGCACTCCAGGAATTCTTCCGGCGTATTCGGCATATCAAGATCATATTGATCGAACATATCTTTATTCACAAAGAGTCCGTAGACCACCACTTCCTGAGGGATACCCATAAGCTTTCCGTCCACTGTATTCGCCAATTTGACGACCTCCCTTAGATTCTTGGCGCATTCAAGATCAGACAAGTCGGCAAGTCTCCCTTCTTCCCCTGTTTTCTGAAGAACGTCCGGGTTAAGCAAATAAAAATCATCCATATCATGCCGTATCCTGTCGATCGATACATCATCATAAGTCTTCTCCTGATAATCGGCGGAAGTATAGGTTCTGTATTCCACCGTAAGATTCAGCTGTTCCTCCGCCATAATAACGGTCTTATCAAAAGCCGTTCTCGCCGCATTCTTGGCATCCGGCTTCGATCTCTCCATCGGCGCAAACAGCAGGATCGTCGTCCTCTCTTCCTCTTCATTGTCGATCAGGTTCGTCCCCGGTAAATCCCTCTGCGCACAGGAAACTACGGCAAAAACCATAATCGTAGCTATAAATGCAACGGCTGATTCTTTGACTCTCCTTCTCATATATTATTCCCTTTCCCGTTATATCTATAAAATTGACGCTTTTTGCAATCCCCGATTCAAGCATCATCCCTGGCAAGATAGAGGCTTAACGTCCTCTTCAATACCAGCATATCTATCGGCTTCGCGATATGTGCGTCCATCCCTGCATCCATGGCGTCCTTTACATCCTCTGCAAAAGCGTTCGCCGTCATCGCGATGATCGGTATCAGCTTCGCGTCATCGCGTTCCAGCGCCCTGATCGCCCTGGCTGCTTCATATCCGTTCATTACCGGCATCTGGACGTCCATCAGGATCGCGTCATAGCTTCCCGGTTCTGTCTCATTAAACCGTTCAACTGCCAGCTTGCCGTTTTCTACGATCTCACAGACCGCTTCTTCTATATCCAGCAGCTCCGATAAGATCTCCGCATTGATCTCATTATCCTCTGCCACAAGGAACCGTCTTCCTTCAAGACCTCCTTCCTCGCACAGCTTCTCGTACTCTCCCTTGTCACTCTGTTCCGCAAGGAGCTCCATAAGCTTTTCCTTAAGGGCTGACACGAAAAATGGTTTGGCGAGGAATCCGCTGATTCCGGCATCCAGCGCTTCTTCCCTTATCTCTTCCCAGTCAAATGCCGACAGCAGCAGGATCGGCGTATGTTCCGGAACTGCCTTCCGTATCTGCCTAGCCGTCTCTATTACTCTCATCCCCGGAATATTCCAGCCTGCCAGGATCACCTGGTATTCTTCTCCCTTATCGGAAGCATGCTTAAGCATATCAAGCGCCGCCTCTTTGTCATGGGCGATCTCTACCTGTACGCCGGACTCCTCCATCAACATCTGAATGCCCGTGCAGATATCGTCCTCATCATCCACTACAAGGATCCTCGCGACGCCGTTCTGCTCCCAGAACTGCTCATCCGCCTCTACATCCGGTATCCGAAGCTCCAGATCTACCGTGAACAGGCTTCCCTGATCCATCTCGCTTACAACCGCAATGGTACCTCCCATAAGCTCGACGATATTCTTCGTGATCGCCATGCCAAGACCGGTGCCCTGGACCTTATTCGTCGTACTGTTCTCCGCCCTGGTAAACGCGTCAAAGATCGTCTCCAGATATTCCGCGGTCATACCGTACCCGTTATCCTCAACCTCGATCCTGATATGCTCATACTGATTGGAATGCTGATTCATCCCGATAAAACGAAGCCAGATACTTCCGCCCTCCTGTGTGTACTTTACAGCATTCGACAGAAGATTGATCAGAATTTGGTTGATCCTGGTCTCATCTCCGATCAGACGCTCATGCTTGATCCCCGTCACCGAGATACTGAACTTCTGTCCCTTTGCCTTGGCGGCCGGACGTATGATCGCGTCCACGGAAGAAATCATGTCATTCAGCGCAAACTCTCCGATCGTGAGCACGACCTTACCGCTCTCTATCTTAGATATATCCAGTACGTCATTGATCAGGCTGAGCAAATGCTGCCCTGACGCTGTGATCTTCTTCGTATATTCCTTTACCTTATCCGGATCCTGTGCATCCTTCGCAAGCAATGTTGCAAATCCTAAGATCGCATTCATCGGGGTTCGGATATCATGCGACATATTCGACAGAAACATGGTCTTGGAATTATTCGCAATCTGCGCAGTCTGCAGCGCTTCCGTAAGCTGCTTGTTATGGACTTCCCTCTCTGCCTCTCTCTCCGCCCTGATCTTCCTCTGCTGCTTCTCATACAAGAAATATCCTACGCAGCATCCCAGGAACGCGCACAGCATAACGGCCACCACGATAAACATGTTCTGGTTGACCGCGTCGCCTTCCCTCTGTATCGCCTCGATCGGCACATATCCGATCAGATAGAGCGTCCCCTGGTTCACCCCCCACATATAGATCAGCGAATCCTTGTTCTGTATCTCATGGTAGAACATTACGTTCTGTCCGGTCCGCACGCTCTCGTTGATGTGATTCTGGACGTCCTCTTCAAGGATCTTGTTAGCGTGGTAGAAATCCTCCAGATTCAGATGCCCTGCGTCACGTTCACCGATCCCCTTAGGCTTAAGCACCAGCCGCTCGCTGTATGCATCCATAATGTACAGCTTCGCGCTCTTATTGTAAAATTTGTCCGGCAGCGCTTCATCCAGTGAATCATAGATATATTCTATATAAAGCGTCGCGATCTCTTCACCGTCTTCTGTGATCGGGCACTTCATCGTGTAGGCCCAGGTTCCCATGCTGTTCACATACGACTTGGATATCGGCAGGCCGTCGACCGTCTTCCCCGCGGAAAAATCAAGCCCTTCTTCTGAAAACTCTTCTCCCCTGCTAGTTATCCCTTCCGTCTCTCCCGACCGTATCAGCGATATCTTCACCATCGTATCATTGTCTTCGCATGAAAGAAGAAATTCATCCAAATCTCCTGAATTCACGATCTCCTTCGCAAGAAGCTTCTGAAATTCCGCTTCTTTATGCAGGATCGTCTCTATGGTGTTCTTGATCAGCTTCAGACTCTCGCTCAGATTATCAATCGCCGAGGCAGACATCTCCCTGGATATCCTGGACGTAACGGAAATTACCACCGTCCCCAGAACAGCAAAAACCATAATAAAAATAATAAGCAAGATAATACTTTTGCGCGCTCTTTTTCTTTTCTTTTTCTCTCTCATACTGCAAGTTCACCTTAGGAATCGCCAATCATTCCCCGTATATAAAACCAAACTACTACTCTATTAATATATCACCATTGTATCATAATGTCAAAACTATAGTTGGCATTAAAAACCGAAGGCTGCCTAAAGATCACATCCTCTTCGGCAGCCCCCTGACTTTTATATATTTTTACACATCCATAATAATCGGGAGCACCATCGGCTTCCTCTTGGTCCTCTTCCAGATAAATTCATTCATGGTATCCCGGATCACCATCTTGATCTTACTCCAATCCGCATTACGCTGGTGCAGAAGGCAATCCTCCACCGCATCCGACACAACCTTCCTGGCTTCTTCCATCAAGCCTTCGGACTCTCTGACATACACAAAACCGCGGGATACGATATCCGGCCCTGCAAGAAGCTGATTGCTTCCCTTCTCCAGGGTGAGTACCACGATCAGGATACCGTCCTCTGCAAGATGCTGTCTGTCGCGCAGCACGATATTGCCTACATCGCCTACGCCAAGACCGTCCACAAGGATCTCCCCTGTGTGTACCTTGTCCACCACCTTCGCTTCCTGAGCATTCAGCTCCAGTACATCGCCTGAATGAAGAATGAATACATTCTCCTTAGGGATTCCCAGAGTCGTCGCAACGCCCGCATTCGCCTTCAGATGCCGGTACTCTCCATGTACCGGAATCGCGTACTTAGGCTTAACCAGAGAATAGATGAGCTTCAATTCTTCCTGACATGCATGGCCTGATACATGAGCGTCCGAGAAGATAACATTCGCCCCTTTCGCCGACAGCTCGTTGATCACTCTGGACACCGACTTCTCGTTGCCCGGGATCGGGTTCGAACTGAAAATCACCGTATCGCCCGGCATGATCGATACCTTCTTATGCACATCCGCCGCCATGCGGGACAGCGCCGCCATAGATTCTCCCTGGCTGCCTGTCGTGATCAGCACGGTCTTCTCCGGCGGATAATTCTTAAGCTGATCGATCTCGATCAGTGTCTTGTCCGGCACATTCAGATACCCCAATTCCTGGGCTACCTGGATGATATTGACCATGCTGCGCCCCTCTACGACTACCTTGCGGTCATATTTGCAGGCAGAATTGATGATCTGCTGCACACGGTCCACATTGGACGCAAAGGTCGCAATAATGATCCTCGTGTTCTGATGTTCCGCGAAAATATGGTCGAAAGTGATCCCGACCGTCCGCTCCGACTGCGTGAAGCCCTTGCGCTCTGCATTGGTGCTGTCCGACATCAGGGCAAGCACGCCCTTCTTCCCGATCTCCGCAAACCGCTGCAGATCTATCGCATCTCCGAATACCGGAGTATAATCCACCTTGAAATCTCCCGTATGCACGACGATACCGGCCGGGGAATATAACGCCAGCGCCGCCGCGTCCTGAATACTGTGGTTCGTCTTGATGAATTCGATCCTGAACTGTCCCAGGTTGATCGACTGCCCATGCTTCACCACTTTCCTGCGTGTCGTCCTGAGCAGGTTATGCTCCGTAAGCTTCCTCTCGATGATTCCCATTGTAAGCTTTGTCGCATAGATCGGAAGATTCATCTCTCTCAGCACATAACACAGTGCGCCGATATGATCTTCATGTCCATGGGTGATCACAAACCCCTTCACCTTCTGGATATTATCCTTCAGGTAGGTAACGTCCGGGATCACAAGGTCGATCCCCAGCATATCGTCCTCCGGGAATGCCAGACCGCAATCCACGACAATAATACTGTCTTCATATTCGAAGGCAGTGATGTTCATTCCTATCTTCTCCAAGCCTCCAAGCGGAATGATTCGCAATTTTCCATTGTTTTCTTTCTTCAAGTTTACACCTCCACGTGCGTCTCCGTTCTTACTATCTCTGCTTTGTCAAGCACTCTTCGCATTGTCCGTAGAACTTTAATTCGTGGTCTGACACCTGGAAGCCCGTCTCCTGCTCAACCAGACGCTCCAGTTCATCCAGGAGGTCTTCTTCAAACGGAACCACTTTCCCACATGTCTTACATATCAAATGGTGATGATGATGCTTTGTTTCCCCGTCAAACAAATCGCTGATCTCATAGCGCAGGCATCCATCATCAAGATTGATCCGATCCACCAATTGCATTTCCCGTAACAATTGCACTGTCCGGTAAATAGTAGCCAGTCCGATCTCCGGATAGTCTTCCTTCACCAGCTCATAAATGTCTTCTGCAGTCATATGCTTATCGCGATGATCTGCAAGTACCTCTAATACAAGCAACCTCTGATTGGTTACCTTAAGACCCTTATCTTTGAGCATTTTTTTGAAATTCTCTTTACTGATGGACATAGTATATTACCTTTCGATCTCGATATCCTCAAGCAGCTCCTCAAACACCTTCGAAACAGCCGTAAGCTCCACATCATCCTCCACGATCTCATAGATACTGTCTGCCGCCGTCTCCTTCGTCATCTCCTTCAGGATCAGGCACTCCGCGTCGCCCTCGTCTGAATCTGTCACCAGAATATAGGATACTCCGTTCACCTTCGTCTGTTCAAGTACAAAAAGGTCCACTTCTTCCTGCATCTCTTCCGACCTGAATCTTATCTTCTCCATATATACACCTCAAAAATGATCCTGGATCTGAACTCCTGCTTTATAATCCAGATATCCCTGCAATATAAAAACAGCCGCAATCTTATCGATATATTTCTTGCGGTCCTCTCTCCTAACCTTATTCTCAATTAAAGTCCGCTCTGCTTCTACAGTAGTCAGACGCTCGTCCCACATCACGACCTCAAGGCCGGTCCGCCGTCTAAGCATCTCCCCGAATTCCATGGACCGTCTGGCCCGATCTCCGATATCATTGTTCATGTGCTTCGGAAGTCCAAGTACAATCTGCCCCACCTCATACTCGCTGATCAGGTTCTCAATACGCGCACAGGTTCTGCGCAGCTTGTTCTCATCCTTACGGCAAATCGTCTCTATTCCCTGGGCAGTGATCCCCAAAGGGTCACTGATCGCTACGCCCACCGTCTTAGAACCGTAGTCCAGTCCCATGATTCTCATAGATTATACCCACTTATTATGCTCGATATACGTCCTGAGCATCTCTTCTACCAGTTCATCCCGCTCCATCTTCATGATCAGACTTCTCGCGCCGTCGTAACTTGTAATATATGTCGGATCCCCTGACATAATATATCCCACAATCTGGTTCACCGGATTATATCCTTTTTCGCTTAATGCCCTGTACACAATCTCAAGTATATCTTTTGCCTGAATCTGCGGACCGCTTTCTACCTGAAAAAACTGTGTGCTGCTTAAATCTCTCATATACTCACGTCCTCCAAAAATACTTCACTGTTATTCTAACCCATTGACCGGAAAAATTCAATGCATTATTTGCAAACGATTCTTAATTTCTACATTTACTATCTGATTCACCCTGTTTTCGTCCGTTTTCTGTCCAACCTTCACATATTCTCTGGTATGACCGACCTGATACCGCTCTCCCTCTACAAGGAAATCTTCTTCCATCAGAACCTCCTGCACCGTCCCGATCAGCTCTTCTTCATATTCCCCGCGTTTTCTTCTTCCAAGGGCAAGCAGGTCGCTGCTCCTTCTGTTCTTGATCTCCTCCGGTACCTGGTTCTCCATCATAGCCGCCCTTGTTCCGGTCCGCTTCGAATATTTGAACACATGGGTCTCATAGAAATCCACCTTGTCTATAAACGCCCTGGACTTCGCATATTCTTCTTCCGTCTCGCCGGGGAATCCAACGATCACATCCGTCGTCAAGGCCGGACGGGCGAAATATTTCCGCAGGAGGGTACATTTCTCATAATATTCCCCGGATGTATACCGGCGGTTCATCCTCCGAAGGGTCGCATCGCAGCCGCTCTGCAGAGACAGATGGAAATGCGGGCAGATCTTGGGAAGCTTTGCGATCGCAGCCGCGAATTCCTCCGTGATGATCCCGGGTTCCAGGGAACCCAGGCGGATCCGCCTGATCCCGGGGATCTCATGTATCGCATGGATCAGCCCCAACAGGCTGTCTCCCGTATCAACACCATAAGAGCTCAGGTGAATTCCCGTCAGCACCACTTCCTTATAGCCATTGTCCGCCAATTGCCGTACTTCTCCTGTCACACTGTCCCTGCTCCGGCTTCTGACACGCCCTCTGGCATAGGGGATGATACAGTAGGAACAGAACTGGTTGCACCCGTCCTGGACCTTCACATAGACACGGGTATGCTCTGCCGTACTCTCAAGCCTAAGCTCTTCATACTCCCTGACACGGTTAATATCCGCCAGTTCCACGCGCCTGTCACGGAAGCTTCCTGCTTCTGCCCCGATCTGTCCCTTCCTGTTATCCTCGTAAGCCTTAAGTATCTCGATCAGATCCTTCTTCCGGTTATTCCCGATCACAATATCCACGCTCTCGTCTAGCTCCCCCTGCTTCGCCTGTACATAGCAGCCGCATGCCACCACAACCGCATCCGGATTCCTCTTTCTCGCCCGGTGCAGCATCTGCCTTGACTTGCGGTCCGCCACATTGGTGACCGTGCAGGTATTCACGATATAGACATCCGCCGTATCCTGAAACGGTACGATCTCATATCCGTTCTTCACCAACAGCTCCTGCATCGCCTCCGTCTCATACCCGTTCACCTTACACCCCAGATTATGTAATGCCGCCTTTTTCATAATTTCTCCTTTTTTCCAACTTTTGCAAATTGTTTCTTGACTTTTCCATCTCTTCCTCTTAAGATGGATATACAACAGTTACTTGCTGGCAAGTCTGCTGTAAATAACAAACACAATATAGAATCATTGACAGGGAGGTATTTTCCAATGAAAACAGTTCAGATATCATTAAACTCTATTGACAAGGTAAAATCTTTTGTAAATGATATCACCAAATTCGATTATGACTTCGATCTGGTATCCGGCAGATATGTAATTGACGCCAAGTCCATCATGGGTATCTTCAGCCTGGATCTCTCCAAGCCGATCGACCTTAACATCCACGCCGACACCGCAGTGATCGACACAATCCTTGACGCGTTGAAGGCTTATATCTGTGAATAACCGCCGTGCACGGCGCGCATATAAGCTTTGGCAGTAAGGACCGGTCAGCTTTGCAGACCCGGTCCTTTTCATTTGTATCTATTTTACCTCGATGATCTCCGCAGTATCTATCGCCTGCCGGAACAGCTCGTCTATCTTCTCCTCAAGCTTCTCCTCCGACCGGCGGATGACCTCTACATTGGGCTTTGTCACCGGATGCTTCGCCACGAATATGGTACAGCAGTCCTCAAACGGCAGGATGGAAGTCTCATAGGTCCCGATCTTCTCCGCGATATTCACGATCTCCTGCTTGTCATATCCGATCACCGGCCTGTACACCGGGATCGTACACACATCATTGGTCGCGGCAAGGCTCTGCATCGTCTGGCTCGCCACCTGTCCGATGCTCTCGCCCGTGATCAGGCCAAGACACCCGTCCTTCTTCGCAAAATGCTCCGCGATCCGCATCATGTACCGGCGCATAATGATGGTCAGCTCGTCATGAGGGCACTGGTCATAGATATATAACTGGATGTCTGTAAAATTCACCACATGAAGCTTCACCGGACCCGCGTATCTCGACACGATCCTCGCCAGATCCACCACCTTCTGCTTCGCGCGCTCACTTGTATACGGAGGTGCATGGAAATAGGTCGCCTCGATCCCCACTCCCCGCTTGGATATCATATATCCCGCCACCGGACTGTCGATCCCGCCGGAGAGCAGAAGCATTGCCTTCCCGTTGGTTCCCACAGGCATCCCGCCCGCTCCGGGAATGATCTGAGAATAGACATAGATCTCGTTACGGATCTCCACATTCAGCATCACGTCCGGATGATGCACATCCACCTTCGTCTCCGGGAACGCCTCGAGAATTGCCTCGCCCAAATCACAGTTGATCTCCATAGAAGTCCTTGGGTAAGACTTCCTTGCACGCCTGGCTTCCACCTTGAAGGTCAGGCGCTTGTCCGGATAAGCCTCGTCCATATAGGCAACCACATCCTTCTTAAGCTGTTCAAACCCCTGATCCTCCATACGGACTACCGGACAGATCCCCACGATCCCGAACACCCTCTTCAGATGCTCCACCGCATCCTCGTAATCATAATCTTCCCCGCAGTCCACATAGATCCTGGCCTGAGACTTATGGACCTCAAACTCGCCGTCTACGTCCTTCAGTGCGAACCGCACCTGCCTGACGAGCGCGTCCTCAAACAGATAGCGGTTCTTGCCTTTGATCCCGATCTCACCGTATTTTATTAAAAAAGTATGATATCTCATATCCTTTCTCCTCTGATCTCAAATTCTCATCAACGCCTGGTATATTTCCGAAGCCTTGGTACTATATTATATAGGGTATCTAAAGTATAGTCAATCTCCTGCAGTGTTGTAAATTCTGACATACTGAATCTTAATGTGGCATCCAGGAATTCCTGTCTTGCCCCGATGCCTCTGAGGACGCCGCTGACCTGAGGGTGATTGGACGCACATGCCGAACCGGAGGATACATAGATTCCCTTTTCCTCCAGGGCATGCAGGAGCACTTCGCTTCGGATACCCGCAAAGCCGACGCTGATGATATGCGGAGCCGACGTCTCGTCATACAGGCCGTGGATCGTCGTATCCTCGATCCCGCTGACTCCCTCGATAAAATGCTTCTTAAGGCTTCTCATCTTCGCGACCTTCACATCCAGATCTTGATAGATCGTCTTCGCGGCAAGCGAAAGCCCCGCGATCCCCGGAACATTCTCCGTACCGGAGCGGACATTCTTCTGCTGCTCCCCGCCGTACACGATGGGCTTGATCTTCACATTCTCCCCGATATATAAGACTCCCGTTCCCTTTGGTCCATGGATCTTATGGCCGCTTACAGAGCACAGGTCTACCTTAAGCTTCCCGGGATAGATCCGGTATTTGCCGAAGCCCTGTACGGCGTCCACATGAAACAGGATGTTCTTATTGTATGCTTTCACGATACTTGCCGCTTCCTGGATTGGCTGTACGGAGCCGACTTCGTTGTTCACGTACATGACGGACACCAGGATCGTATCCTCGCACAGCGCCTCCTTAAGCGCCTCCAGCTTGATCCTTCCGTAACGGTCCACCGGGAGATAGGTTACACGGAAACCCTCTTCCTCCAGGTGGCGCATGGTATTGATGATGGCCGGATGCTCGATGGCTGATGTGATCAGATGCTTCCCTGCCCGCTGGTTAGCATGTGCAACGCCGCGAAGCGCCAGATTATCGCTCTCCGTACCTCCGGAAGTAAAGAAGATCTCCTTATCCTTCACCTTCAAAAGCTTCGCAAATGTTTCTTTTGCTTCTTTTATATATTGCTCTGCCTCGACTCCTTTGGCGTGCATAGAAGACGGATTGCCGTAATCCTCGCACATGACCTTCCTGACGATGTCGCCCACGCACTCATAGGCCATCGTCGTCGCAGAGTTATCTAAATATACTTCTTCCATTCATTTCACTCCTGATTATTATTTTCTTACTACCAGAATATGCATTAATCCTCCAAATGGAACATAAGGATCGACAGCGCCGCCAAACCGGCGGTCTCCGTCCGCAGGATACGCCTTCCAAGTGTGATCGCCTTCGCCCCGTGTTCTAAGGCCTGCTCCACCTCTTCCCTCTCGAATCCGCCCTCAGGGCCGATGAACACCGCGACAGACTGCCCGGGCCGGATCGCCTCGATGACGCTCTTCGTCTCGTCCATGCCCCGTTCCAGCTCATAAGGGATCAGCAGCACATCCAGTTCCTTCGCGTACTCAAGCGCATCCCTGTAAGACATCACCGGCATTACCTGAGGGATATACCCCCGCCCCGCCTGCTTCGCCGCACTCCTTGCGATCTCCTGCCAGCGCTCTGTCTTCTTCGCCGCCTTCTTCGCATCCAGCTTCACTACGGAACGTCTGGTACTGACCGGAATTACCTGTGCTGCCCCAAGCTCTACCGCCTTCTGTACGATCAGCTCCATCTTGTCCTGCTTAGGAAGCCCCTGAAACAAACAGATCCTGGAAGCAAGCTCTGTGTCCGCCTGCATCTTCTCAAGGATCCGAAGGAGGACCGTATCCTCCCCATACGCTTCTACCGCGCACCGGTACTTCAGATTATCCCCGTCGCTTACCATCAGTTCCTCGCCGATCCGCATGCGAAGAACATTCTTCATATGGTTCACATCCGAACCTTCTATATAGATCTGCCCCTCCTGAACCTGAGCAGGCGTTACAAAAAAATGCTGCATCTCTTCTCCTAATTCTTCCTCGCCGTCACAGATACCCATTCTCCCTGACGGTTCACTTCCAGAATCTCTAACCCCGCTGCCTTCACTGCCTCTGCAACGACCGTCTCCTTCCCGTCTATGATCCCGCTGGTGATATAGATCCCTCCCGTCTTCATCTGACGGACGATGACCGGCGTCAGCGGTACCAGTACCTCTGCCAGGATATTGGCGGCGACCACATCATATCTCTCATACCCAACGGCATCCTGCACCGCCTGATCGTCTATGATATTCCCGATCATGACCTCGTACTGCTCCTTTGAGATGCCGTTGGCCTCCATATTCTCATGGGCTGCGTCAATGGCGTTAGGGTCTAAGTCCGTTCCCACCGAATAAGCTGCCCCGAACTTAAGCGCAAGCATGCCAAGGATCCCGCTGCCGCATCCCACATCCAGAATCTGCGCTCCCTCCGTGACGTATTTCTTCAACTGACGGATACACAGCTGGGTCGTCTCATGCGTTCCCGTCCCAAACGCAGTTCCCGGATCAATGTGGATGACCAGCTTGTCTTCATCCTTTGCCTCCACCTTCTCCCAGGACGGGATCACCAGGATATCGTCGATATAGAACTGGTGGAAATACTGCTTCCAGTTATTTACCCAGTCTACATCCTCCGTCTGTGACTCCTCGATGGTACATTCCCCCACATCAAGGAATTCCCGCATCTCCTCCAGTTCCTTCCTGACCTTCATCAGTATGGTTCCCTGATCCTCCCCTTCATCCAGGTAAAAGGTCAAATAAGCCTTCCCGTCATCCTCCGGGATATCCGGAAGGATGTCCACGAACATCTGCTCCTTGTCCTCCTTCGTCAGGGGCACCTTATCCTCGATCTGGACTCCCTGGATCCCCAGGTCCATCAGCATACTGCTTACAATATCCTCTGCCTCCGCGGTCGTCGTCAACCGAAACTGATTCCATCTCATGATTCTTCTCCTCCACTTACATCTGTTCTGTCGCAGACTTATACACCCAAATGCTCAAGCAGGATCTTCAACCCCATAAGGATCAGGATGATCCCGCCTAAGAGCTGCGCCTTCGCCTGATATCTTGTCCCAAATATATTGCCTATTCTAACACCTGCAACGGATAAAGTAAATGTGATCATCCCGATAAAGCTGACCGCAGGTACGATATCCACCTTCAGAAAAGCGAATGTCACTCCCACCGCAAGCGCGTCGATACTGGTAGCCACCGCAAGCCCCAGCATCGTCCGCACATCCAGGGACGCATCCGTATCCTGACAGCATTCCTCATCCCCGCTCTTAAAAACCTCCCGGACCATATTGCCGCCTATAAAGCCAAGCAGGATAAATGCGATCCAGTGATCAATGGAGGTGATGATATCACGAAACTGCACCCCCAGGAAATACCCTGCCAGAGGCATACCTGCCTGGAATATCCCGAAATACGCTCCTACAAGACATGCCTTGCTCCATGTACATCTCTTCATCGCAAGACCCTTACAGATGGATACGGCAAACGCGTCCATCGAAAGCCCCACCGCGATCAGAAATAACTCCGCGACTCCCATGTTACTGCTCCCTTCTTCTGTAAACTCCCTCTATGGCTGTCAAAACGCCGCATCCCGGGCATTCTCAAGAAGAACCTCCGCTTCTGCCCGGGTCAGGCCGTATTCCTGTGCAAGCAATGCGAATTCCCTGCCTACCCAGGTATCCGACACCGTCATATTGTCACTGTTCACCGTCGCCTTGATCCCTCTTCGCAGATATTCCCGAAGCGGGTAATCCGAAAGCCTCGCTACCGCTTTGGTCTGCAGATTGCTGGACGGGCACATCTCAAGGACGGTCCCCCGTCTCGCAAGCTCTTCCATCAGCTTCTCATCTTCTGCGGCGCGCACTCCATGCCCGATCCTTACAGCGCCAAACTCCAGCGCCTTCCAGATACTCTCCGGCCCGGCCGCCTCCCCCGCGTGAATGGTAAACGGCACGCCCAGTTCTCTTGCCAGGATAAATTCTTCTTCAAAATCCCCGGTGGGATACAATCCTTCTGCCCCGGCCAGATCTACCGCTGCCGCACCCTTCTTAAGATACTTTGCCGCGGTGCGCACCGTCTCAAGATTCGCCTCATGGGCTGCATCCCCTCTCATACAGCAGAGGACCGCTTTCAGCAAGATCCGTCCCCGGCTCTCTTCCATGACCTTGCCAAATCCCGCAAGCACCGCCTGTACCGCCTCATCCTGCGTAAGTCCAAGCTGCCCGTGAAGCTGCGGCGCGAAACGGACCTCCGCATAACTAAGGCCCTTCTTATCGAGCTCTCTCCCAAGTTCATAAGACGCCGTCTCAAGATTCTCCGCCGTCTGCAGTATCATCAGCGGGATCTCGAAACCGGAGATATTCATTGAGATCCTGACACTCCGTCTGCGCTGTAATATAGGGTCTCAATCCTTCCTCCGTCTGCGCCGGAAGCGCAATATTGTCCTTATCCGCAAGCTTCAGGATCGTTCCCGCAGGCAAAGACCCGTCCAGATGCAGATGCAGGTCTATCCGGCCATATTTCTCCATAGAATCACTCATTCTCACAGCTTCTCCCATTCCTTCTCACGAAACCCGGTCAAAACAGTTGTATCCGTCACCAGAACCGGACGCTTCACCAGCATCCCGTCCGAAGCCAGCAGCTCATACTGCTCTTCCTCCGTCATATCGGGGAGCTTATCCTTAAGCTGCATCTCACGGTAGAGCATCCCGCTGGTGTTAAAGAACTTCTTAAGAGGCATCCCGCTCTTAACATGCCATTCCTTCAATTCCTCTTTGGTCGGATTCTGCTCCTTGATATCCCTCTCCGTAAATTCAAAACCATGTTCCTCCAACCATTTCTTTGCCTTCTGACAGGTGCTGCATTTCTTGTAATGTACCAATAACATCCTTCTTCCTCCTAATGCCGATTATTCAGACGTACTAAACTGTTACTCATTCTACACTCTTTCGGACAACTTTGCAAGGCAATGCAGAGCAACTGTGAGACGAATAGTTTCCGGACAGCAGACATATATTACTAAAAACGAATGGAGTACCTATGCCATTTCACAAAAAACATCTCAAGATCGCCGGCATCGCCCTTCTGCTGATCGCATCCTACTTTGCCGGCCATTTTGCCGCTATGCAGTTCGCTCCCCGGGAGATCGACCCGGGCGTCTTAGGCTCTGACGAATCAGATTCAGCCGCCGTATCCTCCGCCATCGCGCCCGCCGCCGACAACTGGGGCCTGAGCTTCCAGGAAGAAGGGCAGCCGCCGGTCGCCAACGCCGCCTTTGACGAACTGCAAAAATATGATACATACTATGCGGAAGATACCGACGAAAAGGTGATCTACCTGACCTTCGACTGCGGCTATGAGAACGGAAATACCGCGCCGATCCTGGACGCCCTGAAGAAACACAACGCCAGCGCCGCCTTCTTCGTCGTCGGCAATTTTATCTCCACAAGCCCCGATCTGATCAAACGTATGCATGAGGAAGGCCATACTGTAGGCAACCATACCTATAACCATCCGGATATGTCGAAGATCTCCACAAAAGAAGCATTTGAAAAGGAATTAAAGGATGTGGAAGACGCTTACAGAGAGATCACCGGAGAGGAGATGACCCGGTACTACCGCCCTCCCCAGGGCAAATACAGCACCGAGAATCTGCAGATGGCAAAGGATATGGGCTATCACACATTCTTCTGGAGCCTTGCCTACGTGGACTGGTACCAGGATAAGCAGCCTTCCCGCGAGGAAGCCTTCGACAAGCTCTTGGGACGCATCCATCCGGGCGCGATCGTACTGCTGCACAGCACCTCCAGCACCAACGGCGAGATATTAGACGAACTGCTGGGCAAGTGGGAAGAGATGGGCTATACCTTCCAGAGTCTTGATCATCTGATTGATAAAATGAACTAGAGACAGGTACAGGACAAAACACAGTTGGGGACATAGTAAAATTGAATTCTACTATGTCCCCAACTGCGTTACTCTACCGTCACAGACTTCGCCAAGTTCCTTGGCTTATCCACATCACACCCGCGTCCCACCGCGATATAGTAAGCGAACAGCTGCAGCGGAATGATCGCCAGCGAATTGGTGAAATACCGGTTCGTCTCCGGTATATAGATGACATAATCCGCCGCCTTCTCAACCTCCGTATTGCCCTCGACAGTGACTGCCATCACGAACGCACCTCTGGTACGCACCTCTTCCATATTGCTGATCATCTTCTTATACAGGTCTTTCTGAGTCAGCACCGCCGCAACCAGCGTCCCCTCCTCCACAAGAGAGATCGTGCCGTGCTTCAGCTCGCCTGCGGCATAGGCTTCCGAATGGATATAGGAGATCTCCTTCAGCTTCAAAGACCCTTCCATTGAAATGGCATGGTCGATCCCGCGTCCGATGAAGAAGATATCCCTCGCCGCCAGATACCGGTTGGCGAATCTCTGGATCTTCTCCCGGTTATTCAGGATCATCTCGATCTGGGCAGGAAGAGCCTTCATCTCTCCCAACATCTCACTTAATTCCGCATCGCCCAGTTCTCCCCTGACACAGGCAAACTTCATGGCAAGAAGATACATGGCGATAAGCTGTGCAGAGTACGCCTTGGTAGTTGCAACCGCAATCTCCGGTCCCGCCCAGGTGTACATGACATTATCCGCCTCTCTTGCGATGGAACTGCCCACCACATTCACAACGCCGAGAACTCTCGCCCCCTGCTCCTTCGCTTCCCTGAGAGCAGCGAGCGTATCCGCCGTCTCCCCTGACTGGCTGATCACTACCACCATGGTATTCTCATTGAGGATCGGATTACGGTAACGGAACTCCGACGCCATATCCACCTCAACCGGAATCCTGGCCAGCCCTTCCAGGATATACTTGCTGGTATAACCCACGTGGGAAGCCGATCCGCAGGCCACGATCATGATCTTCTGGATCTTCCTGATCTCCTCATCCGTCATCCCCAGCTCCTCGATCACGATCTTATTATCCTTCACCCTTGGTGAGAACGTATCCATAACCGATTTCGGCTGTTCATACATCTCCTTGAGCATAAAATGTTCATAGCCGCCCTTCTCGGCAGCGTTCACATCCCACTCGATCCTGACAGACTCCTTGCTGATCGGTTCCTCATCCACACTGAAGAACTCCATCGACTCTTCTGTCATGCGGACGATCTCTTCATTCTCAATAAAATATACCTCTCTGGTATACCGAAGCACCGCCGGCACATCGGAGGCAATGATGCTGCCCCCGTCCGTATGCCCAACGATCAGCGGACTGTCCTTGCGCACCGCATAGAGCTCCTCCGGATGATCCTTGAAGATGATCCCCAGGGCATAAGACCCCTCCATACGGTGCATGATCTTGGTGATCGCCTGCAGCGGATTCCCCTGATAATAATAATCCAGAAGATGGGCAATGATCTCCGTATCCGTCTCGGACACAAACTGATACCCGTGCTTCTCAAGCTTTTTCTTTAATTTCAGATAATTCTCAATGATACCGTTGTGAACGACAACGATGCTTTGATCCTGATTAAAATGAGGATGAGCGTTCACATCCGACGGAGAACCATGGGTTGCCCACCGTGTATGTCCGATCCCCATCGTCCCGGGCAGCGTCGCGCCGTCATGGGTCAGCTCGCTTAACACCTTAAGCCTGCCCTTTGATTTGATCATATCAATCTCGCCGTTATTGCAGACGGCAATGCCCGCCGAATCATAACCTCTGTATTCCAGCTTTGCCAAACCGTCCAGCAGGATCGGCGCCGCCTGCTGATTGCCAATATAGCCAACTATTCCGCACATATCTCTCACTCCATAATTCTTAATCCAAATCTATGAAATCGACCTGGAACGCGTCATCCTTCTCCATATGCCCCCGTTTCTTCTTCGGCTGCTTACTTAACAGTTCATCCAGATCATCGATCATCTCAGAGGCATCCTCGCTGTCGTAGCCATAATCATCATCGTCATAGTAATCATCATCGCTGTCGTCATAATCGTCTTCATCATCGAAGTCTTCAAACACGCCTTCTTCCCGAAGATTCATCGTCTTCACAGGTACTCTTACAGCCGGCTTACTCTCTCCTTTTTTGGCTGAGATTTTTTTTTTGCTGCCGGAAGAGCTCTGTGTCTTCTGAGACTTCTGCTGTTTCTGAGATTTCTGCGGCTTCTGAGACTTTGGTGTTCCGGATATCTCGTCGTCGTCATCCATATCTATACCGTACTCGTCGTACAGGTCATCCAGCTCCAGATTACGGTGATAAAGCTTCACCCCGATCACGATCATAACAATGATCAGGACCACAATAAGCAGGCCGACAACGATCACGATAATATCCAGCATATCCTCGATAAACCGAAGGATCTTCCCCCAGATTCCCTTCGCTGCCTTCTTCTCAGGCTCTGATGCTCCCGCCTGCTGCACATATCTCTGGTAGGTTCCATCCACCGTATCGTATTGATACAGGGTCTTCTGCCCGTCTGAACCCAGCGCGTACACCACATAATAATCCGGATTGTCCGAATCCTGCCATGCCGGGAACGCCTGGTCATTCAAGGTAAGCCTCGTCTCCTGGAAGCTCTCCGGAAGCTTGACCGAACCATCATCCCTGAGCAATACGATATAACGGTCCGCGGCAATCTCCACCTGTTCAAAAGGCGTAAATGACCCATCGTCCGTACTGTACAGGAAGAACTTGGGATCTCCCCCTGCTACCGGAGTCAAAAGCAGCGCAGACAAGCCATTGGGCGTCTCCTGCGTGACCACCTGGCACGGCGTTCCTTCATAAGTCATCTCGGCTCTCACGAATCCCCCCGGAATCACGGCATCCGGGAAACCATTCGTGATCTGATACTGAACTCCGTCTACTTCCACCTGCGGTCCGTCAGCGCTGATCGCCATCCCGCCGCCTTCTGCTCCTTCCGGCACGATCAGTGACGGATCACCAGGTCCTATGGTGACCGCGGAGCTTCCCTGCGTGATATCGTCCAATTCTGCTCCGGTGGCATCGGTTCCGGATGCCTGGGAGACCTCGATATTGGCAGTTCCCTCCTGCAGCGCCTGAAACTTCAGAACAAAATCTATCGAAGATCCGCCTCCGCTCCCTGCTATGGTGATCGTACCGTTTCCGCCCGACGCACTGTCCCCGCTCACGAACCTGAGCATACTTGCATCATAAGTCAGCACCGCATTCAGAGACTGGAGACTGGTAGACGTAGAAGAGAAATTCGCCGTCACCTCCACCTCCGCCCCTACGGTCGTAGACGGATCCGTAAAATGCAGGCCTGCCTGTGCCGCATCAGCGACCATAGATATACACGGACATAACATACCCACTAAAAGGATTAAAAATATTGCTTTCCTCAGCCTTCTCATGCACATTACCTCATTTTCTTTCTCGTTCTTCTCTTAACCGGCTATTCTCCGCTGCCGCCGTCACCGTATCCATCGCCGGTATCATCTCCCGGATCTGCATCTCCGCTGCCCGACGGATCTTCGGTATAGCCCGGATCCCCGCTGCCTGGATCATTATCTGTTCCGCTTCCGGTACCGTTTCCGCTTCCTGTTCCATCGCCGCTTCCCGTTCCGTTTCCGGTACCTGTTCCACCGCCGCTTCCCGTGCCTGTTCCGCTTCCGGTGCCGGAATAATCGTTGCCGCTGTTATCATTATATGAATTGTCTCCGGAATAAGAATAATCATTCGAGGAATCTTCTTCCGATTGATCCATATAGCCCTGGCTGCTCTCGTCCGTGTCCGCATCCCGGTCGCCCGCCTTCGCTATTATCTTATAGCTGATGTCCGAAACATCAGAAGAGACCGTGTAGCCTTCACTGCTCCCAAACAGAAACTCATGAAGCTTCTTCACATTGTCCTCAAGCGTCACCGGTATTACTACGCTTCCGATATTCGACAAAGTATCCGTCGTCTTGTCAAACGGGAAGCCTATATTCTCTCCCAGCTTATACTCAAATGCATCCTGGGCATAATCCAGTATCTCCGCCAGGGTGAAATTCGTAGACACCTCCGGGAATATCTGGTCGATGACCGCGTTCAACTGCATGAGCGAAGCACTCTGCAGCTTCTCCACGATCTTGGTAAGTACGTCTCTCTGCCTCTCCGTCCTTCGGAAATCATCTCCAAGAGTTCCCCGGATCCTCGCGTAAGCAGTCGCCTGGACTCCGTTCAGAAGCTGCAGGCCCGGCTCCGTCACACCGGGCGACATCTTCCCGGTAACCTTCATGATCTCCGTCGCATATCCGCAGATATAAGACAGCTCCTCCTTCTGGACGTCGATCTCTATTCCTCCCACCGCGTCGATCACGTCGATCAGCGCGTTAAAATTCACCGCCACATAATGTTCAATATCCAGATCCAGATTCCTGTTCAGAAGCGCGATCGCATCCTCCGGCCCCCCGTAGGAATACGCCGCATTCGCCTTGTCAAGCGTTCCGTCCTTCTGCTCTAAGAGCGTATCTCTGTAGACGGATGAGATCTTCACCTCCAGCGTCTCCCGATTCAGACTGGCAACCATAATGGTATCGCTTCGGTTCCCTTCCGCCAGTCCGTCGTCGCGGGAATCCAGCCCAAATAGTGCAACATTCAGATAACCTGTCCCTCTTGCTCTGGATTTCTTCGTCTCCTTCGCCTCCACAGATACATTCAGTTCTTCCGGGTTCAGCTTGACCCGGTCTATCTTAGATAATTTGCTCGCCAGGATCCCGACTCCTGCCAATGCTACAAATGCTACTGTACCGCCAAGGATAATACCTATCGTCTTTCCAAGTGATCTGCCTTTCTTAGATCTGCGCCCTCGTCTATAGTGTTTCCTATCCCTCGCCATTATCCAATGTCCTTTCTGCTTCGTTCACTGCCAAACTATTACAGTCCACCTCTGATAATACCATACATAATACTACCCTATTTTTCATAAAACTGCAACGAAAAATATGGTTTTTTCACCTTTTTATCCAATACCCCGGACTCGCCGAACATCTTTCGACAATAAAAGACGGTAAGCTGCGGTAGCTTTTTCCCATCCGGTAACCCGCATATTTACAGGCGCTCTTGTAGATCAGAGACGGGATCAGATAGCCCCTCTTACTCTTCAGCAAATACTCCATCGTCTTACCGACTAGGCGGATCCCTTCGCTCTCCGAGCGAATCCCGGCAAATACCTCCGGATGGTCGGCCTGGGATACGGCCAGGTCAAAATTCCTCTTAAACTGCCGTATTCCCGAATAGTTATGGGAATGTATCACCCGGGCGTCTGCCGCATAGGCGATCTTGTAACCGGACTTCACCATCTTCGCAGCCATGACCATATCCTCGTTGAATATTGTCTTCCGGGTAAATCCGCCCATCTCCCGGTAAATATCTCTTCGGTACGCCGCGCACACATCCGAACAGAAGAAGGTCTTGATCCCAAGCTCCTCCATATCCTCCTGCCCCTTGATACAGCTCTCCTTCGGATAATTAAAGCTTCTGGTATACCGTTCGATCACGCCGCAGTCTTTCGCCGGAAGCTGACGGGCGTAAGAGATACCCACCTCATCCGACGCAAGCAGAGGCTTCAATAATTCTTCGATCAGCCTCCTGTCTGCCGGCACCGCATCCTGGGTCATGAATACCATATATTCCGCATCCGACAGTGAGAACGCCATATCCCGTGTCGCACCGTGGTCGAACTCCTCCGGCTCGATCTGCTTCACCGTAACCTTCTCCATCTTCTCATACTTCTCCGGGAAATCCCCTGATCTCGTATTAAGCAGCCAGATATGCCGCACCGGACAGCTCTGTTTCCCTAATCTCCGTATGATCTGATCAAGTCTCCCGTCAGGCCTGAATGTCGGAATCGCCACATCCACTTGTATCCAAGCATTCCTCAATCTTATCATCCCTTTTCTTTTTCTTATCATATCCTGTAAACCAGTACATCAACCCTGTCAGAGCCAGCCAGAACCAAGTGGTCGGATTACTGAACCAAGTGGTAAAAAAGGCAAGCCCCAGATAGATCGCCATCTGCCCGTAGAACAGATAGGACACTGGATTGCTGCTTCTTTTGACCAGACGGATGCACTGCTTGGCCGCAACGCCTATAAGCACTGCAAGCAGGAACACCCCGCCAATTCCAAAATCATAATACGCGTCATAGAACATGGTAAGCGTCGTAAGCTCCGGCTTGGTCAGATACAGAGCCTGACCTGTAAGCTCCGGGAAGACGAACTTAAGCCCTGTAAGCGCAAATACCGGGAACAGCATCCTGATCCCCCAGGTATGAGCGGCAAGCTGCTCTACCATACAGTTAAAATTCTCGAAGTTATTCGCCACGTACATATAAGGCTGCGTAACGAAGATCGGCATCTTCCCATACTTCATCTCAAAGATACTGTTCAGATAGGCCACATCATGGTGCCGGAATACCGTCAGTATGACATAGACCGGGATCAAAGCCAGGACCACCGCTGCGATCGTCCTTAGCCGCACCGTCTTATTGACCATAATATATGTAACCACTGCAAAACCTGCGGCGAACAGGAGCTGGAATCTGGACACGCACAGGATCGGCACCGCCGCCGCCGTAAGGTTTGCAAGCAGAAGCACCGCCTTCTTCCCCATGCCTTTCCCTCCTCCGGCCTTAAGGTACAGCACCGTGATCGCCGGGATCAGGATACAGCTCACCGTAAAATAATGTACGCCCGATACATGAAAATAAGAATAAGCGTGAGGCTTGTCTGAGAACAGCGGAATAAATCCGACCTTCACCGCCTCGAACACAAAACACAATACAGAGACCGCAAAAAGCCCCACGATACACAAATAGAGCCTTCCTGCCAACACCGCGTCCCTTTCGATCTCGCGTTTCTCTTCGTCCCGATACTGACGCCCCCATTCATATCCGATTCCAAAGCCGATATAGGCCAGGAAAAAGCACATCCAGGTAACATAACTCCAGTCTCCCTGGAGCCTGCTCAGCCGCAGACAGGCCAATCCCTGCCCGCCGACCCACGCAAGAGTAAACAGCGCCCTTAATTCCACAAGATTCTCAGATTCTCTTGCCAGATGCACATACAGATACAATGCCTCTACGATCAGCAGGATCCCTGAAACATAGTAAAGCCTTGCAAGACTTGCTATATAGCTCGCAAGAAACATCAGCATATAAGTACCATATTCCATTATAATATCGTCGCGTCTTCTTCGCCTCATTGTGTATCCCCTTCAAATGTGGTCTGCATCGCCGCCGTGCCTTCCGTAACCCCTGACAGATAGATGATATCGTCATGGATCTGTTTGACCTTGCTTGACGGCTCATAATAATCTTCACTGAAGATCTCCTGGTGAAGCTGTGTCACATTGCTGTTAAAATCAATAGGTACTACAAACGATCCTTCATGGTTCCTGATATCCTCCGACGTCGTCACAGCGTATGGGAAGCCCGTTGTCCCCACAATGTTATAATTCAAAATGTTAGCGGCAAATCCAAGCATATCACTTACTGACAGGCTCGTAGAGATCTGCGGAAATACTTCATTGACGATCTGGTTCAACGTGAAGATATTCGCCTTCTTCGCCTTGTCCGCCGTCAGTTGGAACACCTCCCTCTGCCGCTCCGTTCTCTTGAAATCCATCCCTTCCGTATAACGGATCCTTGCATAGCCTACGGCATGGACGCCGTCTAACAGATGGACTCCCGGATATATCTCGATAGGCTGCATATCCTTGCCCACGACCTGGGCAGTCTCGAACGCATAACCGTTACAGTAGACCGCTTCCTCCGCCGTCATATCCACCTCGATCCCGCCAAGCGCATCAATAACATCCACCAAAGCGCTGAAATTCACGCTGACATAATTACGGATATCCAGATCGAAATTCCTGTTCAACAGACTGATTGCCTCCTCCGGCCCTCCGATATTATACGCCGAATTCGCTTTGCCGTAAGCGCCGTCCGATAACTGCAGCAGCGTATCACGGTATACGGACACCAGTCTCACGTCATCCGTCTCATTGTTGATGCTCGCGATCATGATACAGTCGCTCTGTACTCCGCCTTCCAGCTCTCCTTCTCTCGAATCAAGGCCGAACAGCGCGATATTCGTATACGGCCCCGTATCTCTGTAGACCTCAAGCTTCTCCTGATCCAGCATCTTGATATCCAGCATATCAAGCTTCAGCATCCCGTATGCAACCGCACACAGAGCCGCTAATATGATCAGCTCCACGATCAGGATGATCAGTCTCTTCCTTCTGCGCTTCTTACGCCTGATCCGCTGCTTCTCCTTTGGCGACATCTTTTTATTCATGCTTCTCTTCTTGCTCATATTACCTCTCCTAAGCGGGCTAATATGCATTCTTATTTACAAAGCCCTTAAAAAATGTCAGGAAAATGATCTTAAAATCAAACCCCAATGTCCAATTCTCAATATAGTACAAATCGCACTCAATACGCCTGTATATAGAAGTATCCCCCCGGAATCCATTCACCTGCGCCCATCCGGTCAGGCCTGGACGCACCTGGTGCTTCACCCGATACCGCGGGATCTCTTCGCTGAATTTCTCAACAAACTGCGGGCGCTCCGGTCTTGGCCCGACCAGGCTCATATCGCCCTTTAACACGTTAAATAACTGAGGCAGCTCATCAATACTTGTCCTGCGGATGAACCTGCCGACGGTTGTGACTCTCGGGTCATTCTGCGTCGTCCATCCGCCCCTCTCCTTCTTCTCATCCTGCACCACCATAGAACGAAACTTGTACATCAGAAACGGCTTATTCTGGAATCCGATCCGCTCCTGCCTGAATATAAGCGGTCCCGGAGAAGTAGTCTTGATCACAACAGAGATAACCAGCATGACCGGTGAAAATAAAACCAGAGCGAAGACAGCGCCAAACAGGTCGACTCCCCTCTTGACAACCGCGTTCAATATATTGCTCAGCGGGACATGCCTGATATTCACCACCGGAAGTCCCAGAAGATCCTCCGTATAAGGCTTCGTCGGAATAATATTATTATAATCCGGAACAAACTTCGTATGCACGCCGGACTTCTCGCACATGCTCACGATATGTTCTAATTTATGATACTCTGCCAGTCCCAGGGTAATGATGATCTCGTCAAGCCGGTTCTCAGGGAGGATAATGGTCAGATTCTCCGTCCTTCCAAGAACCTTCACGCCCCTGTATTCCGTCCCCCTGGGCACATTATCCGCAAGGATGCCCCTCACGATATATCCCCAGCCCGGATTCGCCTTGATCCTGTCTATATACTGCTCCGCCGCACGGCTGTAGCCGATCAGCAGGATATGCTTCTGGTTATAACCCTTCCTGCGGATGTCACGGAGCCCTTCTCTTAAGATGTTACGGCCCACTACCTCTGTAAATACATTGACACAGAAGAAGATAAACATCATCGTTCTGGAAAAGTTCGGCTGATGCGCCAGATACAGGATCAGGATAAATGCCATAAGCCCGATCGTATTCGCCTGGATGATCCGCCACGCCTCAAGCCTCCTGCCCTGCACCCGCTTCGGCGTATAGAGCTGGAACACATAATAAAGGATCAGATATCCCGGAACAAGGAAGGTAAGCGCCTTCGTATATTCCTGCAGGGTCAGGTACCACGCCGCCGGCGCGAATATCCCGCTCCGGAATCTGATATACCACGACGCCACATAGGAAAACGCGATCACAACCGCATCTATTAATACATGAAGTGTATTCAATAATTTCTGATTATCTTTGATCATATATATTTACCTATAAATTCCTTTTTTGCATTACACTTTATCATACAACAAAACATCAAAGTCGACAACCCGTCACCGGGCACTTTTTCTTAACAATTTATTAATATATTAACTCTATTGTAATATTTGGAAACGATTATGAAAATTAATATAGCACATAATATAAATATTTGCTATAATAAACCAATAATCTAAGACAAAGAATCGGAATTTAACAGGAGTTTAACATATGAAAGTTACGATCATAATCCCTAATTATAACGGCTGCCGCTTCATGGAGCCATGCCTGGCTTCCCTGAAAGAACAGACCTTCAAGGACTGCTGCGTCCTTATCGTAGACAATGCTTCCACGGACGGAAGCCTCGAATATCTGCGCGGGAACTACCCGGATATCGAGGTTCTTGCCCTTGATAAGAACTATGGTTTCAGCAAGGCCGTCAATATCGGGATCCGGCATGCCAGGACGCCTTATGTCCTGCTGCTGAATAACGACACCACCGCGGATCCTCATTTTCTGGAAGAGATGGTACATGCCATAGAACAGTCGCCCCGTATCTTCTCCGTTGCCAGCAAGATGCTGCAGATGTATCACCCGGAGCTGATCGACGGAGCGGGGGATCTCTACACCCTGGTGGGCTGGGGCGTTGCCCGGGGATGCGGCAGGCCGGCATCTAATTACACCGAAGCGGACGAGGTCTTCTCCGCCTGTGCCGGCGCGGCAATCTACCGCCGGTCGGCTTTTAAGAAGATCGGGCTCTTCGATGAGAATCATTTCGCTTATCTGGAGGATATCGACGTGGCCTACCGCGCCAAGATCTACGGATACAAGAATCTGTACTGCCCTTCAGCGTTAGTGTATCATGTGGGCAGCGGGACAAGCGGTTCCAAGTATAATTCCTTCAAGGTCCGCCTGTCCGCAAGGAACAGCGTCTATCTGAACTATAAGAATATGCCGGCAGGACAGCTTGCGCTTAATTTCATTCCTCTGCTTACGGGATACCTGGTCAAGTATGCTTTCTTCGTGAAGATCGGGTTCGGAAAAGACTACAAAGAAGGGATCTTAGAAGGGCTTCGTAAGCGGAAGGAGCAGAAGAAGGTACGCTTCCGGATGCGGCATCTGCCGAATTATGTGCGTATTGAGGCGGAGCTGATGAGGCATACCCTGGCATATGTGAGAGATTGGGGTCTGCGCAAGGTATTCAGGAAGTAAGGGTGTTATACCCATAAAGGGATGCTGACAACTGCAGCATCCCTTTATATATTAGAAGTGGAATGTATCTCGTAAGCCTGCCCATTTTTGGTCTTTCTCACTTAAGTTCAGCGGTGTGCCGTCTTCCAGATGATAGCCCCCGGCTAAAGCGCTGCCCGGATATTCGCCCTGAACCTCCGGCCAGGCGATCCCGATCTCGGGATCGTTCCATGCCATTCCGCCTTCATCGTTCGGGCGGTAGAAATCCGTACATTTGTAGCAGAATTCTGCGATATCGCTCAACACCAGGAAACCATGGGCGAAGCCTTCCGGGATATAGAATTGCTTCTTGTTCTCTTCGCTGAGCACGATGCCGAACCATTTGCCGTAAGTATCACTGCTGCGGCGCAGGTCTACCGCCACATCGAATACAGAGCCTTTGATCGCTCTGACCAGCTTCCCCTGGGGGTATTCCTTCTGGAAATGCAGGCCCCGCAGGACTCCCTTGGTGGAGCAGGACTGGTTGTCCTGTACGAACTTCATGGTAAGCCCCTCTTCTTCCATATCACGCTGGTTGTAAGTCTCCATAAAATATCCCCTGGTATCTCCATGAACCGCCGGCTCGATCACACATAATCCCTGGATCCCGCCTGCGTTCTTCTCTACTTTGATCTGTCCCATAATACTTATCCTCTCTTAGAATTCTATCTCTTTCAAATACCTTCCAAGCGCATCCTGCCAGGTCGGAAGCGGTGTGAATCCGCTGCCGGCAAGCTTGCTTCTGTCCAAGCGACTGTTAAAAGGCCTTGCCGCCTTGGATATACCGTACTCTGCCGTCGTGACCGGAACTACCTTGAGCCGGTCTTCTGCATATTCCGGATGGCCAAGCTCTACCGCCTGCCGGAAGATCTCCTTCGTGAAATCATACCAACTGATGTAACCGCCCTCGTTGGTGGCATGGTAATAGCCGTACCGCTCCGTCTCAAGCATATCCACCAGGAGCCTTGCCAGATCATAGGTGTAGGTCGGAGTCCCGATCTGGTCGTTGACAACCGTAAGCCTGTCATGGGTCTTGCCTACGTTCAGCATAGTCTTGATAAAATTCTTCCCGTTCTTGCCAAACACCCAGGCGATCCGCACGATAAAATACTTGGACAGATTCTCCGCCACCGCAAGCTCCCCTTCTAATTTGGTCTTGCCGTAGACATTCAACGGCTTATAATCCTTACAGTCCGGGTCCCAGGGCTCGCTGCCCTGTCCGTCAAAGACATAATCCGTGCTGAGATATACCATCTTGCAGTCAAGCTTTTTACAGCTCTCGGCTATATACCTGGTACCGTCGGCATTGATGGCGCGCACCTTATCTACCTTATCTTCATCCTCCGCCAGGTCTACCGCCGTCCACGCCGCACAGTGAACTACCACATCCGGCTTCACATCCTCAATCTTCGTCCTCACCGCGTCCGCGTCCGTAATATCCATCTGAACATAGGGCATAGAAGTAACTGCCGTCCCGTCCTGTATCCCGCTGTACCCGGGAGCTATATCACTGCCGATTCCTTCATAGCCCCGTCCTGCCAACTCATTCATCACGTCATGGCCTAACTGTCCCGCCACGCCTGTCACTAATATCTTCATGCTGGTCCCTCCTGTTTACCGGTTTGCATACATCTTCTCATAATAGTTCTGATACTCGCCGGAGATGATCGTCTCCCACCACTCTTTATTATTCAGATACCACTCGATCGTCTTCTTGATCCCGTCCGCGAACTTCGTCTCCGGAAGCCATCCAAGCTCGCTGTGGATCTTCGTCGGATCGATCGCATAACGCATATCGTGTCCCTTGCGGTCGGTTACATAGGTGATCAGGCTCTCCGGTTTCCCCAGCTCCTTGCAGATGATCTTGACGATATCAATATTCTTCATCTCATTGTGGCCGCCGATGTTATAGACTTCTCCCACGCGTCCCTTATGGATGATCAGATCGATCGCCTTGCAGTGATCCTCCACATAGAGCCAGTCACGGACATTCTCACCCTTCCCGTATACCGGCAGCGGCTTATCATTGAGCGCATTGGCGATCATCAGCGGGATCAGCTTCTCCGGGAAATGATACGGCCCATAGTTATTAGAACATCTGCTGATGGTCACCGGCAGGCCATAGGTCCTGTGATACGCCAGAACCAACAAGTCCGCCGCCGCCTTGGATGAGCTATATGGACTGCTGGTATGGATCGGCGTCTCCTCCGTGAAGAACAGATCCGGCCTGTCAAGCGGCAGATCTCCGTACACCTCGTCGGTAGATACCTGGTGATAGCGGGTGATGCCGTACTTCCTGCAGGCATCCATCAGCACAGCCGTTCCTTTGATATTGGTATCCAGGAACACCTCCGGGTTCTCGATGGAACGGTCCACATGGCTCTCCGCCGCGAAATTCACCACCATATCCGGATGCTCTTCTTCAAACAATCTGTACACTGCCTCCCGGTCTGTGATGCTCTCCTTCACAAATCTGAAATTCGGATTATCCATCACCGGTTCAAGCGTAGACAGATTCCCCGCATAAGTCAGGCAGTCCAGACAGATGATCCTGTAATCCGGGTACTTGTCAAGCATGTGAAATACAAAGTTGCTTCCGATAAATCCGGCTCCGCCGGTCACTATAATATTCATAATCATTCTCCATTCTGCTTTGTTAATATAGTCCGTCCTGATATTTCCCGTCCAGGACGTCTTTCAGATATTGGCCATACTGGTTCTTCTTCAGGATCTCGTACACCTTGAGCACCTCTTCTTTGGAAATCCATCCGTTCAGGTAAGCGATCTCCTCCAGGCAGCCGATCTTGCGGTGCTGATGGGACTCCATAGTCTTGACGAAATTCGTCGCGTCCACCAGACTCTCATGGGTTCCCGTGTCAAGCCAGGTGAAGCCCTGTCCCAGAAGCTCCACATTCAGTTTCTCCGACTCCAGATACACCCGGTTCAGATCCGTGATCTCAAGCTCGCCCCGGGCACTTGGCTTCAAATCTCTGGCATACTCTACCACCTGATTATCATAGAAATACAGCCCTGTCACACAGTAATTACTCTTGGGGCACTCCGGCTTCTCCTCGATCGAGATCGCCTTGCCCTCATGGTTGAATTCCACGATTCCGAAGCGCTCCGGATCATCCACATAATAACCGAATACGGTTGCGCCTTTTCCGGATTCCGCATTCTTGACCGCCGCTTTCAGCCGTTTCTTCAATCCGTGGCCTGCGAAGATATTGTCGCCCAAGACCATGGCAACCGTGTCGTCTCCGATAAAATCCGCCCCGATAATGAATGCCTGCGCAAGTCCGTCCGGGCTTGGCTGTACCGCATAGGACAACTGAACACCGAACTGATGCCCGTCTCCCAGAAGCTCTCTGAACCTGGGCGTATCCTGCGGTGTGGAGATGATGAGGATCTCCCGGATCCCGGCATTCATCAGCACCGACATGGGATAATAGATCATCGGTTTATCATAGATCGGCAACAACTGCTTGGATGTCACCATGGTGAGGGGATACAGACGCGTGCCGGACCCTCCTGCTAATATAATTCCTTTCATTTGAAACCTCCTGACGTGATTACAGTTTAAACTGCTACCCATTTACTCATAGTGTTCATATATTTATGCATTTTCATTCCGTCTTTAGACATTATAAATGGTGACCTTAGGTCACCTTCAAGCACTTTTTCCATATTTAAGTAAATTTGTCTAACCTCAACTAATTATAATCATATCCGGCACAGGAACGCTCCCGCCTCCTTCGTGATCCGGAACCCCTTATCAGTCTTACGCTTCACGTAAGATCGGAATTCCTTATACCGCTCCGTAATATACTGCCCCTGATTGCCATGGCAGGAGAGCACATAAGAAATCAGAGGCTCCGGCTCCGGAACGATCAGTTGATCTTCGTAGGTCTTCCACTGGCAGACCGGAAAATATTCCTCTAAAATCCCGGCGCCGTTCTCCTTCCCGAACCGATCATACAGCTTATCCGCCGACAGCACGATCCGATCGTCGAATCCCTGCACCAGGAGACTCACCTCTTTCATATGATCCTGCCCGTAAGCACTGCACAGGAATCTTCCGTCCGGCCCGAGCACCCGCCGCACCTCACCGCACACCCGGCGGATATCCTCACAATAGAACAGAACATGATTGGCGATCACCAGATCGAAGCTTCCGTCCGCAAAGGGAATATGCTGACAGTCGAACACCTCGTAGGAAAACCGTCCGTCCTTCGCACCGATCGCACGGCGGGCGTCTCTTAACATCCCCTCCGAGATGTCCGACAGTATGATATCCGCCTCTTTCGGCAGATGCTTTAGATTCTCAACCCAGAGCGTTCCGTCCCCGCAGCCTAACTCCAAGATGCGGATCCCCGGACATACTTCCAACTGTTCATAGATCCATGGAAACCACCCTTGCTGATTCTGTGAATACAGGCTGTGCAGATGGATGCGCGCCGAGATATTGGACGCATTCTGATACTGGTTTTTAAGGCTCTTCTCCATCCCGGTCAGATGGATCAGGTTCAGCATCTTGTTCCAGTCGATGGTGCGCTCTTTCTGTATCGCGTCCGAGGTATCTATGATCGCTGTCTCCACAAGCTGCATCTGCTCGATCCGATCCCGCACCAGCTTAAGCTGAATGTTCAGGGAATTCAGCATGAAGTGATAATCCGCATCATCGATGGTCATCTCCCTGATGTCATCCAGTGAGAATCCCAGATATTTCAGCAGCAAGATCTGCTGAAGCCTTGCAAAGTCTTCGTCTGTATAGAACCGCGCTCCCGATTCACTGACAAAGGACGGCTTCAAGATATCCTGCTTGTCATAGTAGCGTATCGTACGCAAAGTAACATTCGCCATCCGGGCAAATTTACCGGATGAATAGTATCCCGGTTTGTTCATTATGAAAATTGGGTCATATAACCCGGATATTCGGCGTGCCCGGTCTCTAACGTCCCGCCTTCGACTGTGATCTTGATCTGATCGCATTCATATGCATCCAGGAATGTGTTGCACACACCGCCCATGATATAGTATTCCCCTGTGGTTCCCATACTGGAGATATAGGAAGCAAATGCATTATTAAAATCGATCTCAATCGAATCCTTTCCGTCTGTCTCCTTGACCTCAAGGGACAGGATCTTAACATCTGCCGTCACTACGCCCTTATCAACCAGAGCATTCAAGATATTCTCCGCTGAGAAAGATCCCATCTGGATCTCTTCAGAATCAAATGCCGTCGCATCCTCATTGCTGTAATAAACCGTGATATTCGGCGAATGCTGCTCACTGTCGTCTGCCTCTGACTGATCGGATCCCTGTTTCTCCTGATCCTGACCCTCTTCCTCCTGGCTGTCTTCCTCCTGGTCATCCAGATCTTCTTCCTCCTGATCCCCCTGCCCCGGCGTCTCACTCTCTTCCTGTTCCGATGCATTCACTTCATTACTTTTCGTCTGGTCACATCCGGCCAGACAGAGAATCCCGGCCAAAAATAACATTGATAATAACAGTCTCTTCTTCATACTACATATACTCCCTTCTCTTGCTTCGTAATACTTCATCTGTTACCGCTTCGTGCGTATCTTCTTCACCGCCTGCCCTGCATCCCTGAGCGGTCTCGTAAGCTTCCATGAACGCGATGAGCTGATCTCTGATAATCTCTTAACGGCTTTTGCCGCTTCTCTGCCTGCCGCGGCTGCCTTCCTGTACATCTGCCATATGATCTTACCCGCTTCTGAATGCAGATCAATACTTTCATATTCGATCCGGACCTTATGATACGCTTTATCACCCAGGGCTATCACGATCTGCGGATCCTTCTCATTGAAAAAGATATCCTCCTCCGACTTAAACCCATGAACGATTTCATACTCCGCCGGTACGCCGTCAAGCAGCACCATCAGATTCCTGAGTCCATATCTTCCGTCGTCATCCGGATCAAAACGGACCGCTCTGCAGGAATCCGGAATATCTAACACAAATGCAACCGGCTGTTCTCCGTCACTGGCCTTGTATTCCACAACCGTCTTCGATTCTTCACAGAATCCATCGCCCGTATCGAAGAAGATCTCCGCCCTGGCCTTGCCCATATACTGGTGCAGCGGCGACAGCACATCCGTGAATGAATAACCTATATCCTTCCCGGAATCTGCAATCCCGCATTCATCCGCCTTTTCCATCTCCTCAAGCAGTCTCCTGGAAGAGTCCGCATCCTGATACCTGTGGAAGAATGCCATCTTCTCCTTTCGCACCTCCCGGAATCCATCCCGACCCGCCAAGATATCTCCCAATATCTCAAAAAGCTTATCCTGCGTGCCGACCACAGGTCCCGGCATGAGAAGCTTCGGGTCATCCACGATAAATCCTCTGTCCGCCTGATACTTTGCCAGATCAGGGCAGGAGAATATGATCGGCTTATCAAGCAGAAGGAAATCAACATACACCGACGAATAATCGGTGATCAGAGCATCAAATCCATTCATAACATGATAGATCGTCAGGAAATTCTTATTCAGTATGTCCGTATCCAGGAAAATCATTCGCTTCGGAAGCTTCACATTCTCTCCCTTAAAGAATTCATTATCAGCAAAATGCACCTTCGCGAAAATGTACGCGTGATTCGCCTCCAGAAACTGATCGATCTGATCCGCATCATAATCCGGATAATTGAAAATATTATTCTCAAACTGCTCTCCTTCATCCTTCAAGCCCTTGCGCATGGTTGGCAGATAGAAGATCAGTTTATCCGTCTCTACATCTATGTCTGTAAGCTTCTTAAGCTCTTCTTTGCCGTCAGACCAGAACATCATATCATTTCTCGGATAACCGGTCTCCTTAACCTTACGAGGATCTACTGCAAACATGCCGCTTATCGTAAGCTGCGACAGCCTCGAAGGAGCCGTAATAAGATCGGTCTGTGTCGTGATGGTCTTCAGCAGCCGGAAATCATCGGAATCCGCAGCCGCACTGTCAAAGAATCCGATCAATTTGAGCGGGAAGCCATGCCATGCCGCAACATGAATCTGATCCGGTCTCTTCCGGTCCGCAAATTGAAAAGAGGACGTGATCAGAAAACGTGCCCTGTCTATCATCAGCTCCGTCGTCTCTTCGCCCTCCAAGCCGCAGGCGACACCCTTCTCTCTTAATGCCTCCAGCATCTTTCTGTCCTGTATGACCCAAAATGTGTCATAATCGGTATTCTTCGTGACATATTCCCATAACGCTCTCGAATTATCCGGTGTCGACCCAAACACCATCAACTTCTTATCAACAAATTGCCCCATTCTGTTTATTCCTCTCAAAATATCTTTAGTTCACTCTTGATCTTTGTTGTCGAAACCTCAGGTGTCCGATTCAGATAGACGACTTCACACAGGCTCTTTAATTCATCGAACTTGCCCTCCCAGTCATCCCCTATTACAAATGTATCGATCTGGTATAACTTGATATCACTTGCCTTCTGCTCCCACGCTTCCTCCGGAATGACCAGATCAACATACCGGATCGCCTCTAAAAGCCGCTTTCTCTCCTCATAAGAGAAGTAACATTTCTTATTCTTGATGGCATTGAATTCATTTGTAGAGAGCCCGACGATCAGGTAATCCCCTAATCGCCTGGCTCTTTCTAACAGATTAATATGTCCGTAATGAATCAAATCAAACGTGCCATACGTAATCACTCTCTTCATATATTACCTCATCTGGGTCTTAATGGTATACTACAACCGTCGTTCCGCCCGGAATCGTATCATAGATCCACTTCGCATTCTCGATCAGAAGTCTGACACAGCCATGTGACAACGCCATGCCGACCCTTCCGTCCTGCAAGGTTCCGTTCTTGTTATACAGCACGGAGTGGAACAGATAATTCCCTCTGAACTGTGTATACCAGTAGCATCTCGCCGCTCCGGAATCAAAATAATATCCCTTGCTTCCCACGGAGAAGACTCCCTCTACCGTAGGCGTACCCGGTGCACCGTCACCGCAGTCCCAGTAATGGAGGAACTCCCAGCCGCCTGCGCCTCTCTGGAAGACACCCACCTTATGAGTGCTCCGGTTCACCATCAACAGATACGGCGTCGGGCTGCTGTACAGGTTCGCCCGATTCAACATCTGACCCTGCTGGGTCGGTACCTTGTACAGAGAGTAAGAGGTCTTGCCGAATCCATTCATAGAATTCCCGGAATAGACATATGCATGAGTCGTGTATGCGCCTCCGCTGTTGTGCCTTGAACTGTCCACGACTGCATTCCACTTGCCGTTTCCTCTGTTCACACCCTCGTACCACACGAGATCATCCTGACCGTTGGTATTGCTCCATGTCGGGAACTGCACCCTGTTACCCGATGCACCCATGATGCCGACTTCATACTGTGTAGAATTGATCGGCATATTATAGACATAGTTAAGCGGTGATATATTGGCTGTCGCACCGCCTACACAGGTCTGCGCCCCATTGTTCGCCGTCACATATACATGAGCCGTGTAGTTTCCAAAATGATGAGCATGATCTGCAACCCTTACATTCGCAGCGTATACGCCTTCTGAAATCCTTCCTGCCGTATACCATGCGATATCGCTCTGATTGCTGGCACACCAAACCGGGATCTGCACCTTATTCACTCCTGACACCGCGGTCACACCGCTGACCGTTACCTGGAAGGTACCTGCCGTACGGTTGATATTACCGATCTGTACACGTGCCGCCATTGGTCTCTTCGTCACGTCGAATCCGGTCGCCCCTGTGAAATGAAGGCTGCCGTCTGCCGTCTCATAATATCCATGTACAATATATTTCCCGAATTCTCCATGATTCGCAACCTGCACATCACAGGAATAACTGCCGTTCTTACCGGATGCACTGTACCATCTGATATCATTCTGACCATTTGCAGCGCCCCATACGGCGAACCTGACACCCTTCTCTCCGCCCGGAACTACCAGGCCTGACAGCGTGATCCGATAGGTGGATTCTGTACCGCTGATATCCGCCGCGCTAAGAGACTGGTATCCCGGCTTCAGTTCACAGCTTGTAGCGCCTACGAAATTCAGCGCGCCCGTCACATCCGTCATGTACGCATGGATCGTATATTTCCCACAGTTATACTTGTGGTTCGCGATGTTGGCATTCACAATATAATCGCCGTTAGAGTTACGGTCCGCGGTATACCATACGATATCCTTCTGTCCCGGATCTGACCAGATCGGAACCTGAACCTGCCTGATCAATCCGACATTCTTGATACCCGATACCTTCACCTGGAACTGTCCGCCGGAATTACTGCCCACGGAAGCCTCAACGCTTCCGCCTGACGGCGCTTCTGTCTCGAATCCGGCAGAGCCAAGGAAGATCATGGAACCATCCGGCATCTGTGCATATGCATGCACATTATACTTGCCAAGTCCTGTGTGATCCATAACAGAGATCTTGTATCGGTATGTATTGCTCCCATTGTTCGGAAGTGTATACCACTTGATATCATCCTGACCGTTCACCACACTCCAGGTTGGGAACTGGATATTCTTCGCTCCCGGAATCTCGATGCCCGTAAGCTCAACGGTAAAGTCTCTCTCATTGTTCTTCGTTACAGTAAGCTTACCCTTGTTAAGCTCCACGTCCTGGGTCTCGGAGCCCAGATAATACTGCTTGCCGGCCTTATCCGTAACGTACACATGAATATTATAGGTTCCCGTAGAATACTTATGATTCTTAAGATCTACATCCGTATAATAGACGCCGTTACTGCTCATTTGCGCCGGATACCATACGATATCGTCCTGACCGTTCACCACACTCCAGACCGGCACAAGGATCTCTTTCACCTGGCTGGCATCCACACCTGAGATCACAACCCGGAAGGTACCCTTCCCGCTGTTATAATCCGTGACTCTGATCTGGCCGGCATCTCTCAGACGTGCTTCATCCAATGCCATGATTCCGGCATCCGGATCTTCGGTCTCCGGTTCCGTCTGGTTCTCGGCATCCGGTTCTGCCGGATCACCCGCCGTATCTCCTGCCGTACCTTCCTGTCCGTCCGAAACCACAGGCGTCTCCTGCGGCTCCTGTTCTCCAGGATCGGACGTGCTGCCCGTACCAAAGGATATCCCATCTTCCGTCAGCTGCACCGTAGCGTTCCCAGGCTCCTCAACCGCCCAGACGTTCGTACCAAGCAATGCAAGCAACAGTACATACACGCCCGCTCCTTTTAATAATCTTGTCATTCTTCCCCGCATAACTCAATCTCCTTTCTTGTCTTCCCCTTCTAATCCCCTTGAAAAAACTCCTCCTTTCGTCTATCTTCCTATACTAATCTGATTCAGCAAAATCTCATACAACTGCCGGTGCTTCTTCACCGTAACATGCAGGATCAGACCGCAGATCCACAGCAGAATCCCGATCGTTGCAAGCACACCCGACACAATGAGAGTCGGAAAGCGAAGAACCAGGCCGGTGGCAAAATACTCCAGAAGCACCGGAATGAATAATGCCAGTGCGCCAATGACACAGATCACGGACAAAGTCGTAAAAAACAACAACGGCTTGTAATCCCGGAACAGATTCATGATCGTCTTCAGCACCTTGACGCCGTCGCTTACCGTGTTGAGCTTAGATTCACTTCCCGTAGGCCTGTCCCTGTAAGAAACCGGAACCTCCTCAAGCAGGAAATTCTTATCCAGCGCATGGATAGTCATCTCCGTCTCAATCTCAAAGCCTTTGGACAGAACCGGAAAACTCTTGACAAAGAGCCGGCTGAACGCACGGTAACCTGTCATAATGTCCTTGACATTGCTCCTGAACAGTCTATTGATCAGGCCTCTCACAACAAGATTCCCTGAATTGTGAAAAGGCCGCTTATTCTCTGTAAAATAAGTGGAAGACAATCGGTCGCCGATCACCATATCCACTCCCTTGTTAAGAACCAGGTCGATCATCTGAGGGGCATCCTCCGCCGGATAAGTATCGTCTCCGTCGATCATCAGATAGCACTGTGCCTCAATATCCCGGAACATACTCCTGATCACATTTCCCTTGCCCTGCCGGTACTCATATCTGACAATCGCACCGGCATCCCTTGCGATCCGGTCTGTCCCGTCGTTGGAATTATTGTCATACACATAGATGACCGCTTCCGGCAGCACACGCCTGTAATCTCTTACAACCTTCTCTATCGTAATACTCTCATTATAGCAGGGTATTAACACTGCAACTTTATCCATTATACTATATTCTCCTTATTCTGTCATTCAAGGTCTTTTCTAAAATTCTCTGGTGCGCCATCAGTCTGATGCTCTGATATATGACCAGATACTTCGCGATCTGAAGCAGAGGATATGCACCAGCCAGATACATATAGACGGAGGGTTCCATCGTTGCGTCAAACCAACTGCTGAACAACACAACGGCTGTCACCAACAGAACCGCAGACAACAGCATCCCCATGATACACAGCCACATCTCTATATGCCTTCTGTCATGGAAAAGCGCCGCCGTAATGTATATAAGCCCAGCTATGGCCGCGATATTGACGATCACACTCAATATCCTGTAGAGCGCATGGATAACTGTCACAGATACCTGGACCAAACGGTCCGTCAGTCCAAAAGAAGTATCCATAGCCTTATCTGTCCTTGCATACTTCGCAGGATAAGTAGTATCGCTGTAGAAGAAATCTTCCCACTCCCTGATCACATCAGCCTTTCCCGTACTGATACCCATTTTGCAGAGTTTGACCGCCGGTCCCTTATAGTTCATAACGCCTGTAAAATATTTCCAGAAATCCTTCCAGTATTTGCCGTTCTCTATATATTCCTCCTGTACCTCTACACTGCTTAAGTGGATTAATCCATCTTCTTTCAAAGCGCCGCTCTCAAAAGCTTCATCCAATTCCTCCACAGCCTTGCCGCAGAAAGTTCTCATCTTCGCGCTGCTCTTAAAATATCCCGCATCGCTGAGGGCACAGCGCATAACCCACATAGGCATATCGCCCTTCATATCCTTATTCTTCCCCTGGCTCCAATTGGCTTCCTGACCAAGGATCTCTTCCTTGATGGAACGAAGCGAAGGGCTAACACGGATCGCATCTGCGATAGCGTCATTGGAACACCATACATCCGGGGAGGCGTCTTTGTCTTCTATCTTATACAGACAGTCCATCAATTCCGCGAATTCTGATCCTGTTCTCTCACTTGCAGCAAATTCACCATAATAAATAAAATTCATGGTACAGATTCCCAGTGTAACGATACCAAGCGAGACGACCGGCAGCAGAATCCATACGGTCTTTCTTATTATCTGCCTTGTAATCTGCCTGTTCTCCCAGATCAGGCAGGCAAGAGTCACTGCTGTCACCACAGACACAAAAGGCATAATCCATATGGAATCGTCCCTTATATAATAGAAGAACGGCAGACAAACTGCACCGCCGATCCCCCATCTGCGAAGTCGGCTCTCATCATCTCTTCCAAGAAAGAGCGCGATCATACAGGAAAAAACCAATATTACCGCATATGGAACCAGCGCCATCTGATAGGTCCTCTGCACCACCAATTCCTTAAATCCGATCGGTGAATAGAGAAGCAGCAAATAGATCGCCGCTTTCCACTCTATATGAGGAATCAGTCTGTAGACAGACTTAACAAACACCGCAGAAGACACAATACATAAGAGACCTATAGCAACGGAATACGGTACCCTGATAATATGCCAGAACGCTGCAAACAGAGGATAAGATACACTCTTCACCAACGTCAGATGGGAATAATCCCCCAACCACTGAAAATCCGCCAGGCTATCTGCATAATGATACATCAATTGGTCGTCATATACCTGTTCTGTCCAATAAGATAACGGCGTCTGCCAGAACAAAAACAGACGAAAAAGCGTCGCGAAAAGCAGGAATCGCATGATCAACTGTCTCTGCCTTCTCTGTTTCTTTCTCTCCGATAATCTCAAAGCTCTTCTTCCTCTACTCCTATTCTATCCTATATATATAATAATTGCCAACATTTTTTACTTTTATAAGATTTAATTTGTCCCTGCCTGATATTAAATATGAAACCCCCAACTTCTTCAAATCCTCCGCCGTCAATGATACGGTAAATACATCCGGCTGGTTCAGAAGAAATTCGGGTTTCCCGCTCTCCTTCAAAGAAACTGCAATATGCGCATACCGGTTATATATCTTTGCATTGACACCGTCCGGATCCAATGCTTCCCACCTCTTAAGGTTCGGGTACACATTCGTCGAATTGACCGTTGGCGCCCCCGCCATGATCCCTATATTGATGCAGGGAAAACCTAACCCTTCCACAGCCCACAGCGCCTCTGGTTCCTGCCCGTGTACTTCTTCTATGGTCTGAACCAGCTCGGTATCATAGATATTGTCCACTCCGCGTCTTACCGGATTAACCAGCGCCCCCGCCAATATCATCACACCCATACAGAGAACTCCGAAAAACTTCCTGCATCTATTGTCATGATACCGAATCAGCAGGTAGAACATCAAAATCCACAACACAACAGTAAAGATATAATATCCCGCTTCCGGATAGAAGTCCTCGTTAATAAGGCTGCCGATCTTAACAACAGCGTATCCGCCGATCACGGCTAACGCTCCGCCGACTGCCGCCGGACAGCTCCATTCCAACAGGGATACGCCGCGGATCAGCATCAGTATATTGACGAATCCCAGTATCACGAAAGCTCTTGGCGCGGTCGAATAACTCATGAGCGTCACCTTCGCAAGCATCGCCGGGAATCCGGCGATACACCAGATCAGGAGGAATACATCCACACAAAGCAGGATCCCTATCAGCTTATCCCTTTTCTTTACCGCAACATACAGCGGAATGATATAGCACAGCGGGAAGAAATCTATAAACTGTGCGCTCTCACATGCATTCGCGCCTGTTCCCTCTCCCAAAAGCGCATACCAGATATTGGAAGCATAATTGAAGAACTCAAGACCGATCCCTCCGCCCGTATCCAGCCGTTTCCCCGGATAAGCCGTATTCAGGACCAGTTCAATGGTCTCCTTAGAGTTGTTCCAAACGTGGAGCATGATTCCGGCAAAAACTGCAAGAACCGCCGCAAGGCATAAGACATCTCCCATGTTCATCTTAAATCCCCGGTAATTCTCAAGGATCACCCAGATTCCCAGACCCAGGATCACATATGCCATGGGGAACTGCCACGCCGGATACAGTATCAAGATAAATCCGCCCGCGCAGACTGCAATCACCGACGCACAAATCCCCCGAACCCATGTCCTTGTATCTGTCATGTATTTCTGCAGAAGCAGTACCGACAACTGCCCAAAGACCAGCATCTCTACAAGTCCGTTGATCGCGAACCACCACTGGACCACAGGGGCAAAAGCAACAAGGAAAGCACCGGACACAGCCAGCCGCTTATCCCCTCCGGACAGAAGCATACCCATCTCAAAGGATACCAGAAACAGCGCAATCCATCTGCCATACCAGAAAAAAGCCAGACCCATTCCGACCGGCAGAAAAAGATACCCCCAATAGAAGGGTTTGAAGATCATTGCAATATCCCTGACAGGCTGCCCATAGACCATGAACATATCGGTCGCAGCCCCCCGGACCGTATCACTGTAATAGGGAAATGCACCGGCTGCGTTGCGGTACTGGGACAGCATCATAGGCGTTGAGACCGCCCATTCATCCGAACGGATCGGCCTTGCAGCCCCAAGAAGCGTTCCCGTATCTGTTCCTCCCATATACGCCTGCCACACACCGATGGATGAACCGTTCAGCTCACAGACCACACACAATACGAACAAGGCCGCCGCTATGGCAAATCTCCAGGCATACAGGAACGACACGAACCTTGCACCGTAATGATCATATAACAGAAATATCGCAAACAGAAGAACGGCAAGAAGGCAGACCTTTTTGGAGACGCATGCCCTCCTGACGTAGAACAGCATATTCCCTGCTCTGGACGCATCCGCGACACCTTCCAGCCAAAATGCATATATTCCCGCCACCAGAGCCAGCAGCAACGCACCAGCTGCATACATCCCCCACCTACAAACTTTCGTTCTTCTATCACGCATATTTCCTATCTCCAATCCTCATCTATTTTAAACTAAAATCACATCTTTCCAAAGACAGGTTCGGATTGTAATATGGATCTCCATTCTTCAATATCTCAGGCCATTTCTGAGCAAACGTAGCGATCTCTCCGTTGAATCTGTCTACCTTCTCTTTCGTATTCTCAAGGCCTCTTGATTTTGATTCATAATGATATAATTCCGCATACGGATTATATACGATCAAGTATCCTGCTTCACGGATCTTCATACACAGGTCAATATCGTTGAACGCTACCTGTAATTCCGTACTTAAGCCGCCCACTTCCTCGAAGACACTCTTCTTCACCATCATACACGCCGCCGTGACAGCGCTCATATCCTGTGCACAGATGATCCTCGAGAAATAACCGTTGGCGCTGCGCGGCAGCCCGATAAATGCATGGCCCGCGATTCCGCCGAAGCCGACGATCACCCCGGCATGCTGTATGGTCTCGTCGCTGTAGTAAAGCCTTGCTCCCACAGCGCCTACATTGTCATGCATACAATACCCAATCATCTCCTCCAAGCAGCTTCCGTTAATGATCTCCGTGTCGTTGTTCAAAAGCAGCAGGTACTCGCCCTTTGCGAACTTGGCACCGTAATTATTAATGGCAGAATAGTTGAACTCTCCTTCCCAGCATACCACATGAACTCTTGGGTTCTCCTTCTCAAGATCCTTATAGTAGCGGAAGGTCTCTTCATTCTCACTGTTATTCTCTACGATAATATACTCGTAATTGTCGTATGTGCTCTTCTGATCGATAGAACTGATGCATTTGTCCAGATCCTCGATATGGTCCTTGTTCGGTATGATCAGAGAGATCAGCGGATGCTCCTTTAAGATATGCTCGGTCTTATAAAGTCCCAGATATTCTCCCTGATGTACCTTCGCCGCAATTCCGATCCTGTCGTAATGCGCCTGCACCGCTCTCTTACCCGCCTCAAATGCATACATCTTGCTCTGCGGATTCTCTGACGTGGAATCCTTATGCGCCCGCCAGTGATACAATACCTTCGGAATATGATGCACAGATCCGGCCGCCTCCACGCTTCTCAGGACAAAATCATAATCCTGCGCCCCGTCGAATTCGCTTCGAAGCATTCCCACCTGATCCATGATCTTCCTGCTCACCACGAACAGATGGCAGATATAATTCATAGAACACAGAAGATCAATATTAAAATCCGTCTTAAAATGCGGTTCA
>CANDQP010000013.1 GCA_947388185.1 uncultured Dorea sp. | reverse complement strand
CCATGCCAGGATACTGGAGAGACTGGATATGACAAGAGAGATTGAAGACGAGGAACTGACGCAGTTGATCTATCATGTTCTTAAGGAAGCGTCGGAGGAGGAATATCTGTCTCTTGACGAGAAGACCATACTGGGCCGGGAGCTGTTCAATGCATTCCGGAAGCTTGATCTTCTTCAGGAATTCCTGGAGGATGAGACGATCACAGAGATTATGATCAATGGAACGCAGAATATATTCTATGAAAGAAACGGCAGGATCCTGCAGTCGGGTAAGAGGTTCCTGTCCAAGGACAAGCTGGAAGATGTGGTCCAACAGATCGCTGCAGGGTCAAACCGTCTGGTAAACGAGGCTTCGCCGATCGTTGATGCCAGGCTTCAGGACGGCTCCAGAGTCAATGTGGTCTTGGATCCGATAGCATTGGACGGGCCGATCGTTACGATCCGCAAATTCTCCAAAGAGGCAATTACCATGGAACAGTTGATATCCTGGAATTCTGTCAGTGCGGAGGTGTCGGGATTTCTCGCCGGTCTGGTGGCGGCAGGCTATAACATTTTCATAAGCGGCGGGACAGGATCAGGGAAGACCACCTTCTTAAATGCGCTGTCACAGTATATCCCAAAGACAGAGAGGATCATAACTATAGAGGACAATGCCGAGCTTAAGATTCAGGATGTACCGAATCTGGTAAGGCTGGAGGCAAGGAATGCGAATGTGGAAGGGACGGGTTCGGTTACGATCCGTGATCTGATCCGGTCGGCGCTTCGGATGCGGCCGGATCGGATCGTGGTAGGAGAAGTGCGCGGCGAGGAGGCGATAGACATGCTGCAAGCTCTGAACACGGGCCATGACGGTTCCTTAAGCACCGGTCATGCCAACAGTCCGCGGGATATGCTGAGCAGGCTGGAAACAATGGTCTTGATGGGAATGGACTTGCCGCTCCCGGCTATCCAGAGACAGATTGCCTCTGGGATTGATCTGATCGTTCATCTGGGAAGGTTGAGGGACAGGAGCCGGAAGGTGCTTGAGGCATCGGAGATATTGGGATATGAGGACGGCGAGATCCGGCTTAAGACACTGTATAAATTCATAGAGACAGGGGAACAGGATGGGAAGATACAGGGAGAATGGAGAAAATATGGCGAGATCACGCACCGGGGGAAGCTCTGGGCGGCGGGGTGTGACGCGTGACAGGAAGAATTGCTGGCAGCAGGATGTGACGAAGAAAGAGTATCTGTGGTATGCGGCAAAAGCGGCGGGCTTGACGATGATTACGGCGTGGCTGTATTACCGGTCTTTACTGATGGCCATTCCGTTGATTCCATTGCTGATCTGGCATCTGCGGATGATGGAAGCAGAGGGGATCAAGAAGAAGGAGACGGAATTTCAGATGCAGTTCAAGGAAGCGATACAGGCGGTGTCTTCTGCGCTGAATACGGGTTATTCGGTAGAAAATGCGTTCAAGGAAGCGCAGAAGGAACTTCGGCTGATCTATCCGGAAGGAGTAAGGATCTCTAAGGAGTTGTTGATCATAACGCGGCAGCTTCAGATCCATGTGCCTTTGGAGCAGATTCTGGAGGAATTCGGGGAGCGCACACAGACAGAGGATGTTCAGAACTTTGTGACAGTATTTGCGGCGGCCAAGAGAAGCGGCGGCAATATGATCGCGATCATACAGGATACGGTCAGGCAGATCGGAGATAAGATTGATGTGAAGCGGGAGATCGACACGATACTTGCATCCAAGAGGTATGAGTTCCGGGTAATGTCGGCGGTTCCTTATGCGATCATTGGGTATATGTCTCTAAGCTTCCCGGAATTCATGGACTGCTTATATGGGAATATCCTTGGAATAGGGGTGATGACGGTATGTTTGGCAATCTATATGGGCGCTTATTATCTTGGTGTAAGGATGATAAGGATCGAAGTGTGAAGGTGTTGGCAGTGGGCGTCCTGCTGGCAGGCGGAATCTTTCTTCTGGCGGCAGATTATCTGCGCTCAGTGAGGGAAACAGATGGGAGTATTCAGAGAAATACATATGGACAGGGAAGCAGAACAGAAGAGCTGGAGGTATCGATAGAGGGAGGAGAAGTAAGATTCCCCGCAGAGATCCAGGTGGCAGAACAGCAGTATAGTACAGAGGAGATCCAGGAATTATTTCAAAGAGTCATCCGGCACATGGAGAAGCTGATTCTGGGAGAAAACAGAAGCCTTGACAGGGTTGAGAAGGATATGAATCTATTGTCGGAGGTTCCGGGCGAGCCGGTTATGATCGCCTGGGAGCTTGACCGCTATGATGTGATGAATATCAGGGGCGAGATACAGGAAGATGCGCTGAAGGAGGAAGGAACCCTGGTTACCTTAAGCGCCGTTCTTACCTACAGTGAGAATGAGGAAGAACAGGCATTGTACCAGTGTACTGCGAATATTTTCCCCAGGACATTGGAGGAAGAGGAGAAGCGCAGAGAACAGGCGGCAGGAGAGCTCCGGAAGATAGAAGAAGAGAGCCGGGTACAGAGGGAGTTCCAGCTTCCAGACACGCTCTTAGGCAAGGAAGCCGCCTACTATCAGAGAATGGACCGCCGCGGACTGGTGCTGATAGTTATGGCTGTGTTGATTGGAATTCTGTTATATGCGTTAGAGATTCAGAACAGAGGAAAGGCGAGAGAAGAGAGAAAGCAGCAGATGCTCCTGGATTATCCGGAGATCGTGAACAAGATGACGCTTTTCCTTGGGGCTGGGATGACTGCCAAACGCGCCTGGAAAAAGGTAGTGGAGGATTATGAACGGCAGAAGGGAACGCGGGGAGAAAGGTATGCATATGAGGAGATGAAGCGTACCTGTTATGAGATGGAGAGCGGTGTCACGGAACCAGAAAGTTATGAGAATTTTGGAAAGCGCTGTGATGTGCAGGTCTATGTAAGATTTGGGGCGCTGCTGTCGCAGAACTTAAGAAAAGGGACGAAGGGGCTGACACAGATGCTTAAGCTGGAAGCGATTCAGGCTTTTGAGGAACGAAAAGCCAGGGCAAGAAGGCTTGGAGAGGAAGCGGGAACGAAGCTGCTGCTGCCCATGTTCCTGATGCTTGCGATCGTCCTGGTGATCGTGATCGTACCGGCATTTCTGTCGGTGCAGATATAAAGGAGGTTATGATATGTGGAGAATGGGGTATGTGTTGAAGAAGTTAAAAGAGGAAGACGGAGTCGGTGTGGTAGAGGTCATATTGATCCTGGTTGTGTTGATCGGATTGGTTATTATCTTCAAATCTCAGCTTACCAGTCTGGTGCAGAATATTTTCAGCAAGATCGTAAGCGAGAGTGCAGGTATCTGATACAAGTATGCGGTAAATGCGGAATGTGCAGGGGAGAGGTGACGGCATTTCTGAGCCTGATCTTTATTCTGTTGGTTGCCTTTATCGGGGGAATCATGGAGAGCGCGTCTATCCAGTTGGCCAAGAATTATCGGAGAGCCGATACGGACCGGGCAATGGAAAGTGTCTTTGCGGAGTATCAGAAGGAGCTTCTGGAGGAGTATGATATATTTGCATTGGACGGCAGCTATGAGACGGGGCAGTATGGGGAGCAGAATATTATAGACAGACTGACATATTACGGCGCCGGAAGCATGGAGCATGAACTGGAGCGGATCCAGTTCCTTACGGACCGGGGGTGTCTTGGGTTCTGTGGCCAGATCTCGGCATACATGGAGCATAAGTACGGGCTGAATGTGATGAAGGATATGCTGGGAATGACATCTGTGTGGGGGCAGCAGGAAGAGAAGGCAGAGTCGTATGCCCGGGAAGACCAGGCGTGCCAGGATCGCCTGGATGAGCTGCTAAGTGAACAGGACGGAGAATTGCCTGACGAAGGAAACCCTATCGCATATGCAGGGCAGTTAAAGAAATCACCGATATTGTCACTGGTAGTGCCAAAGGATAGGACAGTATCGGAGAAACGGGTGGACAGTCAGGAATTGTTGTCGGCAAGAGAACGAAATACAGGATACGGGGAATTTGCGGATGTCGGGGAAGAGAACGGGAATCTGTCTTCTCTGATTCTGGGGGAATATCTTCTGGAGCATTTTACCAGATTTACAGACAATACTCCAGGTGCATCCCCGGATGCGGCTTCCCTGGATGCGGACGGACTGCGTCCGGTTATGTATGAAGTGGAGTATATTCTGGCGGGAAAGGGCAGCGACCGGGAGAATCTGGAGTCGGTTGTAAAGAAGCTGTTGCTTATGCGGTTTGTTCCAAACTATACGTATATCCAGACGGACAGTGAGATGAGAGCAGAGGCAGAATCCATGGCGCTTACCCTGTGTACGCTGTTAGCAGTACCGGCGATTACGGAAGCCGCTGCGCAGGGGATTCTCCTGGCCTGGGCTTACGGAGAGTCTGTGATGGATCTTAGGTCGCTGCTGAAGGGAAATAAGGTGCCGCTGATCAAAACAAAAGAGAGCTGGCAGCTTCAATTGTCGAAGCTTCTCACTCTTGGAACGGAGGAAGACCATAGTGAAGGCCGGGATGCGGAAAATGGGCTGGATTATTCGGAATATCTTCGGATTCTGTTGTTTCTGACGAAGAAGGACACGGCCGCGCTGCGGGCGCTCGATATCATAGAACAGAATCTTAGAAAAGTACATGGACAGATGTATTTTCGGGCTGATCTGTGTGTCAGCCGGTTAGAGATGAAGTCGGTCTGCAGCTTAAGAAGAGGAATCCGTTATGATTTTAAGACGTATTATGGTTACCGATAGTAAATCAACAGGGACAGATACAGATATCCTTCCGGATATCTTAGAAATCCAAAAGAAATAGCAGGATCCAAATATAGGACAAAAATATAAAGAAAGGAGAAGGATTCGTTCGATGAATAAGAAACAGCTCCCCTCAAAATCTATCTATTCATACATTACCGGGAGGATATCTGCATCTGTCTCTGAAGGAAGAACAAGAAAAGGCAGCATCACAGTGGAGGCAGCGATGGCTGTACCCATATTCTTCCTTGCCGTGGTGAGCCTTCTGTATTTGATGGAGATGACAGCTATTCGTACGGCAGTGCGCTCAGGGCTTCAATATGCGGGGAAAGAAGCCGCAGAGGAGGCATACATGCTCACGGCTGTATTGCCGGCACGGCTGGAAGATGATGTGGTCCATGCAGCAGGCGCCAATAGGCTGGACCGGAGTATTGTGGAAGGAGGAAGCGGCGGGATACGGTGCGGCGGTTCCAGGATGTCTTCCCGGACCGGTATCGGAGAACTGGAAGTAACGTATCAGATCCGCCTGCCGATTCCGATGTTTGGAGTGCCGCCGGTCACATGCCGGGAAAAAATGCGGATAAAGGCGTGGGTCGGATATGAGAAGCCGGGATTCGAAAAGGATGATGAGAAGACGGTATATGTGACAGAGACGGGCCTTGTCTATCATAAGGATTATCACTGTACATATTTGGAATTATCGATCCATATGGTTCAGCCAGAAGAGCTCGAGGGGCTCCGCAATAACGGAGGGGGAAAATATTATCCCTGTGAACGCTGCATGGGGCATGGGAAGAGAGGAGTATATATTACAGATTCTGGAGACAGGTATCACAGCTCCCTGTCCTGCAGCGGATTAAAGCGGACGGTTTATGCAGTTCCGATGTCGGAAGTGGTTGGGAAGGGGGCGTGTTCCAGATGTGGACGGTAAGCAGGATAGTCTGCATGGGGATGCTGGCAGGCTTGTCTCTGGCGGATATTTATAAGAGAAGAATACCGTCAAAGTGTTTGATTATAGGAAGCTTGCTGGCGGTTGGATATCAGATTTTTATTGGAAGAGGAGATATCATATTGATTCTGGGCGGGATAGGAGTTGGTATGTCGTTTCTCCTGGTCAGCAGAATTACCGGGGAGAGCCTGGGATATGGGGACAGCCTGGCGATTCTGATCCTGGGGATCTATCTTGGGCTGTGGGAACTGCTCATGGTGCTTGCGGGAGCTTTTTTCCTGCTTGCAGTGTTCTCCGCTGCCGGGTTAACAGTGAAGAAAATGTCCAGAAAGCTGAGTATTCCCTTCTTCCCGTTTCTGTCGGCGGGGTATTTGATGAGTGTGCTGCGGTAAGGAATGGAAGAGAGTGAAGAGGGTGGAGAGGATGAAGAGATATGAACTGCAGGGGAGTATCACGGTAGAGATGTCGTTTCTCATACCCATGATACTATTCCTGATCATGAGCTGTATACTGGCAGTCTTCTATTATCACGATAAGAACATATTGTCTGGCGCGGCATATGAGACTGCCGTTGTCGGAAGTGTGAAGGCTCGGGAGAAGGATGGTGTGAAGGAAGGGGAACTGGAAAGCCTGTTCCATCAACGCACAGGGAATAAGTGCATATTATTCGCCAGACCCCGTGCGGCAGTCAGAATCAGCAAAGACGAGATCGAAGTGACGGCGGATGCGTCACGGAGATATATGAGGGTGTCTGTCATGAAGAGAGCTTCGGTCACAGAGCCGGAGAAAACCATCAGGGACCTGAGAAGATGGAAGGGAAAGAAGGAGTAGGATTGGAGCGTAAGATCACTATTGAGGAGAAAGTATTCTACAGAGAAGATTATCAGATGCGGATGCTGAAGGCGAATAATCTGGAAGGGCTGCTTAAGACTGGAGGCAGAGGAATGAATGAAAGCAGTTATTATGATTATGATGTCAGCGGGAAGATATCGATGAAAGCAATGTATGAAAGAAGTAAAATAAGCTCACAAGACATAAAAATGTTTCTCAGGGATATGAGAATGGTGGTGAAGGAAGTGGAAACTTTTTTGTTGAACATTCACTGTATCCTGCTCAGCCCGGAATATATCTTCTACGAGAACGACAGGTATTTCTTCTGCTACTATCCGCCGGCACAGCAAGACTTGTGGGAGGAGTTTCATGGGCTTACGGAGTATTTTGTCAAGCAGGCGGATTATCAGGACCAGGAAGGCATTGAGATGATATTCCTGCTACATAAAAGGACGATGGAGGAAAACTACAGCCTGGAAAAGCTTACGGCGGAATGTCTGCAGAAGCCGGCAGAGGCAGATGAAGCGGCAGATGAGGAAGAACTGGAAGCCGGGAGCGGATATGACCTGAACCAGGAACAGAAATGGGAAGGAGCTGTTATGCGGGAGACAGGGAACTTCTGGACTTGGACTCCGGTGAAGCATCTTCTTGGCAAACGCAGAAAGCCAAAATGGGGAGACTGGGATGGATTGCATATTGAGGAAGAAGAATTATAGGCCGTTTGTTTTGATTTTGTTTCGAGTCGCAACTATTTCTGGACAGAATTTGTTAAAGAAGATACAATTTTATAGGAATCAGATTGTGGATATCTAAGAAGAATGGTAAAATATAACAAATGCCGGTTACTATATCTAAGTAAATATGGTATACTGACAAAAGAAACAAAAAAATATACCAGAAAGCGACTGTATCACACATGAATAATAGAAGAGTAGAGGCACCCTGTACCGTTATACTGGCAGCGACCAATGTGATCGTGTTCTTTTTACTTACCAGCCAGGGAATGACGGAGGATGGAAGGTTCCTGTTAGATCATGGTGCAATGTTTGTTCCGATGATCCAGGAGGAAGGAGAATATTACCGTTTTTTATCCAGTATGTTTCTTCACTTTGGTTTTGAGCATCTGATGAATAATATGATCACTTTGGCTGTGATCGGATGGAACCTGGAGATAGAGATCGGTAAGTTCCGTTTTCTGCTTATCTATATCTTGAGCGGTCTGGGAGGCAATCTCCTGTCTGCAGTTTATGATGTCTGGACAGGAGAGTATGCTGTATCAGCCGGTGCATCCGGCGCGATTTTTGGGGTTATCGGTGCATTGTTATATGTAGTAATGCGTAACAGAGGACGAATCAGGGATATTTCCGGTAAGGGGATCTTATTTATGATCGTTATCAGCCTCTATTATGGAATAACCAGCGGCGGCGTGGACAATATGGCACATATTGGAGGGCTGATGACTGGATTTGTGTTAAGCGTCCTGCTGTACCGGAAGAGTGATCATAAAGGAAGAGCCTTCGCCGGGCGTTGATTCGGCATGGATGGAGCCGCCGTGAGCCGAGACGATCCGTTTGGCAATGGCAAGTCCAAGGCCGGTTCCGCCTTTTTTGTGAGTGACAAAGGGATCGAAGATGGATGTCAGTTCTCCGGCATCGATTCCAACACCGTTATCGGTAATCGAGATAGTGACCGCATGGCCCTTATATTCTGCGTCCAGACGGATTGAAGGATGATAGGAGTCTCCGGGGGAAGAGACTGCATTCTGTGAATCCGTACAGGAAGAGACCGCATCCTGTGCATTGCGCAGGAGATTCAGAAGTGTCTGGCGGATCTTGACAGAATCTATAAGGAGCGCCGGAAGGTTCGGTGCGATCCTGGAGGTGAATTCAATCTCGGTATCCATAAGAGAAGAAGCGAAGGATAATACGAGTGTTCTGAGGAATACGGTTGTGTCAGAACTTGTAAGAGTCAGCTTCTCCCCGTTATTGTAAGAAGAGAGTTCTGCCAGTAATTGGTTCATATATTCGATATCTTGGCGCATGGAGTCCCAGTGACGGATAGAGCGGACTTCCGGATGCTGTGCTTCGATCAATTGGAGCGTACTGTATACAAGTGTCAGTGGATTACGGATTTCATGGCTGATGGTACTGACTTCCATCCGATGAGATTCCAGAAGTCTTGTGAGAAGTTCTTTTTTCTCGGGACTTTCTTCCATAATAAGTCGTAGTTTGTCATAGTCTGTCGTTGAGAACATAGTAATTACCGCCCTTTCTGATGTATCAGTTTAGCATTGGCGGTGAAAATAATCAATTATTTTTTTCAGGGAGGAAGAGAGATATGAAAAGTGAAAATTGTATATTTTGTAAACTTGCTAATGGAGAGATTCCTACGGCTACATTGTATGAGGATGAAGATTTCCGGGTGATCCTGGATGCCAGCCCGGCGGCGAAGGGGCATGCGCTGATCATCCCAAAGGAACATTATGCGAATCTTTATGAGCTGGATGATGAGTTAGCGGCAAAGGTGCTGGTTCTGGCAAAGAAGATGATCACGAAGCTTACGGAAATCCTTGGATGTGACGGCTATAATATTGTACAGAATAACGGAGAGGCTGCAGGACAGACGGTGTTTCATTTTCACCTGCATATGATTCCAAGGTATAAGGACGATGGCGTTGGACTTGGATGGAAGATGGGTGAGTTAGCAGACGAAGATAAAGAGGAATTACTGGCTAAGATGAGATGGTAGAATGGATACGGAAACAAAAGATAGGCAAATGGAGATGGAACTAAGAGGGAATACAGATTTTGATAAAATTTATAAAACAAATGCGGAAATCGTATACAAAACGGCTGTAAAGTACTCTGGGAATCACCATGAAGCAGAAGAAATCTCACAGACTGTTTTTCTGAAACTGTATGTGAACAGAGAAAATATTAACCCGGAAGCGGCCAGAGGATGGCTGATTCTGACAACCAAATATATGGCGTTGAATCGGAATAGAGACCTGGAACGGGAATATCTGGTAGAGGATTTCATTGGCGGAGAGGAAGCAGATTCTGCTGAGATCGCGGAGAATCCAGAGGATATATTCTTGAGAAAGATGAAGGAGCGGCAGTACATGAAGTTGAAAGAGAAAATATTTGAAGCATTGTATGCGAAGAGTCCAAGATGGTATGATGCCGTTACGATTACATATGTTTTGGAAAAACCACAGAAAGAAGTCGCAGAAAAGATGGGTGTGACTCTGGAGGTTCTGCAAGCTGTATTGTATCGTGCAAGAAGATGGATGCGCGAAAATTATGCGGAAGAGTATGCGCATTTAGATAAAGCATGAAACAGGTGCCGATTATCCCGACACCTGTTTTCTATACCTTGCTGGACGAAGTCCGCCCGCCCTGAAAGGGTATGCATTACGGTATGCCCTTGGGTATACCTTACCGGACAAAGTCCGCCCACTCTGAAGGGGCACTGGGCTATCTTGCGGCAGTTTCGATCAGATCTATGATCGTGTCAATGGAGTTCTGCTGCGGAGAATTCTTCATGGCATCTATGTAGGAACTGCGGTTTTCATACAAATGTATGATGGAATCCAGAAGTACTTGATTAGTAAGTTCTTCTTCTTCCAGTACGACGCTGTAGCCCTGCCGTTCAAAAGAACGGGCATTGAGGATCTGATCGCCGCGGCTTGCATTGGCAGATAGCGGAATCAGAAGATTTGGCTTGTGCAGTGCGAGTAATTCGCAGATAGCATTGGCTCCGGCTCTGGAGATTACAAGCTCTGTCAGTGCGAACAGGTCTTTCAGTTCTTCCTTGACATATTCAAACTGCGCATAGCCTTCTAGGTCCTTGAGGGATGGATCTACCTTCCCTTTGCCGCAGAGATGGACGACCTGGAAAGACTTCAGAAGCTCGGGAAGGATGCCTCGGACAGCTTCGTTGACAGCTACAGAACCCAGACTTCCGCCGACGATCATGATTACAGGTTTGTCGGACGTAAAATGCAGGAATTCTTTCGCTTTGTATTTGTCGCCGGACAACAATTCCTGCCGGATCGGAGAACCTGTTAATACAGCCTTCCCTTCAGGCAGATGTTTTAGAGTCTCTGGAAAATTACAGCAGACTTTGGTCGCAGAAGGAATGGATAGTTTGTTTGCAAGACCGGGGGTCATATCTGATTCATGAATGATCGTCGGCACATGGCGGCTCTTGCCTGCAAGAACGACAGGGACAGAGACAAATCCGCCTTTGGAGAAGATCACATCAGGATTCAGGAGCTTGACAAGTCTCTTGGCTTCTCCAAGTCCTTTGATCACCCGGAAAGGATCAGTGAAGTTTTGCACACTGAAATAGCGGCGCAGCTTTCCGGAAGAGATACCATGGTAGGGAATACCAAATTGCTCGATCAATTCCTTCTCAATACCGTGGTAAGAGCCGATATAATGGATATCGTATTGTAATTCTTTAAGGCGTGGAAGCAGAGCCAGATTCGGTGTTACATGGCCAGCAGTGCCGCCGCCAGTTAGGATAATGCGTTTCATAATGACCTCCCAATCTTGATAATGTATGAGAATATATATTTTGACATATGTGTTATAATTATATTATACGTTTACAGGTGATTTGGTCAAGAGAAAGAAGAAGATTTCAGGTTACAGTTCACACGGGTTACAGTTCACGCCTATGGTGTTCGCAGCAACGAATCCGGACTATGTCAAGTTGCCTTACGGCAAGAGGCCGGATTTCTGCCCTGATAATGTGCTGGTCTGTGACCGTGCAGCGTGGTGCATAGTCCAGGAGTGAACAATAACTCTCACGGCGCCATGCGCTATGCTGTATGGCAGCCGGTTATTAAGGTAACCACATGACTGATTATGAGGAATGAGAATGAAGGAAAATATGGATCGACTGGAACAAGCAATAAAAGAAGAGTTTGACAGAGCCGCAAGAGAGGAAGAGGCATCCATTCTGGAAGACGATAATCTTAGTGTACCGGAAGGGATGGAAGCAGCTCTATTTGCGGGGATTAGCGAGAAGATAGAAGCCATGAGGCAAGAAGACTTGTATGCGAATATGTCAGAAGCGGATAAGAAAGCACTTGAGATTGGACGCAGGGTTATGGAGGAAGAAGCGAGAGAAGAGGCCAGGAGCAAGACGAGACGGAAGAAAAAGCGGTTTCGGATGTATATCGGGCTTGCGGCAGCGTTGGTGCTGGCAATGGCTGTTGGGGTGAATAGTTTGGGAGGACCGGAGAGGATAATACAGATGGTCACTCAGATGGTTGGGAATAGAGAAGTACAGAAGATAAATTCTAGTGATGATAATTTGATAATTGTACAGGAGGATGAAGAGGAGGCATACCAGGAAATTAAAGATGTATTTGGGGTAGATCCTGTAAAAATTTTAACAGGACCTCAGAGAATGGTATTTCGGGAAGTAGAAATAGATAAAAAATTTCAAATAGCAGAATTGAGTTATAGTTACGGAGAGGAGAATGTTAGGTATTTTATTAATGCATCCTTTTCTGGTACGTCATGGGGGATTGATATCGAAGACGAAAAGGTGGAAGAATATATAGTAGAAAAAAGTGATTGCAAAATAAAGATAAAAGAGTATCAAATAAAGGATTCATTGACAAGGCGATATTCGGCTAATTTCGAATATCAAGGATTGGAATATTTTTTAATAGGTACAATGAGTAAAGCAGAATTTGAAATAATTGTAGATAATTTATTTTTTTCCTAAATCCGCGTCAGTTTTTGGCGAGTTATGTGTATATATAACGAGGGTAAGGATTTAGTATAAGAGGAGGTGAATTATGATAAAGAGAATTGGATCCATATGCTGTGTGCTGATGTTGATGATTTGCATGCTACTTACATTGACAGATAATGCGCAAGCAGCGTCACAAGATCCTGTATTGGATGGGTCCTATTTGACGCATGAAGAAGAGTCGATAGGATATGGTACCCAAATAACCAGAGGAGTGGATCTTCTTACAGGATATTCCAAGTGTGTTAGACTCGGACCTGGCAAAATATATGCCGGTGGAACCACTATTGCTGCTCATACGGTAGATAGAGTTGCTATAGGAGTTTCAATAGAAAGAGCTAAAAAAGGAGATACGGCTTGGTCTATGTATACTGGATGGCAGAAAGAAAATTCAAATACTGACCGGGCAGCATCAACCAGAACTTTGCAGGTAGAAGGTGGTTATTACTATCGAGTACGGTGTACACATCTTGCGAACCATGATATGAGTAGTTCCTTTACTGATGGCGTCTATGTTGAGTAGTACAAACCATCCATCCAGAGTGTTAAAAAAATAAGAAAACCAATGTAGTACATTAAAACTGAATATTGAAAAAATGCAATCTGAGGACGGGAGTCCGAAAAAAACAAAAGACTTAGCGGAAAAAACAAAAAAACTGTTCGGGAAGATTGTGGGAAGTACCGCATCCGGTGCAAAATAGGAAACTATTAATTTGATTTCGACCTTACATTTGAGAAACCGTAGGCCCACGAAACGGGTCAAAGTCGTCGTATGCGGTACTTCACACAGTCTTCCCGGATACAGGAACGTACAGTAAGACAAAAGGGATATGGAGCAATGCTCTGTGTCCCTTTCCGCTTTTTATATGGATATTTGCGGAATTCTGATTCTCGGGATTGGTTGAAGTTAGGTGTTGATTCTAGTATAATGAAAGTGGCGGTGAGAGTCAATTGAAGGCAGACACAATTACAAAAGATTATATATCGGACAGAGATATATTCTCGGACGTATTTAACTATTATATATATGGTGGCCAACAGATAATCACACCAGAACAGTTAGAAGAACGGGATCCTAAAGAGATTGCGCTTCCATACGGAGCGGATGGAGCGGCAGTACCGGTGCAGAAGTTCAGGGACGTACAGAAGCTGTGTGCGGTGAAGACAGATGGGAAGCTGGAATATGTGATCTATGGAGCGGAAGCCCAGGCGAAAATCCACAATGCAATGGCGGTCCGGAATAATCTTTACGATGCATTGGAATATGCCGGACAGGTGAGTGAGGCGGCAAAGTCCCATCGAAAAGCGATGCAGAAGGAGAAAGAACAGAAACAGGAATCAGGTGAAGAGAATACAGAAGATGGGAAGAAAACACCGGATTCCCATGAGTTCTTAAGTGGATTCTGGAATGACGACAGATTAATCCCGTCGGTAACGGTGACCATATATTTTGGTGCGGACGAGTGGACAGGACCGCTGAGTCTGCTAGAAATGATGGAAGTGACCGACCCGAAGGTGAAGGTATGTTTGAATGATTATAAGCTGCATGTGATCGCGCCGGCGCAGATGTCGGATGAAGAGATTGGGAAATTGCAGTCCAGTCTCCGGGAAGTACTGCTATTTATCAAATATTCGAAGAATAAAGAAGAGTTGGACAGAATTCTGAGAGAAAATGAGGAACGGTTTAGGGAAGTAGAGCGAAGAGCGGTAGATGTAATAGAGGTGATTACGAATACCCAGTTGAACTATGAAGAAAGAGAGGGGAAAGTAGACATGTGCCAGGCAATCCGAGAGATGAGAATGGAAGCAGAGAGAAAAGGAGAGCTAAGAGGAGAGATGAGAGGAGAGATAAGGGGCGAGAGAAAAGGCGAGAAGAAAGGAGAACTGAAAAAAGCGCAGGAAGCCGCCAGAAACTTTTACAATTTGGGAATAGAAGTAGAGAAAATTGCGCAGGGCTTAGGCTATGCCGTCGAAACGGTCAAAGTCTGGGTTGGCCTAAGATCGGAAAAAAATTAAGGGATTTTCACGTGGAAGGTCAGAAAGGCGGTGAGAGTCAATTGAAGGCAGACACAATTACAAAAGATTATATATCGGACAGAGATATATTCTCGGACGTATTTAACTATTATATATATGGTGGCCAACAGATAATCACACCAGAACAGTTAGAAGAACGGGATCCTAAAGAGATTGCGCTTCCATACGGAGCGGATGGAGCGGCAGTACCGGTGCAGAAGTTCCGGGACGTACAGAAGCTGTGTGCGGTAATGACAGATGGGAAGCTGGAATATGTGATCTATGGAGCGGAAGCCCAAGCGAGTATCCACAATGCAATGGCAGTCCGGAATAATCTTTACGATGCACTGGAGTATGCCGGACAGGTGAGTGAGGCGGCAAAGTCCCATCGAAAAACGATGCAGAAGAAGAAAGAACAGAAACAGGAATCAGGTGAAGAGAGTACAGAAGATGGGAAGAAAACACCGGATTCCCAAGAGTTCTTAAGTGGATTCTGGAATGACGACAGATTAATCCCGTCTGTAACGGTGACCATATATTTTGGTGCGGACGAGTGGACAGGACCGCTGAGTCTGTTAGAAATGATGGAAGTGACCGACCCGAAGGTGAAGGTATGTTTGAATGATTATAAGCTGCATGTGATCGCGCCGGCGCAGATGTCGGATGAAGAGATTGGGAAATTGCAGTCCAGTCTCCGGGAAGTACTGCTATTTATCAAGTATTCGAAGAATAAAGAAGAGCTGGAGAGAATCCTGAGAGAAAATGGGGAACGGTTCAAGGAAGTAGAGCGAAGAGCGGTAGATGTAATAGAGGTGATTACGAATACTCAGTTGAACTATGAAGAAAGAGAGGGGAAAGTAGACATGTGCCAAGCAATCCGAGAGATGAGAATGGAAGCAGAGAGAAAAGGAGAGATAAGAGGAGAGATGAGAGGAGAGATAAGGGGCGAGATAAGAGGCGAGAGAAGAGGCGAAAAGAAAGGAGAACTGAAAAAAGCACAGGAAGCCGCCAGAAACTTTTATAATTTGGGAATAGAGATAGAAAAGATTGCGCAGGGCTTAGGCTATGCCGTCGAAACGGTCAAGAGCTGGGTCGGTCTGTTACCGGAGAAGCCATAGGCTCACTTGGCTGCAAAAAGCCATAAGACGATCCGGAGGCTTTTTGCAGACGTATTCTGTGAAGGAGACATCACTCTCCAATTGCCTGTCTGAGAGCTTTGGCGAGCTGGTCCGGGCAGGATGTTGATTTATTTCCGCAGGTTATTCCTTCCATGCGGGAGATAGCGTCATGCACGTCCATGTCAACGACAAGGCTGGCGATCCCCTGGGTATTGCCGTTACATCCTCCGACAAATTCTACGTTCTTAATAATATCTCCGTCCACATCTACCCTGATCAGTTGTGAACAGACACCAGATGGTCTAAAATCCATATCAATAAGCCTCCTTATAAATATTTTATCCATAGAGATTATAACAAAAATGTATTTTAAAATCTATATCTATTCAAATATTTCATATTGCGTTATGTTTACAGAATGTGCTAATCTGGTAAGGGTACGAAAGGAGGAAATTAGAACCATGATAGGAATTATCGGAGCAATGGAGGAAGAGGTTGCAGCATTGAAGGAGGTTATGGAGGTTCAAGAGACGGTGGAGCAGGCGTCTATGGTCTTCTGCAGAGGAATTCTGTGCGGCAAAGAGGCAGTCGTAGTGAGAAGCGGGATCGGCAAGGTGAACGCGGGGATATGTGCACAGATTCTTGTGGATAGATTTCAGGCGGACGTGCTGATCAATACAGGGATTGCCGGTTCACTGGATGCGAGGATCGATATCGGGGATATGGTGATCTCTACGGATGCGCTGCATCACGATATGGATGCGACTCAGTTTGGCTATCCGATCGGCCAGGTTCCAAGGATGGAGGTTCTGTCCTTTGCGGCGGACGAGGATCTGGTGAAGAAGGCGGTGGAGGCCAATGAGAAGGCGAACCCGGATATCCATACATTTACAGGACGGGTCGCAAGCGGCGATCAGTTTATCGCGTCCAGAGAGGTTAAGGAGAATATTGTGAAGAATTTCCATCCGCTCTGCGTTGAGATGGAAGGAGCGGGGATTGCCCAGGCAGCGCACTTGAATAAAGTTTCGTATGTCATAATACGTGCCATTTCGGACAAAGCTGACAATAGTGCGACCATGGATTACCCTGCCTTTGAACGGCAGGCAATTGCCCACAGTGTAAGGCTTGTGAAGGAATTGCTGCCTGCTATATAGAAGAAAGATCTCCCATGATATTTTCGGAAATGACAGATTATCCCATGGAAGGATGCGGAATCTGTAGAACGGTTTTTGTGCTCTCCTTTTGAATTTCGGTTATAATTCTAATCAAAAGGAGGGTTTTTTATGTTAGAGACAATGTTGGACAGGCACATCATATTCGTGCTTATGGGAATTCTGGCAGCCGTAGGGATTATGAGTAAGTGTATTGCGAATGTCGCATTGAAACGGCTGATTCGGGCAGCGGGAAATATGAATAAGAGCACCCACCCGCTGATGCGCCTGGTACGTGCCAAATTCGAGCATGTCAGTATGATCAGCGACAAGGTGGAGAACGTGAGAGTATTTGTGGACAAGTATCTGTATGAATATAAGGTGCTTGGGGTGAGGCTTCACAGTTGGAGACGGATGGAGAAAACAGCAGCGGGCCTGTGTCTGCTGGCGGGCGCAGCGGGGGCGTGGATTGAATACAGCGTAAATGGAATGAGCAACACGGTGTGGAAGACCGGAGCGGTCGGAGGCGGGCTTGCCGCGATCGTATTCCTGATTCACCTGACGACGGATGAGAAGTATCAGATGGAAGCCGTAAGAAATTATATGGTGGATTATCTGGAGAATGTATGTCGCCATAAGTATGAGAAGACGAATCAGAAGGAGATCAAGATCCTGGCACAGGAAGGAACGGCGGCGGATTTTACCAGTATGCCGGCGGATGACCAGGGGAATACCTCTGAATATGCGGGCAAGGCATATGGGGGAAAGAATCTGGAGACTGCCGACAAGATATATGAGAACAGGACGCAGGAAGAAGCTGAGCCACTTTTTGCGGCGAAGACCCGGGAACCGGACGAAGAGGTCTATGCTACGAGGAAGCGTGAACCAATGAAGGGACAGAGCGCCGTGAGTGCATTTCTTGCAGCGGAGCTGAAAGCAGAGGAGGCAGAACGGGAGGAAGAGCAGGATACATACCGGGCGGTGAAGACAGGTACGGGTAAGAGCGCAGAGATATATCATTCCGCAGAGTTGGAGGCAGGCGAGGTCGCCAGTGCTTTTCGCGTCGCAGAGTCAGCGCCGGAAGAGAATATCGTTGAGCTTCCCAAACCAGAGAAGGTCAGAGAACCTGTCAGGGAGGCGCTGGCAGCGGCCGTATCGGATTCGGGAGATTATGCCGGTCAGGTCAGAAGCGCCGCACAGCGCCCGGCTATGGCGAAGGAGAAGAAGCCAAGAAGGGAACGCCCGGCGGAGGAGGCAGACAGGGATGTTGTGATCCGGCGGATATTAGAAGAGTTTATGGCGTAAACCAGGCGTAAACCGGATGTTTGGGACAGTTGACGAAATCTTCCTGATTTGGTAAAATATCTATTATACTTTTAATAGAAGGAAGGAGCCCTAATATGAGCAAAGTAACGTTTGATTATTCAAAAGCAAAGACATTTATCTCAGATCATGAGATCGCATCTATGAAGAAGATCGCAGAGAATGCGAAGGCCGAACTTCTGGGAAGAGAAGGGGCCGGGAATGATTTCCTTGGCTGGATCGATCTTCCGGTAGATTATGACAAGGAAGAATTCGCGCGGATCAAGGATGCGGCGAAGAAGATCCAGGGAGATTCAGAGGTTCTTCTTGTGATCGGTATTGGAGGCTCGTACCTGGGTGCAAGGGCGGCGATCGAGTTCCTGCGCCATAATTTCTACAATATGGTATCGAAGGAGATCCGCAAGACTCCTGAGATATATTTCGTAGGCAACAGTATCAGCAGTACCTATCTGAAGCATCTGACAGATGTGATCGGAGAGAGGGATTTCTCGGTAAATATCATCTCCAAGTCGGGAACGACGACCGAACCGGCCATCGCGTTCCGTATCTTCAAGAGTATGCTTGAGAAGAGATATGGCAAGGAGGAAGCTGCGAAGAGGATCTATGCGACGACAGATAAGGCAAGAGGAGCGCTTAAGAATCTGGCGACAGAGGAAGGTTATGAGAGCTTCGTAGTTCCGGATGACGTAGGCGGACGTTTCTCCGTATTGACGGCGGTAGGGCTTCTTCCGATCGCGGTAAGCGGTGCAGATATAGACAAGCTGATGGAAGGCGCTGCAGATGCAAGAGAGCATGCGCTGAACGATTCTTATGAGGAGAATGATCCGGTGATGTATGCGGCGATCCGCAACATTCTTCTTAGGAAGGGCAAAGCCGTTGAGATCCTTGCCAACTATGAGCCAAGCCTCCACTATGTATCTGAGTGGTGGAAGCAGCTCTACGGAGAGAGCGAGGGGAAGGACCAGAAGGGAATCTTCCCGGCATCCGTTGACCTTACCACAGATCTTCATTCTATGGGTCAGTTTATCCAGGACGGAAGCCGTATTATGTATGAGACGGTTCTGAACGTAGAAGAATCCACAGAAGAGATCGTGATCGGGGAAGAGCCGGTTGATCTGGACGGCCTGAATTACCTGGCGGGCAAGAATGTTGATTTTGTCAACAAGAGTGCTATGAACGGAACGATGCTTGCACACACGGACGGCAATGTTCCGAATCTGGTTGTCAACATCCCTAAGCAGGACGAGTTCAGCCTTGGCCAGCTGTTCTATTTCTTCGAGTTTGCCTGCGGCGTAAGCGGATATATCCTTGGAGTGAATCCATTTAACCAGCCGGGTGTTGAGAGCTATAAGAAGAATATGTTCGCACTTCTTGGCAAGCCTGGATTCGAGAAGGAAAGAGAAGAGTTATTGAAGAGATTATAATGTGCACATTATATGACAGATTGATAGAGTACAGCGGTTCGGATTACTATGGATTTCATATGCCGGGGCACAAGCGGCAGATGAACATGATGGGGGCGGCGGCGCCGTATGAGATCGATATTACGGAGATCGACGGTTTTGACGACCTTCATCATGCAGATGGGATTCTTGAGGAAGCTCAGGCCCGTGCGGCGAGGGTTTATCGTGCAGATGAGACACATTTTCTCATCAACGGAAGCAGTGTAGGGATCTTAAGTGCTGTTATCGGTGTGACGAATAGAGGCGATACCGTGCTTGTGGCAAGAAATTGCCACAAGTCCGTGTATCACGCTATCGAGATGAACGGGTTGAATCCGGTGTATTTGTCGCCGGGAGTGAATCCGTCGGTTCAGTTTAATACAGAAGTTTCTGCAAAGGATGTGAGAAGGGCCCTTGGAAGGGTTCCCGGAATCCGTGCGGTCATTATCGTGTCGCCGACGTATGACGGCGTTGTATCTGATGTAGAAGCAATATCGGAAGCGGTCCATGAAAAAGGTATTCCACTCATTGTTGATGAAGCCCATGGAGCGCATTTTGGTTTTCATCCTTATTTCCCGGAGAATAGCAATCAGGCAGGTGCGGATATTGTGATCCACAGTCTGCATAAGACGCTTCCGTCCCTGACGCAGACGGCGCTCCTGCATATGAACGGAGGGCTTGTCAGGCGGGAGAAGGTCAGGAGATATCTGCATATGCTGCAGAGCAGCAGTCCGTCTTATGTGTTGATGGCAAGTATTGATTCCTGTGTGGATCTCCTTGAGAACCAGAGAGAGGAATTATTTGATCCGTATACAGAGCGGCTTGAGAAGCTGCGGACGAGACTTGCAGGGCTGCGCCGGCTGAGACTCGAAGAGACTGCGTGTTATGACCGTTCGAAGCTTGTGGTCTCCGCGGGGGATACAGGGCTTACGGGCAGAGAACTGTACAGGATTCTGTTGGAAAGATACCATCTCCAGTTGGAGATGGCGGCGGGGACCTATGTCCTTGCTATGACTTCTGTCGGGGATACCGACGAAGGGATGGAACGGCTTATGACGGCGTTGGAAGAGATTGACAGTATGCCGGGGACGGCCGCATTATCGGACCAGATGCCGTGCAGCAGAATGTGCGGCGCTGCGGACGGTGAAAGTATCAGACAAAATTCAGGATTAAAATACGATATTCCTTGCCTTCCCAGGCCAGATGTGGTATATAATAGTTTTGATATAGAAGAAATGAAGAAGAGTTGGCAGACGGCAGTTCTTTCATGGCAGGACAGCGTGGGACGCGTGGCGGCAGAGTATGCGTACCTGTATCCGCCGGGGAAGCCATTGATCGTACCGGGAGAAAGGGTATCACAGGAGGCTGCGGATGTGTTACAATGGTATTATGAGATGGGGTTTTCTGTGGAAGGCATAAAGCAGGAAGGATGTATTGAGGTTTTGATGCATGGGTAAGATATACTATATGATGGGTAAGAGCTCTTCCGGGAAGGATACACTGTTAAGAGACCTTAGAAGAGCGCTGCCGGAGCTTCGGACCATGACGCTCTATACGACCCGGCCGCCCCGGGACGGAGAGCGGAACGGAGTGGAATATTTTTTTGTATCGGAGGATACATTGAATGCTTACGGGAGACAGGGCAGGATCATTGAGGAGAGGGCTTATGACACCATGCACGGGATCTGGAGGTATGCGACCGTTGACGACGGGCAGGTGGAGCTTCGGGAGGCAGATTATCTGGTGATCGGTACGCTTGAGTCTTATCATCGGATGCGGGAATATTATGGAGAGGACAGTGTCAGGCCGATCTATATAGAGGTAGAAGACGGAGAGCGGCTTACACGCGCCCTCGAACGGGAGAAGGGGCGCAAAGTTCCGGGATACGCGGAGCTGTGCAGAAGATATCTTGCGGATATGGCTGATTATTCGGAAGAGAACCTTGCGAAGGCGGGAATTGGCAAGAGATACTTGAACTATGACAGAACACGATGCTTAGAAGAGATTATAGGGGAAATACAAAATGGGAAGCTTTAAGGATGTGGTAGGCCACAAAGATATCATTAATTATATCAGGAGTGCGGTAGAGAACGATCAGGTATCGCATGCATATATTCTGAACGGAGAGCGCGGAGCCGGCAAGAAGCTGCTGGCGAATCTGTTTGCTGCAACTCTGCTGTGTGAAAAGGGAGGGCCGGATCCTTGCAACAATTGCCATTCCTGCAGGCAGGCGGAGAGCGGCAACCATCCGGATATTATCAGGGTGATGCATGAGAAGCCGAATTCAATCAGTGTGGATGATATTCGCGGGCAGGTCAATAATACGATTATGATCAAGCCGTACCAGGGTCCGTATAAGGTCTACATCATCGATCATGCAGACATGATGACGCCCCAGGCGCAGAATGCATTGCTTAAGACGATCGAGGAACCGCCGCAGTACGCAGTGATCATGCTGTTGGTGGAGAATGCGGAGATCCTGCTTCCTACTATCAATTCCAGGTGTGTGATGTTACGGCTTCGGTATATCAAGGATGTGCTGATCAAGAAGTATCTGATGGAGAATCTGAAGGTGCCGGATTATAAAGCCGATCTGTGTACAGCATTTGCCCAGGGGAATATGGGGCATGCGATCATGCTGGCGAACTCGGAGCATTTTAATGAGATCCGCGAGGAAGCGGTTCAGATGCTTCGGAATATCCATGAGATGGAGTTAAGTGAGATTATCGAGACGGTGAACAGGATCACCGTATATAAAGTAGAGATCAGTGATTATCTGGATATTGTAATGGTATGGTATCGGGATGTCTTATTATATAAAGCGACGAGGGATATAGAGACGGTTGTGTTTAAGGATCAGATCAATTATATCAAAGAGCAGGCGAAGAACAGCTCTTATGAAGGAATCCAGCTGATTCTGAGCAGTTTCGAGAGAGCCAAATCAAGGCTTAAGGCGAATGTGAATTTTGAACTGACGATGGAGCTGTTGTTCCTGACAATAAAGGAGAATTAATAGTATGACGAGAGTGATTGGAGTGAGGTTCCGCCCGGCGGGGAAGATCTATTTCTTCTCACCGGGGAAATATGATGTCAAGACCGGCGATAAGGTCATCGTTGAGACGGCGAGGGGCGTGGAGTTCGGCTCGGTCGTCCTGGGACTTAAGGAAGTGGAGGATGACAAGATCACCCAGCCGCTGAAGTCTGTGATCAGGATCGCGACCCAGGATGATATCCGCAAGGAGGAGAAGAACCGGGAGAAGGAGAAGGAAGCCTTCAACATCTGCCTGGAGAAGATTCGCAAGCATGGGTTGGAGATGAAGCTGATCGATGCGGAGTATACGTTTGACAATAATAAGGTTCTCTTTTATTTCACGGCGGACGGGAGGATCGACTTCCGTGAACTGGTCAAGGATCTGGCGAGTGTCTTTCGGACAAGGATTGAGCTTCGACAGATCGGCGTGCGGGACGAGACGAAGATCCGCGGAGGGATTGGGATCTGCGGACGCCCTCTGTGCTGTCACACGTATCTCACCGAATTCGCTCCCGTATCTATCAAGATGGCGAAAGAACAGAATCTGTCTCTGAATCCGTCCAAGATCTCGGGTGTGTGCGGCAGGCTGATGTGCTGCCTGACCAACGAGGAAGAGACTTATGAGGAATTGAACAGCAGATTGCCTTCAGGCGGCGATCATGTGACGACGCCGGACGGGCTTAAGGGCGACGTGCAGTCTGTCAATGTGCTGCGGCAGCTTGTGAAGGTGATTGTGACACTGGATAACGACGAGAAAGAGATCCGTGAGTATAAGGCCAGGGAGCTTAAGTTCAAGCCAAGGCGCAAGAAGAAGGATATGAGGCTGTCCAGGGAAGAGATGGCGGAACTTAAGGCGCTGGAAGAGAAGAATGCGGCTTCAAAATTAGATGATGAATAAGCGGGAATTAGTGAGAGAAGGAGAACGCCTGGACGATCTGCAGATCAAAGGATATGAGATCATACAGAGTCCAGGGCGTTTTTGTTTTGGCATGGATGCGGTTCTACTCTCATCTTATGCAAATGTAAAGAAGAATGAGAGAGCGCTGGATCTTGGGACGGGAACGGGGATCCTGCCGATTCTTCTGGAGGCGAAGAATGAAGGGATTCATTATACCGGGCTTGAGATACAGGAAGAGAGCGCAGATATGGCCAGAAGAAGTGTCAGATATAACGGCCTGGAGGAGAAGATCGACATCGTAACAGGAGATATCAGGGAGGCATCGGGGATCTTCGGGCCAGCTTCTTTCCAGGTGGTCACGGTGAACCCGCCCTATATGATCGGCGAGCACGGGCTTAAGAATGAGAATGAGGCGCTGTATATAGCAAGGCATGAGGCGCTGTGTACGCTGGAGGATATTCTTAAGGAAAGCGCAAGGCTCCTGCCGCCAAGGGGCAGGTTCTATATGGTGCACCGGCCTTTCCGGCTGCCGGAGATCTTGTCGAAGATGACGGCATACCGGATCGAGCCTAAGCGGATGCGCATGGTCTATCCGCGTGTGGACAGAGAGCCTAATATGGTGCTGATCGAGGGGCTTCGGGGCGGCAATCCCAGGATGCAGGCGGAGCCGCCGCTGATCGTGTATGAGAAGGACGGAAGCTATACGGATGAGCTGCGGCGGATCTACGGCTGTGGGTAGGACGTGCGGCAGAAGCGGATGGAACGGGCAGGCTTATCCGTGCAGATAAGGTGGTAGATATGTCAGAATATGGGAATACATCAGGAACATTATATTTGTGTGCGACGCCGATCGGCAACCTCGAGGATATGACGCTGCGGTGTATCCGTATCCTGAAGGAAGTGGATGTGATTGCTGCGGAGGATACCCGCAACAGTATCAAGCTGCTGAATCATTTCGAGATCCGGACGCCTATGACCAGTTATCACGAGTATAACAAGATCGAGAAGGGACGCAGGCTTGTAGAACGTCTTCTTCAAGGGGAAGATATCGCGCTGATCACGGATGCCGGGACTCCGGGGATCTCTGATCCCGGCGAAGAGCTGGTGCGGATGTGCCGGGAGGCAGGCGTTGCAGTAACGGCGGTGCCGGGTGCGGCGGCGTGTATCACGGCGCTTACTGTCTCCGGGCTTCCGACCAGAAGGTTTGCCTTCGAGGCATTTCTGCCGGCGGATAAGAAGGAGAGGCAGGCGGTTCTTGAAGAAATGAAAGAAGAGACTCGGACCATGGTGGTGTACGAGGCGCCCCACAGACTTGTCCGGACGCTTGGGGTATTGCTGGAGACTCTTGGGAACCGCAGGATCCGGGTATGCCGGGAGCTGACGAAGAGGCATGAGACGGTATATGCGGCAAGCCTTGAGGAAGCGCTTGCATATTATGAGTCGAATGCGCCCAAGGGGGAATGTGTGCTTGTGATCGAGGGAAAGAGCCGGGAGGAGATACGCGCCGGGGAGATCGCCAGATGGGAGAGCATGAGCGTGGAAGAGCATATGGAGCACTATCTTAAGGGCGGTATGGAGAAGAAAGAAGCCATGAAGCAGGTGGCGAAGGACCGGGGAGTCAGTAAGAGAGAGATTTATGATACAGTTCACGGCCTAACCGCCCGCGAACTGTAACACATCGTGAACAGCAACAGATTTATAGTCAACTTGTATAATATTTCACAAAAAGATTGTTCAACTTGGGTATACCGGAAGTTGGACTTTTTTTATATACTTTTTAACAGAGCAAGACGGTATCACAGATACAAATTTTTTTAATTATGGAGGGAAACCCAAAATGGCAAGTTTATCATTAAAACACATTAATAAGACATATCCAAATGGTTTTGAAGCTGTAAAGGACTTCAACCTTGAGATTGAAGATAAGGAATTCGTCATCTTCGTAGGACCTTCAGGATGTGGTAAGTCAACAACACTTCGTATGGTAGCAGGTCTGGAAGATATTTCTTCTGGTGAGTTATGGATCGGCGACAAGCTGGTTAACGATGTAGAGCCTAAGGACAGAGATATTGCGATGGTATTCCAGAACTACGCTCTGTATCCGCATATGACAGTATATGACAACATGGCATTTGGTCTTAAGCTGAGAAAAGTACCGAAGGATGAGATCGACAAGATGGTACGCGAAGCTGCTAAGATCCTTGACCTGGAAGCATTATTAGACCGTAAGCCGAAGGCTCTTTCCGGTGGTCAGAGACAGCGTGTTGCTATGGGACGTGCGATCGTTCGTAATCCTAAGGTATTCCTTATGGATGAGCCTCTTTCCAACCTGGATGCTAAGCTGCGTGGACAGATGCGTATTGAGATCTCCAAGCTTCATCAGAGATTGGGTACAACTATCATCTATGTAACACATGACCAGACAGAGGCTATGACACTTGGTACCAGAATCGTAGTTATGAGCGCTGGTATCGTTCAGCAGGTAGATACTCCTCAGACATTGTACGATCGTCCGTGCAACCTGTTCGTTGCAGGATTCATCGGATCACCGCAGATGAACTTCGTAGATGCTAAGTGTAAGGTAGAGGGCAAGAAGGTTTCTCTCGTTGCCGGACCTGCATCTATCGAGCTTCCGGAAGCTAAGTCTAAGAAGCTGATCGACGGCGGATACAACGGAAAGACCGTTGTACTTGGTATCCGTCCAGAGGATGTACATGATGAGCCAGACTTCCTTGCTAAGTCTCCTAACACGATCATCGAAGCTACGATCCGTGTATACGAGATGCTTGGTGCAGAAGTATACCTGCACTTCGATTACGAGGGATCTACTATGACAGCAAGAGTTGATCCAAGAACTGCTGCAAGAACAGGCGATACTGTTAAGTTTGCACTGGATGCTGACAGAATTCACGTATTCGACAAAGAGACAGAGAACACAATTACGAACTAGTTTTGTTTTGTATTAATTTGGTGATAATAAAATATCTGATAAGTGATAAGAACGGCAGCCTTTTAGGTTGCCGTTCTTATATGTGAAAATTAGAGTATACTCTTGTCCGTATACGGTGTTGTGTGGTAGAATAAAAAATGTACGTTACAAAACAAGGAGGTAATCGAATGTTATCAAATCAGATACTACATAAAGCAGTACAGGATATTAAGAGAATTACCGGTTTAGAATGTGCCGTATGGGATATGAAGGGAATCTGCTTAGTCATGACGAATGAGCGTATGACAAGCCTTGATCAGGCGGTTGCAAAGTTCTGCGGGGCGGCGCCGACGGTGTCGGCGGAGGAACTTCTTTTTCGGATAGAGAAGGATGTGGGGATGTTCTTTGTGCATGACGATGAGGATCCCTGTTACAGCCTTGTGCTGAAGGGCGGCAGCCCGCAGATGGAGATGGCGGGGAGACTTGGTGTAAGCCAGTTGGAGAATCTATTGTTTGCGTACAAGGAGAAGATGGATAAGAATCGTTTTATCCAAAATCTGATCCTGGACAATATGCTGTTGGTTGATGTGTATAATCAGGCTAAGAAGATGAAGATCCCGGTGGAGCTCAGGCGGACGGTGTTCCTGATCGAAGCCAGGAATGAGGCGGAGAATCTGATCCTGGAGACCTTGAAGGGGCTGTATGCTACCGGCACGAAGGATTTCGTGACGGCTGTGGACGAGCGGCACGTGATCCTTGTGAAGGCGCTGGAGAATACGGATGATTATCCGCAGCTTGACCAGATCGCCAGGGAGCTGGTGGATACCTTGAATATGGAGGCCATGGTCAGTGTGCGGATCGCTTACGGGACGATCATAAGCGAGCTTAAGGATGTGTCCAAGTCATACAAGGAAGCAGATATGGCGCTGGAAGTGGGGCGGGTATTCTATGCGGATAAGAACATTCTCGCCTACAATGAGCTTGGGATCGGCAGGCTGATCCACCAGCTTCCGGCCTCTCTGTGTTCGATGTTCTTGAATGAGGTGTTTGAAGGAAATACAGCGGATCAGTTCGAGGAAGAAGAATTGATCACGGTCTATACATTTTTCGACAATAACCTGAATATCTCGGAGACAGCGAGACAGCTGTACGTGCACCGCAATACGCTGGTGTACCGGCTTGAGAAGATCCAGAAGAGGACAGGCCTTGACGTCAGAGTGTTCGAGGATGCGCTGACCTTCAAGATCGCCATGATGGTGGCCGACCATATGAAGTATATTGGCGGATAGGAGCACTGTTAAGGTAACACGGAGACAGGAATGCGGATAAGTAGAACAGGAGAAGACAAAGATATGGTAAAATTATATGATAAAGGTGTTTATCTGTTAAATGGAACAGAGATCGTGGAAGACGTGAATGAGGTCCGGACGAAGACCGGAAGAGAGGTATCCCAGGCAGAAGCGGCGAAGGAGACGATGGCATATCGGATATTGGCGGATCACAATACGTCAGGGAATATGGAGCGGCTGCAGATCAGGTTCGACAAGCTGACCTCCCATGACATTACGTTTGTCGGGATCATTCAGACAGCAAGGGCATCAGGGCTTGAGCGGTTCCCGATTCCGTATGTGCTGACAAACTGCCACAATTCTCTGTGTGCGGTGGGCGGAACCATCAATGAGGATGACCACATGTTCGGCCTTACCTGTGCGAAGAAATACGGCGGTGTGTATGTACCTCCGCATCAGGCGGTCATTCACCAGTATGCGCGGGAGATGCTTGCAGGCGGCGGTAAGATGATCCTGGGATCGGACAGCCATACACGGTACGGAGCTCTTGGAACCATGGCGATGGGCGAAGGCGGACCGGAGCTTGTGAAGCAGTTATTGAATAAGACCTATGATATCAAGATGCCGGGAGTGGTAGCTATCTATCTTGACGGAGAGCCTGTTAAGGGCGTGGGACCGCAGGACGTGGCGCTTGCCATTATCGGCGCAACATTCGGCAACGGATATGTGAATAATAAGGTCATGGAATTCGTAGGGCCCGGCGTCAAGAGCTTAAGTGCGGATTTCCGTATCGGAGTCGACGTTATGACTACGGAGACCACCTGCCTGTCTTCCATCTGGAAGACGGACGAGACGATCCGGGAGTTCTATGAGACTCACGGAAGGGAAGCAGATTATAAGGAACTGAATCCGGGAGCTGCGGCATATTATGACGGTCTGGTATACGTGAACTTAAGTGAGATCAGGCCTATGATCGCGATGCCGTTCCATCCGTCTAATGTATATACGATCGACGAGGTCAACGCGAACCTTAAGGATGTGCTTCATGATGTGGAGGAGAAGGCGAAGGTTAGTCTTGACGGGGCTGTGGACTATACGCTGCAGGACAAGATTGTAGACGGCAGGTTGTACGTGGAGCAGGGAATCATCGCGGGATGTGCAGGCGGCGGATTCGAGAATATCTGCGCGGCGGCAGATATCATACGCGGTCGCTATATCGGTGCGGATGAATTCACCTTCAGTGTGTATCCGGCGAGTACGCCGATCTATATGGAACTGGTGAAGAACGGCGCGGTTGCGGATCTGATGCAGGCGGGGACGATCGTGAAGACGGCGTTCTGCGGACCGTGCTTCGGTGCGGGAGATACGCCGGCGAACAATGCGTTCTCCGTCCGTCACTCAACGAGGAACTTCCCCAACCGTGAAGGCTCTAAGCTACAGAGCGGTCAGATCGCGTCCGTGGCTCTTATGGATGCGCGTTCGATCGCGGCGACGGCGGCGAACAAGGGCTTCCTGACTCCGGCGACGGTTATGGATGTGGAGTATCAGGGGCGGAAGTATCATTTCGACCGGAAGATCTACGCGAACCGTGTATTCGACAGCAAGGGGGAGGCGGATCCGTCTGTGGAGATCAAGTTTGGCCCGAATATCAAGGATTGGCCGAAGATGGCGGCATTGCCGGAGAATCTGCTTCTGAAAGTAGTATCTGAGATCCACGACCCGGTTACGACGACAGACGAGCTGATCCCGTCCGGGGAGACATCTTCTTACCGTTCCAATCCTCTGGGACTGGCGGAGTTCGCACTGTCAAGGAAGGATCCGGCGTATGTGGGCCGGGCCAAAGAGGTACAGAAGGCGGAGAAGGCGATCGAGGCAGGTGAGTGTCCGGCGGAGGTGCTTGGGGAGCTTAAGCCGGTGATGGTGAAGATCCATGAGACATATCCGGAGATTGGAAGTGTGAATCTGGGGATCGGCAGCACGATCTTCGCAGTGAAGCCGGGAGACGGTTCTGCCAGGGAACAGGCTGCATCATGTCAGAAGGTGCTTGGCGGCTGGGCGAATATTGCCAATGAGTATGCGACCAAGAGATACCGCTCCAATCTGATCAACTGGGGCATGCTTCCATTTACCACGGAAGAAGATCATGAGAGCTTAAGCTTTAAGAACGGAGATTATATCTTCGTGCCAAAGATCAGGAAAGCGGTCGAAGAGAAGCAGGCCGAGATCAAGGCCTATGTAGTGGGGGCTGGAGAAGCCTGGAAGGAGATCACGCTTAAGACAGGAGATATGACGGATGCGGAACGCGAGATTATATTAAAAGGATGCCTGATCAATTATTATAGAGGATAATATGAAATATTTCGAAAGAGGCTGCAACAGTAGCCTCTTTTTTTGACTCTTATGTATATACGGAAATGAGACGGTGCAAATTGATTATTGCAGGGAGGAGAAGATATGAGATGCGACGCGAAGACATTTGCGCAGATGTATGAGACTGTCTATGTGGATCTGTACCGGTTTGCCCTTTGCATGATGCAGAATCAGCAGGAGGCGGAGGACGCGGTCAGCGAAGCGGTGGTTGCAGCTTATGAGAACATAGGGAAGCTTAAGAAACCAGACGCTTTCAGAAGCTGGATATTTACGATAGTGTCGAACATATGCAAGAAGAGACTGAAAAAAGAAGCGGCAAGGCGGGATTACTTCGGGGAAGAGACATATGTGCAGGCGGCCTATGAGGACCCAGATGTTGGCCTGGCTGTGGACGTCAGGAAGGCATTCTTCCTTTTGGAGGAGGAGGAGCAGACGATCGTGGGATTATCGGTCTTCGGCGGCTATAACAGCAAGGAGATCGGGGATGCCTTGAAGATGAACCCCAATACGGTTCGTTCCAAGAGGAGCCGTGCGCTGCAGAAGATGGAATGTGTGTTGAGATGAGTGAAAGGAGGCGGCTGTATGAATAAGAGAGAACAGGATGTATTAGATCAGGTAAGGCAGAGGACGGCGGACATAAAGGTCCCGGAGAAGCTTGAGCCGGACAATATCCGCCGAATGCTGGAAGAGAAGGAGAGGGAGAAGGAAAAGAAAGAAAATAAAAAGTCCAGATGGGGAGTCCGGAAGACCAGTGCATTGGCGGCGGCGTGCGCGGCGGCTGTGATCGGTATAGCTGCATGGAAGACTTCGGGAGCGGGCGGTACGGCAGATTCAAGGCCTGGGAACTGGGCATCGGGGATTGATATGCAAGATGAGATACAGATTGACGACAGCCGTATGATTGCCCGGGCAGAGAGCTATGATCAGGTCTATGGTTACCTGGAGGAATATCAGAGGCGGCTAAGAGAGATGGAAGAGTCCGTTATAAAGCATGAGGAGCTGTATGAGGCGGAAACAGGGGCGGCTGACGGAGGTATGAACGGGGAGACCAAGATGATGGAGAGCACTGCGGAAGACAGGGCGTCGACAGACAGCGCTCCTGCAGAGATAGCACAGGACACAAGCGGAGCGGGCGGATACTCGGAGACGAACGTAAGGCAGGAGGGCGTAGACGAGGGAGATATCGTGAAGACGGACGGAACTTATCTCTACGTTCTGGAAGATGATGGAGATAAGATCGCCGTGGTTGATTCCAGGAACCAGGATATGAAGAAGGCGGCATCGATAGAGGTGGGCGGTAATTGCTATATCGAGGAATTCTATGTTGTGCCGGAACAGAAGAAGTTGGTTGCAGTCTGTAACCGGGGCGGTTCAGACCTGTTATATTCGGCGGACCCTTCTTACCAGGGAGCAGGCGATAGCTCGGCGGTTGTAGCTGTGACTTATGATATAGGGGATCCCGCGAATCCTGTGGAGGAGGGAAGGGTCAGCCAGAGCGGATATTATAATTCTTCGAGGATGTCGGACGGGTATCTGTATCTGTTCAGCGAATACCATATCTGGAGCGAAGTAAGCCAGAATGAGCCAAGGGAATTCATTCCGCTGATCGGCGGAGACGTGATGAGTGCGGATGATATCTATCTTCCTCCGGTCTCCCAGGCTAATATGTATGAAGTTATCACGGCGGTAGATCTGAAGAAGCCGGATAAGACGAAGGACAGCAAGGCAATATTATCGAAAGGCGGCAGCCTGTATGTGAGCAATCAGAATATCTACTTCTATGAAGAGGAATGGGGAGCTTCGGCCAGCGGGTGTGTCACAACCCTTCGTAAGGTCGCGTACAAGGACGGACAGCTAAAGGCGAAGGCACAGGGGCAGTTTGACGGATATCTGAAAGATTCCTTCTGCATCGACGAGTATGATGGATGCTTGAGAGTGGTTGTGACCAAGCAAGACAGAGTGGGAGGAGATTCCAATGCCGTGTATATTCTGGACGGAGAATTAGAGCAGTTCGGGGCCATCGAGGGGCTTGCGAAGGATGAGAGGATCTATTCGGCGAGATTCATGGGAGATACGGCTTATTTCGTGACCTTCCGCGAGACAGACCCGCTGTTCAGTGCAGATCTGTCAAACCCGAAGAAGCCGAAGATCGTCGGGGAGCTCAAGATCCCGGGATTCTCGGAGTATCTTCATTTCTATGGGGAAGACCGGCTTCTTGGAATCGGGATGAATGTGGATGAAGAGACGCTGGTAACAGACGGCGTGAAGCTTACCATGTTCGACATTTCCGACAAGACGGATGTGAAGGAGTCAGATACCCATGTGCTGAACAATGTATATAGCACGGAGGTTTCTTATGATTATAAGGCGGCGCTGATCAGCCCGGAACGGAATATTATCGGATTCCCCGGGGATTCCGAAGGCGGTCAGAAATATTTCCTCTTTGAGTATGATGAGGACAATGGATTCATCTGTAATATGGAAGAGAAGATCAATGGAAATGGAATGAGGAGTTCAAGAGGTCTCTATATAGAAGATACCCTGTATGTGGTTCAGGGAAATATTATAGAAGCATACAGCCTGAAGGAATATAAGAAAGTAGATGATCTGATCCTGTAAATGTGATATGACCGGCGCGGTCTGGTACAACCTTACCAGACCGCGCCGGATAACGAAAAGAGATTCTATTAACGCAGTTTTTGCAGGCGGATCTTCAAGACAGGGCCGATGATGACTGCAAGAAGGATCTTCAGGGTATCTCCGGGGAGGTAGGGGATTACACCGATCGAGAGAGCCGCCGTGAAGGGAAGCTCCATCTGGAAAGCCAGCCATGCTGTACCAAAGGCATAAGCGACGGCGGTTGCAAGCGCCATTCCGATCACGGTAAGGAAACGCCGGTCAGAGAATCGCTCAATGAAGATTCCGGCCAGTATGGTCATGAAGATGAAGCCTAGCAGATACCCTCCGGTTGGTCCGGCGATCTTGCCGGGACCTCCGGCGAATCCGGAGAATACCGGAAGTCCGGCGGCGCCCAGCAGCAGATATACAAAATAGCTGATTGAGGCGTCTTTCCATCCGAGTATGTAGACGCTGATCAACAGTACCAGATTCGTAAGAGAGATCGGAACAGGACTGACCGGGATCGGGATGGCGAATGGGGCAAGGATACAGGTAATAGCAGTCACCATGGAGATCAGGACTAGGCGGTGCGTGGTCAGACGCCCGGACTTATCAGAGGGATGGTTGGTTGTCGTAATGTTTTTCATTGAAATATTCCTTTCTTGGCTGGATTGAATAGTTGTATGTGACTAAGTATATGTTAGATTAGGTGAAATGTCAACCAAAAACATGTGATGGTTAACAAATGGAATTGTATAGTATTGTGTGAATTGATGAAAAAGAATATAATAATCAGAATATTTTGATGGAATATATTTATTATAAATTTATAAGATGAAAATTCAAAAATAGTATTGACAAATGTGCAAGGGAGTGGTATTATTAACTCAATCCAAAAGACAATAAAAGGAAGGAGGCTTAATCCATTGGACAATGTAAAGAATTCAACAACTCAATATGTTAGTGGTATGGCAGATATAAGTTCCCGCAGATTAAGCCTTAACCATAGAGAGATAAGCCGGTAAATTGAATGAAAAGAAGAGTCGGAGAAGAAGAGACCGGATATAAGAGATAGATGAAGATTTGCAGACATATTGAGAATTATACCACATAGATCCGAAGCGATTAGACGATGTACATAGGAACATTACCTAACAGGACGGATATGATTTGTGCAAGCTGTAGCGAGCGTCCATAAGATTTATAGAAGGGATAACGATCTGTACCAGTGAGGGGCAAGCTTATTTTATACATTTACCTTGGACACGATGTATAGAGTAGCGGGACAGGTATAAGATAAAAAGGCAGAAGGGAACATCTGAATCTAAATAAGAATCCTCCGATTTATATAAGAATATGATAAAACTTAATATAGAAAAATAACGGAGCATTACCGGATAACTAAATTGATAGTTTAAGGGATGCTCCTTTTTTGTTACTGTTCTCTTCTGGACCGTGCACCGCGCCGCAGGGGGCGGACGGAAACTTTTGAGAAGTTTTGGCATTTTTCGTCGTATATTTTGACATTACACATGGCGTATGATAGAATTATATTCGTAAAAATGTAGAATGATGCAGTTTTAACAAATTTTTGAGGTGAGAAGTTTGGATAAATATGAATATAGGGTGAAAACAGAGCAGATGCAGGAGTACATGGAGAAGAAGCAGTACAAGAAAGCGATGGAGATCGCGGATACGATTGACTGGCGCAGGGTCAAGAATGTAGCAACTCTGAATTCTGTAAGTGAGATTTATGAATATAACGGCGAATTTCAGAAGAGCCGGGATATTCTGTTTGTAGCGTTCGATCGTTCTCCGGGGAGCAGGAAGATAGCGTATCGACTGGGGCTGCTGGCATTGAAGATCAATGATGTGGAAGAAGCAGCGGATTGTTATGAAGAATTTGTGAAACTGGCGCCGAAGGATCCGAATCAGTACATATTAAAATACAGGATACTGAGTGCGCAGGGAGCGCCGCTCAGTGAGCAGATTGCTGCCTTGGAGGATTTTAAGAAGTCAGAATATATTGAGAAATGGGCATTTGAGCTGGCAAGGCTGTATCATGAAGCCGGGATGACGGCAGAGTGTCTGGAAGAGTGTGACGATCTGATCCTGTGGTTCAGTGAAGGCAAGTATGTTTATCAGGCTATGGAGCTTAAGATGCAGTATAAGCCGTTGACGCCTCTGCAGCAGGAGAAATATGACGCATGGCCCGGTGCGTCCAAGAAGCCGCGCCCGTTGAAGAGGAACACTTCGGCGAAGATGCCGGTCTCACCAGGCGGGGAGAGTGCGCCTGCCGGCAGGGGAGAGCCGCAGGAGCCTGTTATTGACGCGGAAGAGAAGCCTGAGACTCCGGATCCGGAAGGAGAAGAGGCGCCGCAGGAATTGTCAGCGGATGCGGGCTCTTCTATTAAGAAGGTTGTGAAGGGTGCGACGCTTCAGGAGGCGCTTGCGAACGGTATGGCATTCGCGAGCGGTATGAGGAGCGTAGAGAAGACGGTTGCCAGGGTGAAGGAGGGTATTCGCCAGGTTACCGGTCAGATACATATGGAAGCGCTTATTAATGGTAAGAAGGATGAAGAGAAGGCAGAAGAGCCGGTTCCTGCAGAGGAGACTTTGCAGATAGAGGAGCCGGAGGAGCCGCAGCAGGAGGAACCGGTACGCAAGGAGAAGACTGGCGTGATTATGACGGACAGGAAGACCAGTGCGCTCCGTGCAACGGGTCAGATGCGGATCGAAGAGATCCTTCAGGAATGGGAAGCAAAACAGAGAGCGAATGCGGAAGCCATAGAGAGACAGCGGGAAGAGGATGATGAGAAGCTAAGGAGAGAACGGGACGAGATCGGCCTGCAGAGAGAACTTGCGCGCAGAGACGCGGAGCGCAAGGCGAAAGAAGAAGGTATGACTCCTGAGGAGATGGAGGCTGCAAATAAGCTGGCAGAAAAGGAGGCGCTGCGCAAAGCAGCAGAGCGCAAGGCGGCTGAGGAGAAGGAAGCTAAGGAGAAGGCGGCTCTGAAAGCGGCGGAAGAGCGCAAGGCGGCAGCGGAAGAAGCCGCGCGCAAGGCGGAGGAAGCTGCGCTTGCGAGAAAGGCTGCGGCGGAAGAGGCTGCGCGCAAGGCGGAAGAGGAGGCTGCGGCACGCAAGGCGGCAGCGGAAGAGGCGGTGCGCAGGGCAGAAGAGGAAGCGCGTAAGATTACGGAAGAAGCGCTGCGCAAAGCAAGCGCGATCGCAGCCGGGAAGGCGGATACAGCAGAAGCGGCGGAAGAAGCGTCCGGGAAGGCGGATACAGCAGAAACGGCAGTCGAAGCAGCCGGGGAGGCAGAAGCGGAGAAGGCGGCAGCAGAAGAGGCAATTGTGCAAGAGCCGGCGGAAGCTTTGGCCGATATGGAACCGGAAGAGGAGATCGATCTGGCAGACCTGATGGATAGTATTCCGGATATAGATCTGATGGTTGAAGGCGAGCCGGGAAGCCTGGATGAAGAAGCAGAAGAGAAGCCGGTTAAGCGTAAGGTAAAACAGACTACGAAGAAGACGGTTGCGGCGGACAAACCAGAAGAGAAGCCGGATGCTGTCGACGGCAAGACACAGCGGATACCGGATGACATTGTAAGGCTCATGGAAGAATTGGGCGAAGACGCTTCTGATTCTGAAAAGGAAGATATCAGTGCCGAACAACTGGAAGAAGACTTTGACGGGGAAGATTACGAAGGAGAAGACTTCGAAGAGGAAGATCTGGAAGAAGACTTTGAGGAAGAGGAAGATTACGAAGAAGCCGCTGATGAGGAGACAGGAGAAGAATCTGAGGAGGACCTTGGAGAAGAGGAAGAAGACTTCGGAGAAGACTTTGAAGAAGAAGACTTTGAAGAAGAGGACTTTGAGGAAGAGGAAGAGGAAGAAGACTTCGGAGAAGATTTTGAAGAAGAGGACTTTGAGGAAGAGGAAGACTTCGAGGAGGAAGATTACGAGGAGGAACTAGAAGAAGAGGATTACGAAGAAGAGCCGGAAGAGGATTTTGAGGAAGAGGATCTGGAAGAAGAAGACTTCGAGGAAGAGGAAGATTACGAAGAAGACTTCATCGAAGAAGACTTTGAGGAAGAGGGCTTCGGCGAAGAGGACTTTGAAGAGGAAGATTACGAGGAAGAGGATCTGGACGAGGAGGACTTTGAGGAAGAGGACGAAGAAGACTTCGAAGATGAGGATGAATTCGACGAAGAAGAGGAGCTTGAAATTGAAGAGCCGTCCGAAGAAGAGATCCAGGCAAGGATCAAGAAGGCGAAGGGCAGCGGGGTTCCATTCGATACCGGATTCGTTGTTACGGGACGTTATGATCTGAGTGCGACCAGCGAGATCGGTCTGAAAGCGGGGCTTACTGAAGAGCAGAAGAAGCTGTTCTCGTATTTTGTTCCGGTAAGGGGAATGAGCGAGCAGATCGTGGAAGTGCTGGATAATGACAGGAGAGCCCGCAAGGAAGGAACTTCCAGGACGGGGAATCTTCTGGTGATCGGACGCAAGGGTTCCGGTAAGACGGTGCTGGCGGTAGATATCGTCAAAGCGATCCAGAAGCAGCGGAATCTCAAGCAAGGGAAGGTTGCGATCGTAACAGGAGAATCTCTGAATAAGAAGGAGTTGACCAATATTATCCAGAAGCTGCGCGGGGGAGCGATCATCGTCGAGAAAGCAGGCAAGTTGAATTCCAGGACTATCAAGGAGCTGAACCGCCTGATGGAGAGAAAGACAGGAGAGATGCTCTTCGTACTGGAGGATCAGAGAAAGCCGCTGGAGCGTATTCTGACAGCGAACCCGGAATTCAAGAAGAAGTTCACATCTAAGCTGGAGCTTCCGGTATTCGTCAATGATGAACTGGTTACTTTTGGCCAGACATATGCGAAGGAGAACGGATACAAGCTGGATGAGATGGGTATTCTGGCTCTGTACAGCCGTATTGATGTGATGCAGCGCGAGGATCATGCCGTATCGGTTGCGGAGGTCAAGGATATCATGGATGAAGCGATCGAGCATTCACAGAAGGCCAATGTCAAGCATCTTGCCAGAAGAGTGTTCGGAAGAGGTACGGATGAATCTGACCGGATCATTCTGAAAGAAGAGGATTTCAAGATATAATGTCCGCTCGGAAGCGAACGATATTGATTTACACAATAAAAGAAGAGTTTTGACCGTAAGATTGGTCAAAACTCTTTCTTTTTGTGCCAGTCTAAAGTATAATAGAGATATATCGCAACAGAATGTGAGGGATGATTATATGGCACAAAGAAAAGCAAAACCATATGAGGTCGGAGAACTGGATCATTATCTTTTCGGACAGGGTAATCACTATGAGATCTATAAGAAGCTGGGCGCCCATAAGGTGAAGAAAGGGAAAAAGGAAGGTGTATATTTTGCGGTGTGGGCACCGCATGCGCGTTCCGTGTCCGTGGTGGGCGATTTCAATGAGTGGAATATGGAAGCGAATCCGATGGAGAGAAGTGAACCTCTTGGCATATATACTTGTTTTATTCCGGATGTGAAGGAATATGATTTGTACAAGTTCTGCGTAGAGACTTATCAGGGGGAGTTTGTATTTAAGGCAGATCCTTTCGGCGCCTATGCGGAGCTGAGACCGGGCACGGCATCCAGAGTCGCAGATCTTACGAAGATCAAGTGGACGGACAATGTATGGATGGAGAACCGCAAGACCTGGAAGCACACGGAGCAGCCGATGTCGATCTATGAGGCGCATATTGGTTCCTGGAAGCGTCATCCGGGAAGAGAGGACGAGGGCTTCTATAATTACCGGGAGTTTGCGAAGGAGATCACCGTATATCTGAAGAATATGGGATATACGCATGTCGAGCTGATCGGTATTGCGGAGCATCCGTTTGACGGTTCATGGGGATATCAGGTTATCGGATATTTTGCGCCTACTTCAAGGTATGGGACGCCGGAGGACTTCGCGTGGATGGTCAATTATCTTCACCGGAATAAGATCGGTGTTATCCTGGACTGGGTACCGGCTCATTTCCCAAGGGATATTCACGGCCTTGCGGATTTTGACGGAACACCTACTTATGAATATGCGGATCCGAAGAAGGGGGAGCACCCGGACTGGGGTACGAAGATCTTCGACTATGGTAAGAATGAGGTGCGCAATTTCCTGATCTCCAACGCGCTGTACTGGGTCGAGCAGTTCCATGTGGACGGACTTCGTGTGGATGCGGTGGCGTCCATGTTGTATCTGGACTACGGCAAGCAGGACGGACAGTGGATTGCCAACAAATACGGCGGCAATAAGAACCTGGAGGCGATAGATTTCCTCAAGCATCTGAATTCTGTAGTGCTTGGCAGGAATCCGGGAGCAGTCATGATCGCTGAGGAGTCGACGGCATGGCCGATGGTAACAGGAAGTGTTGAGGACGACGGTCTTGGATTCAGTTTGAAATGGAACATGGGCTGGATGCATGACTTTACGGAATATATGAAGCTGGATCCGTATTTCAGGAAGGATCATCATAATCAGATGACATTTGCCATGAGTTATGCGCACAGCGAGCGCTATATTCTGGTGCTGTCCCATGACGAGGTGGTGCATCTGAAATGTTCCATGCTGAATAAGATGCCGGGGCTGGGATTTGATAAGTTTGCCAATCTTAAGGTCGGGTATGCATTTATGATGGGACATGCCGGCAAGAAGCTGTTATTCATGGGACAGGAATTCGCGCAGCTTCGGGAGTGGAGCGAGGAGAGAGAGCTTGACTGGTTCCTGCTGGCGGAAGACGAGCATCAGCAGATACAGAACTGGATGAGGGATCTGCTGCATCTGTATAAGCGTAATAGGGCTATGTACGAGATGGATGACAGTTGGGAAGGCTTCGAGTGGATCAATGCGGATGATGCGAGCAGGAGTATCTTCAGTTTCGTGAGACATTCGAAGGGGAAGAAGAAGAACCTGCTGTTCGTATGCAACTTTACGCCGATGCCGAGGGATGATTACCGGGTAGGCGTGCCAAGGAAGAAGCAGTATAAGCTGATCATGAACAGTGATGATGTGAAGTATGGCGGAAAAGGAGAAGAGAGACCGGTTGTATATAAGGCTGTGAAGCAGGAATGCGACGGAAGGCCGTTTTCATTCGCTTACAAGCTGCCGCCGTATGGAGTTGCGATTTTTGAATTTTAATAAGCTGCATGCCTGAGAAAGGCATGCGGCTTTTTTCTTGGTATGAATGACAGAAATCATGACAGAATATAAATAATTTGATTCTGATAGCATAGAATAAAGGATAATAATTGACAAGACCTAATATATAGGATATTATAAAATAAAAAATTCTATAAATTAGGGTAAGGGAGGAGGGGATAGAGTGAGACAATATGCATTAGAAGAAAAAGTTACAAGTGAAGAGATCAGACAGTGCCGGAAAAGGCTTGGGCTTACACAGGAAGATTTTGCAAGATTTGCGAATGTATCGAAGAAGACGGTAGAACGGTGGGAGTACAGCAAGTCGCCGGTAACAGGGCCGATCGTGACGCTGATCAATATTTTAAGGGACCGTCCTCAGATTGAGGAAGAGAAGAAGATCCCGAAGAGGAGGACTGCCCTTAGATTGTCTTATATGTTTCGCGACGAATTATGTACGGTGATAGATGTAGATGAGATCAACCGAAGCGTAGAGATCGTCAATTACTCAAGACATCTGCTGAAGCGTGCTTTTGGGAAGATCGAGAAGCCCTCTTATCAGCAGTATGAAGAATTCCTTGAATCCAGATGCTTCCCGCCTACCAGAGATAAGATGAAGCTTTTACTGAGAGAGTATGGCATCCCCTTTTACGATCCGATGATGATCATAGAGAAGACAGAAGGAAGGATGGCGGAGGATGATTTCTGGATACGGATAGAGAGGTAACGGATGGTAGAGTTATTTGAACAGGAGAGGTGGGAAGAGGCCAGGCCTTCATCCAAGGGGAATCAGTTGAAGTGGAAGAAGGACGGTTACTGGTACAAGGCAGACTATACCGGATATGAAGGCCTGGCGGAATATATGGTCTCGTATCTGCTTAACTTCTCTTCTCTGGAGAGGAGAGAATATGTACTGTATGAGACAGAGGAGATCCGGTACAGACAGCAGAATTATACGGGGTGCAGGAGCCGGGATTTCCTGACGGATTCTTCGGGGAAGCCGGATGGGAGGCGGCAGATGATCACACTGGAGAGGCTGTTCTATCAGAACTACGGCGAAAGCTTGTATCAGAGTATCTTTCGGATCGGGGACTACAAGAATCGTCTGAAGTTCCTGGTTGAGCAGACGGAGAGGATGACCGGGCTTACGGATTTTGGAACATATATGAGCAAATTGCTGACGATCGACGCAGTGTTCCTGAATGAGGATCGGCATACGCACAATATTGCCGTATTGTGGGACGGTCAGGACGAATACGATTATTGTCCGCTCTTCGACCAGGGGGCGGCGCTGCTTGCAGATACGGTAATGGATTATCCCCTGGGGCAGGATGTCATAGAGCAGATGTCCAGAGCGGAGGCGAAGACGTTCTGCCGTTCCTTCGATGAGCAGTTGGACGCCGCACAGGATCTATACGGAGAAGCGGTAAGTTTTTCTTACGGGGAACGGGAGATCCGGCAACTGCTGGAGGCGGATACCGTGTACCCGGAGGAGATAAAGCAGAGGGTGTATACGATACTTTTGCAGCAGAGAAGGAAGTACCAATATATGTTTGCATAATAACAATGGATGCTGTGTAACAGCATCCATCTGTAATGAGGTTATTTAATGTTATTTATTGTACGGTTCCTGATGCAGGATCCGCTGTTTGGCTGCTTCCGTCCGTGGGTCCGTCGGAGGCACCGCCGTTCTGTGCGGGATCGGCTGCGGCCGGGTCGCCCAAGGCTGCGTCTTCCGGCGCTGCCTGGTCGTTAACGGTGTTCGGATCGGCGCCGTCTGCATTATTCAGAGTTGGATCGGAATTCGGGTCTGCAGCGCCGTCTGGATTGTCAGTATCCGAGTTCTCGCCGTCTGTTAAGGCGTCGTCAGAATTCTCTGTATCCTCTGCATCTTCTCCGTCGGCATCCTCTTCCTCGTCAGTCTCTTCCTCGTCTGCGTCATCATCGCTGCCGCCGAAGAGTCCCTTGAAGAAGTTAGACACCTTATCCCAGAAGCCTTCCTTCTTAGTCTCTTCATCCAGAGCCTCTAAGGTACTGTCGATAATTGCGTCCGCCCCAAGAACATCATCATTGGTGTCATTGATGATGCCGCCGTCTCCGCTGCCGGAGTCACCGGTAAAGATCCCCTTGATGGAGGACCACAGACTTGAGAAGAAGCCTTCCTTGCTGCCCTTGCCTTCTAAGTTCTCCAGCGTCTTCTTCAATGCATTGACATCATAATCGTATTGGGAAATGTTCTGCATCAGGGATGAGATCTTCGCCATTTGATCCTCAGTAAGCGTGATGTTGTAGGTCTTAGCCGCGTCGTTGATGGCGTCTTGAATCTCGCCCTCATCCGTCAGCCCATCCTTGATCACTTCTTGCTTGACCTCGTTCATCAGATCCGCTGCGTCCTTCTGCCCGATGGAATCGGCAAGTTCACCGGTCGTCACAAGTTCTTCTGTGGCAGCAGCCTTCTGCTCTTCGCTTAAGGTCGTGCCGCTTGCCTTCTCGTATGCCATCATGATACCGGTCAGCGCTCCGGTGCCGGACACCTCGATCGGAGAAGCCGCAACAACGTTGCAGTTCTCTACGCCGGAAGTCAGCAAGGTGCTGGCAATCATGGAGCTGGTCACGAAGGTAAGATTGCCTACCTTGACCTGTATACCGCCGCTGGTTGTCGGCTCCACGTAAGAACAGCTATAAGTGCGTGTTCCGATCTGCGCCTCAGAAGCGATGCCTTCCATGTATTTTCTCTCGTCTGCGTTGGTGACTTCTATGGTGTCTACTGCGTCTGCGGTCGTGCCGAAGTATTTGTACATAGAAGTCTTCTGCTCTGCGGTCAGGTTAGCGCCTAAAGTGACGACCTTCGCGCTGTCTGCTCTTGCTGTTAAGGGAAGCCCTGTGCAGGTCAGCACGGCCGCCATCATAACAGGTATAATTCTTTTCATGTTCTTCATAATGTCTGGTGTGTAATCACCTATACCCCCTTTGTTCAGGCATATATGCCTGTATGTTTCAGATTTCTTACCTAATATAACATATTCCGTAAAAATTGCAAATAAAATTAGCCTTAACAATTTCTAAAGATTTTTTGTAGACGGCGCTCAAATACGTTCTCATCTATGATTCCCTGCATGCTGCCAAGGAATTGTCCATCCTGGAAAAAGACGAAGGTCGGGACGGTATCTGCTTCATAGTCCGCGGTAAGTAAGGGGGATTCATCGATATCTACTTCGCAGAACCGGATCTTCTTGCGGTACTTTTTCTCTATCTCTTCGACAAGCGGTTTCATCATGGCGCATTTTCCGCACCAGACGGCGTAGAACATGACAACGTTAGGAAGCGGACCGCGTTTTGTCTCAACCGTAAAATTTTTCTCTGTCAAATGCAGCATAGTGTTCACCTTCCATGTATTCGGCCCGGAGATCAGCAGCCGGGATTCAATGTGCGGTATACTTCATCCATAGATTTTTTCAGGCAGACCAGCTTCTTGTGAAGACCTTTTCTATGGTAAGTGAATTCACAGAGTTTCTGACGGATACTCTTCTTACATTTCCTTTTGCGTCCCATATGCATATATCCAGACATAAATTCTTCAATAAATATATATGCAAGGACCGGTGCGAAGGTTCATGAACTGGAAAATATAAACATGAAAATTTTGTGAAATAAATTGTCAGAAATGGCGGAATGACGTATAAT
>CANDQP010000012.1 GCA_947388185.1 uncultured Dorea sp. | reverse complement strand
CATGCTCTCTGATATAATTGTAGATGCTCCTTCTATTCTTCGTCTTGATCTCATTTGCTCCTATCTTCTCCGCGCTCATCTGTCTCACCCCATATTTTACGTTAGTTCCAGCGAAAGCAGTTCATCAAAGGAATCTATCGTCACATAATCTCCCTCGACATCTCCAAATCCATATGACACATAGATCATCGGAATTCCTGCCTTGCGGCACGCGTCTGCATCTCCCTGGGTATCTCCCACATATACCGCTTCCGTAATCTGGTTACGTTCCATGATAAGCCTGATATTCTCCGCCTTAAGCTTCCCCGTATCATCCGGACACAGATGATCTGCAAAATACTCTGACAGTCCTGTATTCTTAAGAAAGGCCTCAATATAACCTCCCTGGCAGTTGCTTACGATCAACAGCATAAACCTCTTACTCAGCTCGCGGATTGTCTCCGGCATCCCTTCGTAGATCTCACAGGCTGCCGTTTCAACTCTGCTGTTCTCGTATCGGAACAGATGCACCGATAACTGTTCCTGCTCCTCCTTCGATAATTCAGGAAATAACGCTTCAACAATCTGGTTCATCGGCTTGCCGAATTCACGCATCAGATCTTCGCTTGTGATGGTCCGGTCAAGCTGAGTGTGGTCTTTAACAGCCTGCGTCCATGCGTTCGCTACCTGCCCGGTTGAGTTCCATAGTGTGCCGTCTACATCAAAAATAATTGCTTTCATAGAAGAGGTACCGCCTTTTCATTTGATATTTTATCAATCTTTTCTATCTATTATAATAGTATCGGATACAATTATCAACCTTTTATAAAAGCATTTAAAAAAAGCCTTCTGTTACTGGAACAGAAAGCTTTTATCATCATTCATTAAACCTGCAGACAAGTGATTGCCACCACTCCTACAATATCTTCCACGCAACATCCTCTGGACAGATCGTTAACAGGTCTTCGAAGTCCCTGTGTAATCGGACCGTACGCCTCTGCCTTTGCTAGTCTCTGTACAAGCTTGTATCCAATATTTCCACTGTTCAGATCTGGGAAAATGAGTACATTGGCATTGCCAGCAACATTACTGCCTTTACATTTCATCCGTCCTACCGTCTCATCCACTGCCGCATCTAACTGCAATTCTCCGTCTATTTTCAGGTTAGGATACCTTTCCTTAACCCTCTTAGTTGCCGAAATAATCGGTTCAAGCTTTTTATTCTTCGCACTCCCCTTCGTGGAATAGGATAGCATCGCTACGATCGGCTCCTGCCCGGTAATCTGTTCAAAGCTTCTGGCTGATGCCGCAGCAATATCTACAAGCTGATCTTCACTGGGGAACTCTACTAACCCGGAATCCGCAAATAAAAACACACCGTCACTACCGTACTGACAATTCGGGACCACCATAAGGAAATATGCAGATACGGTCTTTATACTTTCCGCAGTCTTTACAATCTGAAGAGCAGGCCGAAGAGTATCGCCCGTTGAATGGCATGCACCTGCTACCATTCCGTCAACCCTTTGATTTCTTACAAGCATAGCACCGTAATACAATGGATCCATAAGCAGATTCTTTGCCTGCTCTCTTGACATCCCCTTATGTTTACGAAGCTGATACAATTCATCCGCTAAATCCTCGAAATCAGTATTATTTTTATAGTTAAGAATCTCTACTCCCTCTTGTCTAAGACCATCCTCCCCCGGAATCTTTTTTTCTCCGTCAGAAAGCAAAACAATCTTTGCTATTCCCTCCTTTGCAATCTCCTTTGCGGCTTGTGCCACTCTCCCGTCATAACTTTCCGGGAGCACGATCGCACACTTTTTCTCAGCTGCCCTTTCTTTCACCCATTCGATAAACTTCATCCTGCCGTCCCCCATATATATTATTGAATAAATTCCTGATGCGGTATATTGATCATATCAACTACTGCGATCACACACAGATCAATCGGTCCTGGATGATCACATCTGGCAGCATGCCTTGCTCCTCCTCCTTCTTGTATGACAAGTACAATATCTCCGACTCCTGCATCACTGTCTGCCCCGTCAACCGTAATCATTTCAGGACCGCAGAACTCTCCATCGGTTCCAACCTGTCTTATGATCAACAATTTATGTCCTCTGTAATCTTCATGTTTCTGTGTGGAAACAACATTTCCCACCACTTTTGCTATAAGCATACCGGTATCCTTATCCTTCTTTTATATAGTATACATACTGTCAATGATAGCCGTTATTCCTGCATCGCAGCAGGCTTCCGGATTCGGCAGACCAAAAGCCCCCTCTTTACTCTTAGCATAAATGACAGTTTCTCCTATACCGCTTCCAACCGCATCTCCTGCAACAACCGGAGGCCCTTGAGCATTCCCCTTGGAATCGATCGGCTGTATCACCATCAAGCGCACTCCGTTAAGCCGTTCATCCTTCCTTGTTGCCACAACCGTTCCAATCACTTTCGCACTATTCATTCTGCATCTCCTGCCGCGTATTTTTCAAACACTTTCCTGCCGCCTATGTCTATATGATCAACCACTGCCATGATTGTTGCATCCACCGGCATGTTTCCGGTTATTCCTGTCTGTCTGGCAGAACTTCCTCCTACCACCAGAACAATCTCAGTTTCTCCTGCTCCCACCGCATCGACTGCAACAACCGGTTTTCCTTCATTTTCCAGGTTCAGTAAACTAATAGGCTGTACCACCAGCAGCTTAAGCCCTACCAATCTCTGTTCCTTACATGTGCACACCACACTTCCTATGATTTTCGCCGCATACATGAACTACCCCTTCCTCCAATCGCTATATCATGGATTAAACTGCCCGCTTCTTTCCATAAATACAACATGAGGCGCGAATGAATCTTCAGACACGCCTCAATTCTGCTAAAATTAGTAGTTATTCGCTACTACAATATCTACTTTTTTGGATGGACACTTCTTTCTGCAATTGCCACATCCCACACATTCATGATCTGTTTCTTTCCTGATTCCGGTTTCGCCTGCCACAATAGAAATTCCATTGCTTGTTCCAATACGGGTCGCCCCGGCTTCAATCATATCTATCGCTGTCTGATAATCACGTACACCGCCGGAAGCTTTCACACCCATATCTGGTCCAACCGTCTGCCGCATCAATCTGATATCCTCAACCGTTGCACCTCCGCTTGAAAAGCCTGTAGAGGTTTTAACAAAGTCTGCTCCTGCCATTTTAGCAATGGCACAAACCTTCACCTTCTCTTCATCCGTTAAAAGACAAGTCTCTATAATAACTTTTACAAGCGCCTTGCCGCGTGCTGACATTACTACATCTTCAATATCTTTCTTAACATATACCCAATTTCCTGACTTCACCTGTCCGACATTAATTACCATATCTACTTCTTCGGCACCCTTCTTGATACTGTCAATCGTTTCCTGTACCTTAGATTCCGTAGTCGTTGCACCCAGCGGAAATCCTATCACACAGCAAGTCTTCACACCCGAACCTGCAAGTTCTTTGGATGCAAGCGGAACATATCCCGGATTCACACAAACAGATGCAAACTGATTTTCTCTGGCTTCTGCACACAGCTTCACAATCTGCTGTTCTGATGCTTCAGCCTTCAGCAATGTGTGATCAATATATTTTGCAAGATTCACTGCCGGACTACTGCAAGTCTCTGACGTCTGGTTCACATCAGAAGATACCTTATTGTAAATCTCATCTGTTATCTCCGCAATTAATTTTTCTATATCCATATTCACTTACTCCCTTTACTGTTTTATTTTTTGACTGGCTCAGACTGCGGAAGAATACCTTCCACATCCACATGAGGACTTGCTATCACATGAACAGATACCAGCTCACCTACTCTTTTAGCAGCGGAAGCTCCTGCCTCTACAGAGGCTTTAACTGCACCTACATCTCCCCGTACCATTACGGTCACAAGACCTGACCCTATCTGTTCTTTGCCGATCAGCCTTACATTCGCTGCCTTTACCATCGCATCAGCCGCCTCGATCGATCCAACCAAACCTTTTGTTTCTACCATTCCCAATGCTTCATTTGTCATTATTATCCCTCCTGATATTTTTTAATCTACACAATATTTATTTAACTTTCGGCAGAATACCTTCCACATCCGTGTGCGGACTGGCAATCACATGCACGGATACCAGCTCGCCTACTCGCTTTACTGCCGCCGCCCCTGCTTCTACAGAAGCCTTTACTGCCCCTACGTCTCCCCGCACCATTACAGTTACAAGACCTGACCCTATCTTCTCCTTACCGATCAAGTGTACATTTGCTGCTTTTACCATCGCATCAGCCGCCTCAATAGCACCTATCAGACCTTTTGTTTCCACCATTCCCAATGCTTGTTTTTCCATAATAGCCACCTCTTTTTCTTTATTTTGTTATCATTTAACCCGTAATACAAATTAATTGCCTTCCCTTACAGCAATGCCTGATACATATCCTTATGCAAGGAAGGAATCACTTCTATATTCAATACCATTCCTTCTTTTCCAAGCTGTATCTTTGCTGTATCCGCCGCAGTTGTTACATCACTGATGTTCCCTGTAATAAGTACAAATGCTTTACCCCCAAGTCCTCTTCCAAGCCGGACCTCGATCAGGTCAATTGCCGAGCTTTTAACTGCATAGTCTGCAGCAAGAATCGCACTTGCCAGAGAATATGTCTCTATAACTCCGACCGCCTCTCTCTGTTTCGGAGCTGTCGACCGCATAATAGCCGGGATCACCTCTGGCGCAATACTCGATATAATAATGGAATCCACCACTTTATCCCTGCCGGCCGCCTTACCTGCCGCAACCGCAGTTTCTACGCTAGAGGTATCGCCTGTTACCAACAGCACATACTTTCCAGGACAGACCGGCTGAGCCATCAGCAGCTTCACATCTGCTGATTTTAGCATCTCATCTCCGGCAACTACACCGGAAGCTACACTGTTTAATTCTACTGTTCCTATTGCCAGTCCCATGTTCACACCTCCTATCTATAATTCCCCCTCGTAATTTCTATGTATTCTGCAGTTACCGCCGTGACCTTCCCTTTAATGGCTGCATGTACCGATGCTCCCAGCGCATCTTCCGGAATCTGCCCAATACATTGACCTTTCTTAACTTTGTCGCCTTCTTTCACGATCGGAATACACGGTGCACCAATATGCTGCTTCAGTAATATCCTGACATTTTTCGGCGTCTGAATCGAATCAATGTATCTGGTTCCTGTATCATACGGAGACAATCCCATCCTCAGGATCACTCTGCCTGACGGCACTCTGGACTCATTACGGAATTGATTGACTGCCTTCGGTTCCTGATGACTTTTTACCTTCTTTGCCAGAAGTCCCTGCCTGACAGCTCCGATAAACCGGCTTGGCGCAAGTCCCATATTACATCCCACATAGGTACATAATCCACAATTACAACACCCTAACGCCGCCTGTCCGTCCGCAAGTATATCCGCATTATTCAAGGTAAGTGCCTGCATGATCTTATGAGGCTGTACTCCCAGTCCAAGATTGCTCCGAGGACAAATCAAAGTACAATAATTGCATTGACAACACGCTGATTTGGCTATCTTAAGCTGGTAATTAAAATCTTCAGTCTTTTTAACAACCAACGGATGATCCAAAGGAAGCACGATCACTCCATTTGTAGTCTTTGTAACATATTCTTTTCCGGTATTTTCTGCCACCCGTCCCATCAGAGGGCCTCCCAGAATCACCGCATAATCAGGAACAGTTATTCCTCCCGCCAGTTCCAACAAGCTTGATACCGGCATTCCGATCGGCACCTGTACTGTCATCGGTTCCTTAACCGCACCTGCAACAGTCACCATACGGCTAGTCACTGCATTTCCCTGCATCGCCTCAGAGATATGAAACAATGTCTGTGCATTTAATACAACACATCCTACTTTGATCGGTATCTCACCTACCGGAACCACACGCCCGGTCACCTCATATATGATCTGCTGCTCATCTCCTGCCGGATAATAATTATCCAATAGGTGAAGACTGACATCCTCTTCTCCCTCTATCGCCTTCTGAAGTTCTTCTACAGCCTTTTTATTTTTATATTTAACAGCAAGCACACCTTTTTTCGCGCCGGTACATTCAAGAGCTGCTTTCATGCCATCAACGATCGCCTCTGCATTATGTTCCATCAGATACTTATCCGATTTGATGATCGGCTCACATTCCGCGCAATTGGCTATGACCGTATCTGGAGTACACTTAAGTTTCACATGAGTAGGAAACCCGGCACCTCCTGCTCCAACCACTCCTGCCTGTTTTATCTTTTCTAATACCTGCTCATTCATAAGCTACCTCGCTAAACAATTCTGAATGCCCCGTGAAGGGTACACCTGCGGGATCTCGTAAAATTCTTCGCCGAAGTCAGTCCCTCTCCGGTGGGTGTCGCAATAGTAAGTGTCGTATAACCTTCTCCGTCGATTCCCAGCCCGGCATATGACGGTGCATTTTTCACAAATATCGTTGTATCGATTGCCCGTGCCATCTTCGTCAGATTATTGACATTCTCAGAATGCATCATCGCTGTATGGTGACAGCCGTTTTCAGCAATTACCGCTTTCTCAATTGCTTCATCAACCGTTGCGACCCTTGTAACCGGAACTACCGGCATCAGCATCTCCGTCATGACCAGAGGGTGTTCAAACGGTACATCCGCAATCACTGCTTTTACCTCCTGAGTAACTACTACTCCGGCTTCCCTTAGGATATACGCTGCATCTCGTCCTACATATTTCTTATTCGGGGCATATTTCCCGTCTTTCGTTGTAACCAGAACCGTATCTACAACCGCTTGAAGCTCTCTGTTGTCCACCAGATAAGCCCCTTCCTTCTTCATATTGCTAATCAGCTCATCCGCCACACAATCTTCCACCAGTATCTCTTTCTCAGCGATACATAAGATACAGTTTTCATAACAGATTCCATTTACTATATCACGTGCCGCTCTTCTAATATCCGCCGTACGGTCTACCACTACCGGAGGATTCCCCGGACCCGCTGCTATACACTTCTTCCCTGTCTTCATTGCAACCTTAACGACCGCTTCCCCTCCTGTTACGACCAAAAGCTTTACGACCGGACTCGACATAATCACCGCACTTGTATCCATAGTCGGTTCATTGGGCGCACATAACAGATTATCTGGTCCACCTGCCGACACAATTGCCTGATTCATGATTCTGATCGTCTCTATCGACGCTTTCTTTGCCCCTGGATGAGGATTAAATACAACTGCATTTCCACCTGCAACCATTCCGATCCCATTATTGATCACTGTTGCTGTAGGATTCGTAGACGGTGTAATCGCACCGATCACACCAAACGGGGCCATCTCCGTCAACATCAGCCCATCGTCTCCGCTGCATGCCAATGTTTTCAGATCCTCTGTCCCGGGAGTCTTATTCGCTGCCAGAAGATTCTTTGCTACTTTATCCTCTACATGACCATACCCCGTCTCTTCGTGTGCTAACCTTGCAAGTCTCTGTGCATTCATCCGGGCTGCTTCCCTCATAGCACTGATGAACCCTGCACGATCCTCCAGCGTATATTCCATCAGCTTCTTCTGCGCTGCGGCTGCCGCCTGGATCGCCTCCTCTGCATTCACAAATATTCCATGGCTGCCGGCTGACATACCCGCGGCCGAGTCTTCAACCGCAACCGATCTATCTGTTTTTACTATTCCACTTACATTCACATCATTCCCATCACCCGCAGGTACTTTCAAATCCTGCTGAAGATCCAGTATATACTGTGATATCTGTGTGGTTGATATTCCCATCCTTCCAACCCCATTTCTTATCTCATAATTTCCCAAAATACTCTATCTATTTATTATCTGAATATTTAATTCTTTTGCCCGTTCCAGTGCCAACGGCGTAACCACTGCATTCCTGGCCGCATAGAGCTGTCTGTATCCTTCTGCATAAAACTCATCTACTCTGCCCTCGGTAATCAGCTCCAACGGCTGGTGTTCTTTCTCCGAGATCAATTCTCCAAACTCAGGAGTTAATCCTGTGAAAGATACTCCCATATCCCACAGATCCCGAAGAAGATCCTTCACTGATTTGCCAAACCTTCCTTCCGGTACAGCAGAAGATGTATACGGCAGCCGAATGATCACTTCCTTACCTGTCATCAGAAAATACAGCAATATCCGAACAAACAGGCTGCTTTCTTCCCCATCCTTAAGCATCCTTAAGAAATCCAGCGAAGGTGCATAGATCTCAACCTTCTGGTATCGCGTTAAGAAGCTCAGAATACGTCCAACATCTTCCTTACTCTCCTGGCAAAACACTCTGGTTTTCATTTTATCTGTAAACTCGATGCTTCTCTTCTCTAAAAACAGATCTAAAGCATCGATCTCACCGTATAATTTATATTCTGCCATCACTTCATCCAGCCCTATTGGATATTCCGGGATCAGAAACAGAATCCTTCCGGCTTCCTCTTCACGGGCTTTCCTGCGGATATAATATACCAATACACGCCGGACTAAGGCACTGATCTCTTCTCTGCTGATCATCATCTTCCATCCACATTCAACAATCTCAAAATATTTATAAAGCTTCCTGCTTTCAGGCTTGCTCCTCCGATCAGAAAACCATCAACAAAATGTACCGCTGCAATATCCTTCACATTTTTCTCATTTACGCTGCCGCCATAGAGTATTTTAGACGCCCTCTCACTGATTCCCGTATATGATACCAATAGTTCATGGATAAAATGATGTGTCTCCTCAATCTGGACAAGCTCCGGTATTACGCCTGTACCGATCGCCCACACCGGTTCATACGCAATAACACACTCCGAAAGCACATCCCCTATCTCCTGCCTGACCGCATCTAACTGAATCTTCAACACGTCCCGGTATCTGTTATTCTGTCGGTCCTCTAATGTCTCACCTATGCAGATCACCGGTTTGATATGATATCTCAATGCTGCTGCCGCCTTCTTCGCCACAATCCCAGGTGTCTCAGCATAATAACCTCGGCGTTCCGAATGCCCGACCAACGTATATGAACATCCGCAGTCTGCGAGCATTGCCGCACTTACTTCCCCGGTATACGCTCCCTGCTCCTCTTTTGCAACATCCTGTGCCCCATATATAATCCTGTCATACCGGAGCATTTCCTGGAAAATCGGCAGATACGGGTATGGCGGGAAAATAACTGTCTTCAGATAATTCGGAATCTTTTCTTCTTTTATCTCTCCGATAAATCTCCTAATCTCCTTTGCCGACATGTTCATCTTCCAATTCGCGGCAACAATATATTCTTTCCGATCCCTGTCGCTGAACTTTGACTCTATATGCTTCCGTACCAGACTTTCAATCTCTTTCTTCTCCACCGTATCTCCCCCTCTGCTTCTTTACATCAGTTCCGGCAGGAATAATACCTTCGTAAATACCTCCGTGCGGTTAAACATCATGTCAAATACTTCCCTGCAATCCTCAAGTCTTACTCTATGCGTAATCAATGGCTCTACAATGATCTTGCCCAGGTTCATATATTCAAGACCGCTCATCCACTCATTGATCGGAAGCGGATTGATCGACGAATTCCAACTTCCGTGAATCGTAAGCTCTCCTCTTAAGATGGCTGCAATCGCCCTATTAGGAAATGCAACATCATCGTATGTAATACCGCCGTATACGACCTCGCCGTTCTTCTTGCAGGCTTCTACTGCCTGTACATGAGTAATCTTATTACCTGCAAATTCAATTGCAATGTCCACGCCTTCGCCGCCGGTCAGCTCTTTTACCGTTTTTACCGCATCCACCTTCATTCCATTCACACCGTCCGTGGCCCCAAGCTCCTTGGCAAGCTTAAGCTTCTCATCCGCAACGTCTACGGCAATCACACGGGTACACCCCAGTTCTCTAAGCCATTGAACACAGAGATAACCGATTGCTCCAAGTCCAAACACTGCAGCAGACTTGCCAGCTTCCATTCTGACCTTGCGTACTGCATGAAGTGCTACCGAAATCGGATCCGTAAGTGCTCCCATCTCATAGCTTACATTCTGCGGAAGCTTCAGACAATTCTCAGACTCAACAACTATATATTCTGCCATTGCGCCATCTCTTCTGGATCCATAGTAATCATAATGATCACACAGATGTGACTGGCCTACTTTGCAGAACTGGCATGTCCCGCACGGAATCAAAGGCATTACGGATACCCTGTCACCCGGCTTCAAATTCCCCCTCACATTCGTACCGCACTCCACGATCTGACCGGAGAACTCATGCCCGATCGTAGTAGGAAAATGATAGGTTCCTTTTACCATAACACGGGGAATATCTGAGCCGCACACTCCACAGCTTTTAACCTTTATCAATACCTGTGTATCCTTCTCAATCTGTGGAACATCTACCTCCACACAACGGATATCCTTTGGCGCAAATAAGCGTACAGCTCTCATTTTTTGTGCCATATTATCGCCTCCTTTATGAACTTATGATACATATATAGTAAATTATGTTCCTATATAGATATTAGCATTTCCTGATGCTAATGTCAATCCCGAAATTGTATGTATCCTATCCATCTTCCCGCATCATTGTTCTCAAATTTTTATATAATCCCAGATATTTTTTAAATATTTCCTCATATTGCCAGTGCGCATCCATATCAGGGAATATCGTAGAATCCTCCACTACCATAACATCTGCTGCCTCTTCAAACGTATCATAATGTCTTCCTCCCGCTGCCGCCACAACACAGCATCCTAATACTCCTGCCTGGCTTTCTTTTGTAACAACAATCGGCTTCCCCGTAACATCAGAGATAATCTGAAGCCACCCTCTGTCTTTGGTAACTCCTCCGCATGCTACGATCACATCAATACTGCATCCCTGTTCCTCAAAGTTCTTAACAATGTTATGTGTCCCAAATGCAACTGACTCCAGAATCGCTCTATAAATATGTTTCCATGTATGCTTCATCGTAAGTCCATAGATGACCCCCTTTGAATAGGAATCCTTATACGGGGTGCGGTTCCCCTGAAAATAATCCAGCACCACCAATCCCTCCGCTCCGATATCCGTATCTTTTACGCATTCCATCAGCTTTGCATAGACATTATCTTTTGTTCCCTCTATGTGGAAATTTTTACGGAACCAATTAACCAATCCTGATGCTGATATCTGCCCGCCTTCCAATAACCACATATTATCAATAATAGCGCTGTCATAGGGTCCCCAGACGCCCTTGATATCCGGTTTGTCTTTAACCAGGCACAAATGCACAAAACTCGTTCCCATAGTAACTGCCAGCTTTTTTTCCCTGATAGCATTCAGACCGAACATTGCCATATGTGCATCTATACATCCCTGTACAATTTTCATCTCAGGATTAATGCCGAATTTTTCGGCCAATTTCCCCGATATGCATCCAACTTCCTGACCGATTTTAATAACATTGGTAATAAGCTTATCTTCATAATCTTCCAGACCGATCTTTTCAAAATATCCTTTACTAAACCCGCCTTCCTCCAGAACATAGTTCCACTTACACGTCGTATTGCATATGGATGCCGCCAGATTCCCCGACAATTTATAATTAATCCAATCCAGTTGCTCTATAATCTTCCAACATGAATCATATAGCTCTCTGCGTTCTCTCTTAATCCATAAGACCTTGGGTATCAGCCATTCAGCGGATACCTCCTCTCCGCAATATTTCAGCCTCTCATGTTTCCCCTGATTAATCTCCTCTGCTATATCCTTACTTCGGATATCCATCCACATCATTGCATTTCCCGTCGGCGTTCCGTCTTTATCTACCACTACAGCCGTAGAAGACGTAGCACAGACCGCACAGGCCGTCAAAGCCTTCCTCTGTCTGTCGTTCAGATCACCGCAGCATTCGCTGAATGTTTCCAGAATTTTTTCCCACCACACATTGGGATCCTGTTCCGCCCAGCCCGGCGCGGGATATTCCGTATCCCATTTTTTCTCATGTACAGTAAGAACCGTTCCATCTTCATCCACAATTCCTATCCGCACTCCCTGAGTTCCCGTATCAATCCCCGCAAACAATTTCTTCATACATGCCTCCTACCAAAAATAAAAAAGGGACAGACTGTAATTCTGCCCCCTACATTGCTAAATTGTAACAAATATCTCCTTAGCCGACATATCAACAGAAAACAAATCATTGTGATATACCCGTTCTGGCAACACGATCAGAACATTTACTTCGCTGTTATGTAATGGAAGCGGCATATAGTGCCACACTCCGGGATTAAGATGAACAATCACATTTTTCGGAACAATGAATGCTTCCACCTCATTTTCCGACGGCTCCTCTGAACTTCCCGCCTTCGCAAGGAAAAGAACTGCATCATCATCCATTGGCATCATTACTTCCGATGCATAATCATGATATTCTAACGCCTGTAACTGAAACCGTTCATCTTTCTTGACAGAAAGTGTCGACATCCCCAATACCGGAGCTTGGGTTGCATATCTTACACAATCCCGATAAAATGTAAATGCTTCGGTCCCAAAACCTGCCCTGCCACTATCCAACATATCGTTAAACTGCCCGTATTCCGCAAATTCTTCTTTTGTAAGATGCTTAACTTTTATCTCCATAAATATCCCCTCCCGATCCATCAAGGCTTGATAATAACCTTAAGAGAACCTTCTCCTTTTGAATTCTGCTCAAAAGCATCCTTCCAGTGGTCAAGATCAAAGGAATGTGTCACTACTCCGTCTGTATATATTGTATTATCCGCGATCCAATCGGTCACAACATCAAAACAGTATGGTCCCAAATGCGAGCCAAGAAGATCAAGCTCCTTTCCGTCGCCAATTACAGACCAATCCACAGATACCTTCTGGCCAAATACACTGAACTCAATGAATCTGCCTAATTTCCGGATAGAATCCAATCCTTGCTGAACACTGGACGGATGGCCTGTCGCTTCCACATAGATATCGCAGCCATAGCCTTTTGTAAGCTTTTTCACTTCATCTTCGATATTGCATTTCGATGGATTCAGGATTATGTCCGCACCAAATTTCTTCGCAATCTCTAACCTGCTGTCGATCATATCAACTGCAACCAGCGTCTTGGGATTCCGCAGCCGTGCATAGTTTACCATAGCAAGTCCAAGCGTACCTACTCCAGAGATCACTACAACATCCGTATTCGTAATCTGCGCTCTGTCGATCGCGTGTTTCGCACAACTATACGGCTCGATCAAAATAGCTTTCTCTAATTCCAACTCTTTAGGAATCTGATAAATTCTTGTCTTTGCCGGCAAAACCATATATTCTGCCATTGCACCGTTTACATGTTCACGGAAACCGAATATGTCTGCTTTATCGCACATCCAGTATTTACCTGTCTGGCAGAACATACACTCTCCGCACGGAACGATCTGCTCTCCTGTAACCCTGTCTCCGACCTTGACAGTCCCCTGATAATTGTCGCTTAATTCAACAACCTCCCCTATAAACTCATGACCGGGAATAAATGGTGTCTTTACCCAAGGCTCTGTGGTTCCATCTCCCCAATATCCTTCTGCACCGTGCCAATTCTTAATGTCACTTGCACATACCCCGCACGCTTCTACCCGAATCAGCACTTCCCCTTCTTTTAAGTCCGGCACTGGATACGCTTCTTCGAGCACATATTTTCCTTTCTCGTAAACCACCAGCGCTTTCATCGTCTTTACTGTTTTCGCCATTTCCATACCTCCATTCACTGACTTGATTATATAGTTTCACTCTTTCTTGTTGTAAATTCCTGAAGCAATACAGACAGTACAATAATAACTCCCTTGATAATATCCTGCGGATATGCCGGAACAGCCAACAGGTTCATAATGTTGCTGATAAATGCTAATACAAAAACACCGACCACAGTTTTTAGAACGGAACCTCGCCCGCCATTCAAGCTGGCGCCTCCGATCACACATGCCGCGATTGCATCTAATTCCAACCCCTCCCCGATGATCGGGGTTCCAATCGCCGTTCTGGATGAAGCAATTATTCCTGCAAGCCCTGAACATAGACCAGATATTGCATAGACAGATAATTTGTAATATTTGGTCGGGATTCCTGCCAGCCTGACAGATGTCTCATTACTTCCGATCGCGATTACGATTCTTCCAAAAGCTGTATATCTAAGGATAAAGAAAAATATGACTACTACGACCAATGCAAGGATCGCGAGCCATGGAAGGACTCCTCCAAGCTTGGCGACTCCGAGTCTGCCGATCGTATTCGCCGGTGTCTGTACCGGCTGTCCATTTGAAACAACATATGCTACTCCTCTTGCAATCGTCATCATTGCCAACGAAGCCACGAATGGAGCCATATTTGTGAATGCCACAAAAAACCCTGTAACAGCACCGCAGATCAACCCGCATACAAGAGGCAGCAATATTGCGCCTATCATTCCCAGTTCTTTCGTTGTCAATGCATAAGCAACCATTACACTTCCAAGCGCCAGGATAGAGCCGACAGACAGATCAATTCCGCCTGTTAAAATAACATACAGCATACCCATACACACAATAATGGTTCCTGAATACTGCCTTAACAAGTTAGTAATATTCTGTACCGTAAAAAAGTCCGGAGATATGATCGCACAGATGATCAGCAGCAATAACAGCATTATGTATGTATTATTATCAATTAAAATTTTTCCGATTTTATTCTTACTACTCTTCATGAACATTAACTCCCATCGAATATCTGATTAATTTATCTTCTCCCAATTCTGACTTATCCAATTCTCCGACAATCTTTCCCTGCCTCATGATCAAAGCTCTGTCGCACATTCCGATAATTTCCGTCATCTCTGAAGAAATCATTACAATTGCAACCCCTTGCTCAGCCAGATCATTAATATTCTTATATATCTCTACTTTTGCCCCGACATCCACTCCTCTGGTCGGTTCATCCAGAATAATGCATTTACAGTCTGCCACAAGCCACTTAGCAAGCGCCACCTTCTGCTGATTTCCGCCTGATAAGCTGGATGTATGGTCTTCCATCGAATTATATTTTGTAGCCAGCTGCTCTAGTACGTCCTTTGTAAGTTCCTTGTCTTTTTTCTCACTGATCACGCCTAATAACCTGATGATCTTTTTTAAAGAAGACAACGTGGTATTTATACGGATACTTTGCTCTAATAATACTCCCTGCTGCTTCCTGTCTTCCGGCAGCAACCCAAGCCCTCGCCGTACAGCTTGCTTCGGTGATTTGAAATTAACGCTTTCTCCCATAAATACGATCTCACCGGATTCTTTCCTGTCTGCCCCGAAAATAAGACGCATAGTCTCTGTTCTGCCGGCTCCTACCAGTCCGCTGATTCCAAGCACTTCTCCGGCCCGTACAGCAAAAGAAACATTTTGGACCTGTTTTCCCCGGTTTAAATTCTTAACCTCCAGTACCGTTTCCCCTATCTTTGCTTCTCTAGGCGGAAAAAGTGTAGACATATCACGCCCCACCATCAGGTTTACCAGCTGATTCTTATCCATCTCTTCCGTACCTACTTCTTTCACAAATGTGCCGTCCTTCAGTACAGTAATGCGGTCGCAGATCTGAAAGATCTCTTCCAGTCGATGCGAAATATAGATAATACTTACACCATCTTTTTTCAGCTTTTCTATTAACAAAAACAGTTTCTCTATCTCAGAAAATGTCAATACTGCCGTAGGTTCATCCAATACTAATATTCTCGCATTGCGGGTCAGATTCTTACAGATCTCTACAACCTGCTGATACGCTACCGACAAGCTTTCTACAGTCGCCCTTGCATTAATCTCTTCGAATCCCAACTGTTTTAGGATTTCTTCTGCTTTACGGTTCAAATCCTTCCAATTGATAAACCTGTTTTTATCGGAAAGTCTGTCAATAAAAATATTTTCTGCAACGGTAAGATGCGGTGCAAGCATGAATTCCTGATAGATCGTTGCCACTCCTAAGTCTTTTGCTTCTCTGGGCGACGATATTTTTTCCTCCTTACCATCTATGAAGATCGTTCCTTCATCCCGCGGAAAAGCTCCGGATAATATCTTCATAAGGGTAGATTTCCCCGCACCATTTTCCCCCACAAGCGCATGAACCTCACCCGGTCTAACTCTTAACGACACATCATTCAAAGCCAGAACTCCGCCAAACCTTTTGACAATATTCTTCATTTCTACTCTATACTCATTCGCCATGGTTCCAACTCCTTATATACTTTCATGTTTTTTTAAAGGGGATGTTTAATATAGAAACATCCCCTTCTAAAACATTTATTTTTCTAATTCCGCTGTCAGAATTTAGAATGCATTATCCGGATTATAATATTCTGCCGCATTTTCTACTGTATAACATAATGCCGGTGTACGAGTAACATCTTCATAATCGTCAGCAGTCTTCCCATTCTCCAGAACATCAACTGCGATCTCTAACGTCATCTTTGATACAGTTGCCGGACTATTGTCCCCTGTAGCCATGTAATCTGTACCATCTGCAATCAACTTCAGCGCCTCTTTCTGCCCATCCGCTGCGGCTGCCAGCTTAATACCAGACATATTTGCATTCTCAATTGCTGTCATTGCTCCAAGAAGCATATTATCGTTCTCACCAAGAACTAAATTGATATCCTTGTTTGCAACCAATAAATCTTCCATTGCCGGAAGGCCTTCATCAGCAGTCCAATTACCCCAGCCCTGCCCATTGATCGCAAAATCTGCTTCTTCATGATACGCTTTTCCTTTATCGATCAAAGTCTGCTCCATCTCTCTTGCCTGTTCCCAAGCCTCATCTTCAGAACATCCTGTTCTTTGCTCAATAATTCCGCACATCAGACCTGTTCGTCTTTCCTGAGAAACTACCGCACCTTTTACACCAGACAGAAGAACAGATACAATCGGTTTGTCACCAAAAGTTTCCGCTGTGTATAATCCGACAGCCCGTCCGTTCCTCTCATTATCCGAACACACGATTGTTATACATTCAGCTGAAGAATCCGGCGCATTATCCACTGCAATAACCGGGATCCCTGCTTCCGCCGCATTAGCTATAGACTGGAGACATGCTTCCGAATCAATCGGATTGATAATAATCAGATCATAACCCTGGCTGACAAATGTCTCCATGTTCTCCATCTCTTTATTGATGTCTTCATCAGCATCTAAACTCGCATATTTCCATCCCAGTGCTTCTACTTCTTCTTTCAATGCAGCATCTAAAGCAACAAAATAAGGATTATTCAATGTTTTATTCGCATATCCTACTTTAAAAGTTTTACCCTCTTCTTCCTTCTTGGTGTCCCCAGAGCCATCATTTCCTGAATTCCCCGCTGAGTCGGATTTACCCGAACACCCTGCCGCTAATACACCCAACATCACAACTACTAATATAGCACTCAAAAGCTTTCTCATTTTTTTCATTCTTTGCTCCTCCTTATTTAGTTGGTAATGCATGCATTTGTTCCTTCTCTTGTTACTTTTTTTACATTAGTAACATTTGTTCATATATGAATAACTTTTGTAATCAAATATTATCATACTTGGAGCTTTTTGTCAACACAAACAAATAATTTACTTTTTTTTTACTATTTTTATATATTTTACCTATTGTATACACTCTTGAAACAACTTTTCCCTTCCTCTCAACTCATTTTTACGCATTTAGTTCAAATGCTATCATATTATCAACTCATTTTCTACACATATACCCCTGTAAATATCTGGCAAAATTACTGACCGGTACAACAAAAAAAGTGCAAGTTTACACAACCTGCACTTCTTTCCTATCCTGTTTGATCTTAATCTCACTATTTTTCTTATTCAAATATAGCCGGGCAAACTTCTTTTATAGCCTCCGCTGTGACTTCATTTGTCACAAAGACATTAACAGCTCCGCCCTTTAAAGCACCTAAAATACTCTCTACCTTACTCTCACCAACCGCAATCCCGATCCGGGTCTCCACTTCTTTTATCCTGTCATACGGCACTGCAACCGTTCTGGAATCCAAGTGAGCATCACAGATCTCTCCCTCTGAATTGATGATATGGGTACATACATCACCTACTGCCCCTCTCTGAGATAACTGCTCCATCTCTTCCGCCTTCAGATAGCCTGCACGCGCTAAAGCGCACTGTCCTCCAAATTTCCCCATCGTTACGATTGCAATATTGACCTGCTCTGCGTATTTTAATACCTCTTGCATCGTATGCTCTTTTTCAATCACACTTTTCACTTGTTCATTATCAACAATCGCTGGAAACGGCAAAATATAACTGGCACTGTTCAACATTACTACAAACTCTTTTGATATCTCCGCTACATATACATTACGCTTTATATTACTGATTCCTCCGCACATCTGCACTGCTACGATATTCTTCAAATCTTCTCTCTTCCGCAGTGCTTTTGCACATTCATACACTGTTTCTCCCCATGAAAAACCAATGACATCTCCGCTTTTAATAATTGAATCCAAATACCGCGCTGCTGCTTCTCCTACCTGCTGCAGCGGACTCACATCATCTACTTTGGGCACAACAATTACTTTATTCAGTCCAAAATATTTCCTGATCTGCTTTTCTACCCGGCTCTCTGTCATAATCGGATCCTGTATCTCAATCTTGACAATTCCCATTCTTTTCGCTTCATTTAATAATTTGGAAATATATGGACGCGATAAACTAACCTTTTTTGCAATATCATTCTGGCTAAAATTATGTTCATAATACAACCGAGCCACCTGCACAAGCAGCTCCGTTTTTTGGATATCCTTTCTCGTATCGTTACTCATTTTTAATTATCCTGCCGTTCTTCAATTTTATTTAATATTGCTTTTCAACCCACATTTTGAACATCTATCATCTTATCAGCATATTAGATTTTTGTCAATAATTACTAAAGAGATGCCAAAAACAAGAAGTTTCTGACACCTCTTAACTTAACACTAATTATTGGAAAGATCTTGAATCCGCATATAAAAATCATGAAGTTCAATTACATAATTCTTATACAGTTCCATATATTTATGATATTTCATTCCGTTTTCTGCATTCGGTAAATATTCCTTTTTTACATTGATATACTTCCGAGCGGTCTCCTTCAGATCTCCAAATACTCCTATTGCATTCCCCGCCAGAATAGATACTCCCCACATTGCTACATCTTCTCTGTTCAAAACCGCATATTTCTTGTTCTGAACATCAGCACTGAGCTGCGTCCACACCGGCGATTTCGCCCCTCCGCCGATGATCTTCACAAGGTCAATATTATACTCCGGGTACAACCTTTCTATACTCTGCAGACACAGTGTAAAATCATAAGTAAAACTCTCAATCAAAGCCTTATAGAAATGTGCCTTAGTATGACTCCAATCATACCCCATCCACATTCCTCGGAGCGCACCGTCTGACGGCATAGAATTTCCGCCTAAAAGTCCGATTGCCATCAGTCCATCGCAGCCCGGCCTGATCTCTGCCATCTCTTTTTCCATTTGCGCAAACATTTCCTTTGTCCCGAGTCCTTCCCGTTTGACAAATGTATTCATAAACCAATCCAACGTAATTCCAGAACCCGCCACAAAATGTGTCGCGTAAAAATCCCCTGGAATTGCCGATGGAAGCACATCCAACCTTCTGTCCTGCATATCCGGCCGGTATTCAGGCACACATGTACTGACCTCCCCATAAGAAGACGCTTCAAAAATAGTATCTCCATAATCCACAATTCCAGCTCCAAGGCAGCCGGCAACTTTATCCCCAGCCCCCGACACCAACGGAATCCCTGCAGTAAGTCCAACTTCTGCAGCCATCTTTGCATTTAGGTGTGCACAAATATGATTAGAATTAACAATTTGCGGCAGATACTTCTGATCTAATTTAATCGACTGGCAGATTTCATCAGACCACCTGTCATTCTGCACATCTGCAAGCCCTGTCCATTCAGTAAAGGATCGGTCTAACACTGCCTCCTCCACAGAAATGTCTCCTAATTTTCCGATAACGTATCCGCTGATCATCATATATTTTGCTATTTTCTTACTCTCCTCTGGAAATTCACTCCGGAACCATTCTAATTTGGGTGCCATTTGCGGAAAATTGGTTCCGCCCACCCGCAAAAAGGTATCTCTAAGTTCCTTCATCTGCCGTTTTGCATACGGCATATAACGGCTATCCAGCGAACATGACCATGTAGTAATGTCGTTCCAATCCTTATCTACCCCCATGAATCCAGACATCTGACCGGTAAAAGAAATTGCGGCAATATTCTTCCTCCTGTCGCCTAACACATCCCCAGTCTTCTTCATGCATGCCAAAACAGAGGCGAAAAGCTCCTCTCCTTTTTGTATAAAGACTCCCGGGCCTGGCCTATAATCCTTTACAGGCTCCATCTCGATTGCAACACACCTGCTTTCCGTATCATAAACACCCGCTTTGATAAAACTAGTTCCCAAATCAACTGCCATCAATAATATTTCATTCATGCTTATGCCCTTTTCCTTTCATTCTTATAATTGCCCATTTTGTCTGTTCCATACCATTCTCCTGTCCTGTCTAAAGAAAAGCACTGCAAAATAACCCCGTTACCCTGCAGTGCCTTTTCCATTCATTTATAAAATTCCATATTTAATTTATGCAGGATTTTAATATGTATTTCCATCATACTGGTCAAGATTATCTTCTGTAATGTTATCACCGCTTACATAGTAATGGCTTGCAACCTCGTCTTCTTTTCCATCCCAAATCAACTCTGCACACTCAACTGCCTTATTAGCAATTGTCTTTGGAAACTGTACAGGTGAACAAAGAATCTGGCCTTCCTTGATCATATCAATATCATTCTGTGCTCCGTCAATATCAACAACTGCGATCTTTCCCTCTAATCCAGCCGCTTTAATCGCTGCTGCTGCACCTTGTGCAGTCGGAGAATTGATAGCAAATACACCTTTTACATCTGGATAGGTCTGGAGGAATGATTCCATAATACTCTGTGCATCTTCTACAACACCGAATGCATCCTGATCTGCCACAATCTCAACATCAGGATATGAGGTTTTAATAACCTCTTCGAGCCCTTCTACACGCTCACGTACTGCCTGAAGCGTTGACCAGTTAATAACAACAATCTCACCTTTCCCGTCAATCGCTTCGCAAAGAGTCTCTGCGGCCATTTTTCCCATAGCTACATTGTCGGATTCTACGATAGAAGCGATAAGATCTTTATCTTCCACATTGGAATCAATCGCAATTACAGGGATTCCTGCCCTCTCTGCTTCTTTCAATGCAGGTTTTATTCCGTCCTTATCAAGTGCATCTACAAAAATAACATCTACACCTCTGGCAACCATTTCAGTAATGTCTTCTACCTGTGTATTAATATCATTCGCCGGGTCAGGTGCAAGCACTTCCGCGTCTATTCCTCCCTTTTTCAACGTTTCCTTCACACCTTCGATCTCAGCAAGGAAAAATGCATTCGCATGTGTCTGTACGGATACTCCGATAGTTTTCCCTTCACTAAGTTCTGTTGCCGCATAAGGAAGTCCGTCCTCCGCCTCAAGCGGATCAACATATACTACCTCTTCCTTTGCCTCCTCCGTTTCTTCTGTTCCTTCTTCTGCTTCTGTTGTCTTCCCAGTTGTCCCTCCTGAGCCCTCACTGCCGGAATCAGACGAATCTGTTCCTGAACAACCGATTACCATTGCAGCAACCAATGCAGTTGCCAAAAGCATGCTTACAACCTTTTTTCTCATTTTTTCTTCCTCCTGTGATTAATGTGTAACATCATCTCTATCATAATTTCGTTTCGAAATTATAATCCTGTCTATTTCTTTTTTACCTGAAGGTCAATATATACCGCGCCTAAAACAACCGCCCCCTGACATACATACTGCCAATAGAACGGTACATTCATGAAGTTCAAACCGCTGGTTAAAAGATCCATAATCAGAGCACCAATAAATGTAGCTCCTATCCTTCCTACACCGCCGGTCATACTGGTTCCGCCGACAACCGCTGCTGCAATCGCATTAAGTTCAGAACCTTGCCCCAGGGTGGGCTGCCCGCTGTAAAGTCTGGAACAAGAAATAACTCCGTAAATACCATATAGAAAACCCGCAAAAGTATAAACGATCCAGATCACCTTCCGGCTATTGATCCCGGAAAACTTTGCCGCCTCAGCATTTCCTCCGATGGCATAAACTGAACGTCCGAATTTCGTCTTATTCAAAAGTACATATGTAATCGCCAGAATCACTGCCGTGTAAATAATCGGATAAGGGATTGTATCAAACAGATAACCGTTTCCGATCTCACCAAAATCTCCCGAGATACGAATCGGTGTACCTGCCGAGCAAGTATAGGCAATTCCCCGCCCAATATTCATGATCCCCAGTGTCACAATAAACGGCGGAATCTTTGTATTAGCAACAATCCCTCCGTTAACAGCTCCGAATATGGTTGCGATCAGAACTCCTACCAAAAGTGCTGCTGCCGGATGAAGCCCATTTGCAATCAGCAGCGCGCAATATGTACTTGCACAAGCCATCAATGCACCGACAGACAGATCAATGCCCCCTGTAATAATAACCAACGTGACACCGAATGCTGCAATACTGTCCAAACTTGTAAGCCGTAATATATTAATCAGGTTAGCCTTACCCCAAAATTTAAACTCTGTTAAGACACCAAATACCAGAAATATACCTAAAGCCCCTGCCAAAATACCTTTATTCAGATACAAATATTTCAAAATCGGATTTGTCGGAACTCCTCCGGAAATTTTAATTTTTTTAGCTGACATTTCCAGCACCTCCCGTAGCATATTTCAAAACTAATTCCTCTGATAATTCGCTCTTGTCCAATTCACCCGTTTTCTTGCCTTCATGCATTGTAATAACCCGTGTAGATAGATTTAAAATTTCAGGCAATTCTGAAGAAATAAATATGATTCCTACTCCTTCTTCTGCAAGCTGCGTAACCAGTTTGTATATTTCAAACTTTGCCCCTACATCAATACCCCGTGTAGGTTCATCTAAAATCAATATCTTCGGTTTCGTCGCCAGACATTTTGCCAGAACAACTTTCTGCTGATTACCGCCCGAAAGCTGACCGGTAATATGGGCTTCAGAGGTTGCCTTTGTACGAAGCTTGCTCATATACTCTTCTACAACCGCCTGCTCCTGCTTTTTATCTGTCTTAATCCCATGAATTAATCTGTCAAGAATCGTTAATACCGTATTGAACCGAATATCCTGAATAAGTACAAGACCCTGTTCCTTTCTATTCTCCGGAGCCAGTATTATACCTGCATCAATTGCTTCTTTCGGTTTTGTAATCCTTAATTCTTTTCCTTCCATGTAAATCTTAAAGGAAGCACCTCTGTCTATACCGAACAGATAACGCATGATCTCTGTTCTTCCGCTTCCCACAAGACCATAAAATCCCAGGATTTCTCCCTGATGCAGCGTGAATGAAATATCTCGCAAGAACTTTCCGTCATCAAGACACTCTACTCTTAAAAGTTCTTTCCCTTTTGTCAGATCTACTTCGGGATATACATCCTTCATCTCACGCCCAACCATCAAACGAATGACATCATCATAAGAGACTTCGCTAATATCTCTCGTTGCAATATACTGACCATCCCTGAATACAGTAATACGGTCTGATATCTGAAACACTTCATCCATACGATGTGATATATAAATAATAGCCACCCCTTGATCCCGAAGCCTCTTCACAAATTCTAAGAGCTGAACCGTCTCACGTTCAGTCAAAGAAGCCGTTGGTTCATCCATAATCAATATCTTGCTGTCTACCGAAAGGGCCCTTGCTATCTCTACCATTTGCTGCTGCGCTACAGTCAAACTTGCCGGATAAGCATGTACACTTATAACCTCCTGTACCCCTAATCTTTCCAATACCTTATAAGCATCTTCCTCCAGCTTTTTGTCATCCACAAATCCGGTTTTTTTAGAGGGCATCCTGCCAAGATAAATATTCTCGGCTACTGTCATATACGGAACTAAACTCAACTCCTGATGTATAATGGAAATACCTAATTCTTTCGCATTGCTGACCTTTTCTATTTTTACCTCTTTCCCGTTGATAAAAATCTGTCCATCTGTCGGATCATAAATTCCGGCCAGGATTTTGATCATAGTTGATTTTCCGGCTCCATTTTCTCCAAGAAGAGAATGTATCTCACCTTTTCTCAAATTAAATTGAATTTTGTCCAAAGCTTTTACACCGGAAAAATGTTTAGAAATATCCTTCATTTCCAAAATAGTTTCCATACTCATACCTCAAACATTCGCTTTTCCATGCTACTTACAACACAGGCTTTACTACAACTTTCATTACATTCTCATCTCGTATAGCGATAAATCCTTTTTCAATATCGCTCAACGCATACACTCTTGAAACATATTTTTCTAAATCCAGCTTTTTCTGCTGAACATAGTCTAAGATCTGCTTCATTAATCGAGGCGTTGTCGCGTGTACTCCATGAACTGACAATTCATTATAGTGAATTAAATTGCTGTCCAAAAATCCCTTACTTTCCCCGGCAATCCCTCCAAATAAGCTGATCCTTCCCATCTTGGCAGCTATCACTTGTGCCTCTGTATGTACACTCGGAACAGACAATGCCGTTATAACAACATCTGCGCCTCTTCCGTCCGTCAGCCTCATGATCTCCTCCACAGTATTCTGCTCCGAAGGATCGATCATAATAATATCCGGAATCATCTTTTGCGCAATCTCTGCCCTTGGTTTCGCAATTTCCACCATGATAATCTTTTTAGCCCCTGCTAATCTTGCAAGTTCAGCATGGACACATCCTATGTATCCACTTCCGTATATTACAACCGTATCTTCCTCTTTGATTTTTAAATACGTCTGCGCATTTAACGCACAAGCTGCCGGCTCCGACAGAACTGCTGCCATATCAGAAACATCATCTGGTATCTTAATAATATTACCCATTTCAACTGCTTGTCTGGGAATCTCCATATATTCCGCGAAAGCTCCTTCATATTGGTAACCAATAGTAGTCAGAGAATTACACATATTCGTATGTCCCAGCTTACATGTCCAACACTCTCCGCATCCAACAGCCGGTGCTACCGTCACTCTGTCCCCCTCTTTAATCTCACCTTTCGCACTCTCTCCTACATGCACAACCGTTCCTACAACCTCATGACCTAATGTCTTAGGCACATCAATCTTATCGCTTCCTTTTGTGAATGTTCTAAAGTCTGTTCCGCAGATAGACGCACATATAACCTTAATGATTATGTTATTATCGCTCGCTGCCGGCTCTTTCTTTTGTACCACACACATGTTTTTCTCCGCATTTAACTCAAACGCTATCATATCATCCTCCCACTTTCTTCTTATATAATCTCTCAATTGCTTTAGGAACATATTATACTATATTAGTATAATATGTTCCTATACTATCACTTTTAGATTCCATTGTCAATATAATTGCACAAAAACAGAAGAAAAAGCGGCGCAAACTTTAACAATCTGCACCACTTTTACTATCTCTTCTTATGTAGTTCTTGATTTCCTACTTTACTTTTTCCAGACAAATAATGCCCACTTCACCCGGCAATATCTCTCCGACAATCACACCATCCTTATTCTCTATCTCTTTACCGCTCCACAGCTCGCCTCGCAGCACATAACCCTGATCAGCTTCTACCAGTTCTCCGCTGATGCTTTCATCTCCTGCATTATAAATAGAATATATGATCTCCGCACCATCATCAGAAATGAACCGATTCGCATACAAATTCTCCTGCATCACCGGAACCAGCGGTATTGGCTTCTTCCCGAAATAAGTATCTATATGAGCCAACAGAATCTCTTTCCAATGCTTTAATTTCTTCTTATGCGCCGGACTAAAAGGCAGCCATGCTCCAAATATATCCTGCCATACCGCAATTCCGGTTCCATTAAAGATACATCTGTTGATCAGGTTATCCTTACTCCTGCCAACCGCCCATCGATTCGTCGCAGGTGCATTATTCTCAGGGAACATATATCTCAGAATAAACGCTTCTGGCATATCATCATTATTCATATGCTGATCCCACGAACCAGTGATCGATTCAATACATTTTGTATTTGCAGGATGAACCTCTGTACAAAAGAGGATTCCCGGTCTCAATGCATCGATCCGCTCCCTGAAATTCTCGGGCACACTATCCATCGTATCAAACCATATACCGTCTATTCCTGTCTCGTCTATCACGGATACCATATGCTCTACAATACTTTCCGGCGACTCATCGAAACGTATATCCCATGGCTTATAAGGAAGGAAGACTTTGACCCCTTTTGCCTGTGCCCTCTCGCAAAACTGCTTCATCCCCTTCTTTCCTCCCGGAATATTTTCGTTAAAATCCCATTGCTTCTGTTCGTCTACTCCAAGCCTTGGATACTGATACCACAGCAATATCGAGTCAATCCCTCCAAGTTCCTTACTCTCTTCAATCAAGCGCTCCGGTTCAAACTCCATAGTTTCATAATTGAATATTTCTTTGGAATAGGCAAATGTAAAATGCTGATAAACTACTTTTTTATACCATTTAAGATCCATTCGGTCATATTCGCTCAGATCCATTTGCTCCCGTATTCTTTCCCTCCATCTGTCGAAAGCCTCACTCCATCCATCCTCAAGCGCGAAAAACCTTACTTCAAACACATCCGCCAATTGATCAGTTGAAAGCCTTAGTAATAATTTATTATGTTTTAAAGTCTGTTCATCCGTTATTGCAAGCAAGTCACAGTTGCGATTCTGATTCCAGGCATCAATAAATCCTGCATAATTCCTGAATTCCATTGAGAATCCTCTCTTCCTGTCCGGATGAATATTACAGATCGGAAGATCGTACTCCGAGTGAAGACACATAGCACTGCGCCCATCCGGCCTTGCCACAGGATTTGATGATAGATACCATCGATTCTGCTGCCCGCCAAATTTTTCAAACAGCGGAATATGCATAAACACTTCCTCCTGATACTCGTCTTCCCACGAAGCTGCCATCTGATACAGCAGTGTAAAGCTATCTGAATCTTCTGACAGCAGACTCACTCTCATCCTTATATTACGGACCGGTGCCTCCATCTCAAATGCAATCCCTTCCTGAACGGCATCCTTCAATTCAATCACATCAAAAATCCTGCAGTCTGACGAATGAATCCTGTCTTCAAGTATCTGAAGGATAAAAAAATCCACCTGATCTTGGAGCCATGGAACATCGGAATGATATTCTACCGCTTCCAGCTTAAGCCCATCCTTATAACTGATCACAAATGACATTTTTCCATTCGAGACCTGAACCTTCTTCATCTTATCATCATGTTTCAGCATCGATCACACCTCCTTCACACAACGGAATCCTGTTGTCTGGCATCTGTTCTGTCCTTCATTCAGAAGTTGGAATTTCAGATGATGATCTACAGGTCTTGCACCTCCGTCAGTATGCCAGAAATGCGGTGCTTGGAAATAGCATCCCCCTCTTAAAAAGGTAAACTTGTGTTTTCCGTCATCAATAATATCTTCTACCCATTCTCTGGCATTTCCGCATAGATCCATCACTCCGAAAGGACTCGCTCCTTTTGGATATTCATCCACCGGCGTAAGGCTTCCCCTGTTATGATTGCACTTCTGTTTATCCAGCACATCACCATAGGGATATCTGTGTTTCTCTCTTCCCCCTGCAATATATTGCCATTCATAATCATAGAGCAGACGTTTACCCGCCCATGACGCATACGCTTTTGCATCCTGCTGGCTGACCCACACAACCGGGTACTCTGCCAATTTCTCCGGATATGTTCCATTCTCCCAGTGTTTCAGGAAATTATTACAGTCACAGGGCTTATAGCCTGATTCATCCATAAACTCCTTATACATCCGATTTGTTACCGGATATTTGTCTACATATAATTCCTTAATCTCAACCATGCGCGGACCGTGGTCATACTCACAATCTCCTTCCATGATCCGGTGAACGACTCTGTAAATATATTTATCCGGCAAGATATGTACACTTTGACAAATGTCTTTTACTCTGTTATCCATCACTGCCTCCTTCTTATCTCCTACAGATATTTAATAATCTCACTCTTATGCGGCATTGCCGGTGCAGTCCCTACCCGTGTCACCGCAAGGCTGCTGACGACTGTCGCATATTTGATCGCTTGAAAAAATTCAAGCCCCTGAGCAATTCCTGCCGCAAATCCTCCGTTAAATGCATCTCCCGCACCTGTCGTATCTACAACCTCCCCCGTCTTTATCGGCTCATAGAAAAGCTCTTCATTGCCGTCACTGGCATATACTCCTCTCTCCCCCAATGTAATGATCACCTTTCCCACGCCTGCCGAAAGCAACTCCCTGGCAGCCCTTCTGATACTCTCATCGTCCGCCTGATCCACATAGATCCCTGTCAGACTGGAAGCTTCTGTTTCATTTGGTGTCAAAATATCAATATTTTCAAGAAAATCCCTTTTAAGCGCTTTGGCCGGCGCAGGATTCAGGATCGTAAGCACTCCTCTCTCCTTCGCGTATCTTACCACGGCCTCCGTAGCTTCAAGATTTGTCTCCAATTGGACCAGTAATATATCTGCATCAGAGATGATCTTTTTAGCAAATTCCACATCCTGCTCGGTAAAATGTCCGCACGCTCCCAGGGCAACTACGATCTCATTCTGCGCCGATTGCTCATCAACTATGATCAGTGCTGCTCCTGTCTCATAGACATCGTCGCATAGCACCCCTTCCAATGACATTTTTTCATTCTCGTAAAATACTCTCGCCATATCCCCCAGCGCATCTTTCCCCAGCTTTGTTACAAATGTTACATTCGTACCTGTTCTATGGATCGCTACTGCCTGGTTAGAACCTTTTCCGCCCGGCCCGCTCTTAAAGTATTTCCCCAAAATTGTCTGGCCCGGAACCGGCAGCTGTGGCGCAAACACTGTCAAATCTGTAACATAACTGCCAAAAACAACTATTTTCTTGTTCATCAGCACCACCCTCCTCTCAATGCTATTTGACAGAACCGTCCGTCAATCCTGCCACATAATACTTCTGGAAAAACGCAAATAATATAATCCCCGGCAACGAAGCCAGCAGCGAGGCTGCTGCCAGCATACCGTCTCTTGACTGCCCCGCCAGGCCTATATATTGATATAACTTCATAGACAATGTAAAGGATTCATTGGATTTAAGGAAGCACAGCGCAAAAAAGAATTCATTCCATGCTCCAATAAATGCAAATATTCCCGCCGTCAGCACCCCTGGAAGAATATTAGGAAGCATTACCTTAGTAAACATCTTGAATATTCCACATCCGTCAATCGACGCTGCTTCTTCAAGTTCAATCGGAAATCCTGCCACAAATCCTTTTAACAACCATAATGTCGTCGGAATTGACCAGATCGTATAGACAAGCACCAACCCCTGCAGCGAATCTGTCAGTCTTACACTTCTAAGAAAAAGATATAACGGTACAGTCAGAGTGATTACAGGAATCATCTGGCTGAGCACGATCCAGCCCTGGATCGCAGGGTTGAATCTGCTCCTTAGCCGTGCAATAGCGTATGCGGCAGGCAGTGCCAACACTGTTGTCAAAAACATCGTTACCAGTGATATCTTAAGACTGTTGAATATTCCCCTGAAGAATTCTTTATCCGCAAATAATTCTTTTAAATTATCCAACGTAAACTTGTTAGGAATAAGATGCGGTGTCAGCGAATTGATCTCCCCTTCGTATTTAAACGTATGGCTTAAACATACGAGAAACGGAAATACCACAAACGTCATCAGTATAAGCATCAACAGCAATTTCATGATTTGCCGGCAATTGTATTTCATCTTTCTGCTCATCAGTTGACCCCCTTATCTCTTGCATTCATGGATTTAATATAGATGAAGATCAATACAGACACACAGACGATCATAGTATTTCCATATGCACTGGCAAACCCAAAATTACCATAGGTAAATCCTTGCCTGTATGCTTCAACCATAGGTGTCAATGTGGCAGAACCCGGGCCTCCCTTCGTCAGAAGATACTGGCTTGAGAAGTCATTCATAATCCAAACCACGACCAGCGACATTGTAATTGCCGTTGTCTGATTCAGATACGGCAGTACGATATATCGAAAATATTTGACAGAATTAGCCCCATCCAATACTGCCGCTTCATGGATATCAGTCGGTACCTGCTGCAGCGTAGCCAACAAGGACAATGCCGTAAACGGTACACATCCCCATACAAATACTGTAATTACCGTATATTTCGCAAAATTAATATCTGTCGTCCAATTGACTGCCTGATCGATCAGGTGTAATTTCAGCAGATATGCATTAAGATACCCGCATACCGGATTAAAAACCGCCTTCCACATTGAGATCTTAGCAATCGGGGGCACCGCCCAGGGGATGATCAAAAGTGCCCTCCATAATCCCCTGAACGGAATCTCACTATTAAGCAGCAACGCCAACGCCAAACTGATCACATAGATCGCAATAACAGAAATCAACAGCATCAAACCAATATTTTTAAAAATAATCCCCAAATAACCGGAATTATAAATTCCCACATAATTATCAACGCCATTAAACTCTATCGGTCTTCCGACCCTGTAATTCGTAAACCCCAGATATATTCCCCGCAATGTAGGATAAAGGCTGAGAACCAAAATCATAATACCCGTAGGAATTAACAGCAATAATTTCTTTCGTTTGCTTCTTTTATTCGTCATTTGCTCATCCCCCGCAAAATGCACATCTTATTTATTCTCATTGAGGATCCTTGAACCTTCCGCTTCAAACCTGGAGATAAAATCATCGAACTCTATAGTTCCTGCGAAATACTCTGCACACAGTGTAAGCGCAACACCCTCTGTAAACTGTCCCCATCCTGGCAATTTTACATAATCCGGCAGAACATTCTTCTGTACGGCTTCCTGACAAAGATCCCATGAATCCTCCTCTGTTGCAAGGCTCTCATCCTGAATCGCAGAATTACGTCCCGGCATAATATATGCCGCCTTAGCAACCTTCAAAGTATTCTCTTTATTCCAGTACCATTTCAGGAATTCATAGGCTTCTTCCTTATGCTTTCCTTCCTTTGGCACGCTTAATGTCTGAATATATCCGTAAACACTTGTAGAATTCACAGCAATCGGCGCTGCGACACCCCAATCTATCGCATCCGCCATCCCTTCAGTCTCATTGATAAACTGAGACCGATACCAGCAACCGTAACCCACAAGCATACCTGATTTACCGCCCATGAACTCATTCAAAGCAATCGTATTCGCATCCGAAGCAAGCATAGACTGCGAGATCAGCCCTTCATCGAACAAATCCTTGATCTTCTTGAAGAACTCCTTCGATTCGTCATTCAGCTTCACTTCAAAGCTTCCGTCATCCTTGGTGTAGACAAGAGGATCCCCGATCTTCGGCGCCCATACCTCAGTAAACACTCTGCCAAAATGATCAGGCCCCGGGAAACTCATACCCTGTATCCCCTCTTTTTCCTGAATCATCCGTGCCACGTCAACCATCTCATCAAATGTCCACGGATCATCCATTGTCGGCGGGGTAATGTCGTATTTCTTGAATATCTCTTTATTATAAAACGTTACATCAACCTCATACTGAATCGGCACACCCACAATCGAACCGTCTGATGCTGTAAGGCCGCCCCAGATATCATCATTAACGTCTGCTTTATCTTCATCAGTGAGCATCACGGACATATCGTCCAGATAACCCAGATCTTTCCAGTCAGATATGATCGGCTGCGAATAATGGAAAATATCTGGTACATCCCCGGTCTCAAATGCCGTCAGTAATTCATTCGTGGCAGTTGACCAGTCTGCCGACTGCAATTCGACCTGTATATCCGGATGTTCTGCATTCCACTCGTCAATAACCGCTTTTTGCTCTTCCTGTTCGGCCTTGATCCATGCCAACGTTTTAAACGTTAATTTTACAGGGCCGCTATCTCCAGAGGATGATTCTGAACCGTTACCGTCTCCGGCTTTACTGCAGCCTGCCAATGCTCCCACAACTGATACAACGGCCATTACCATCGCACATCTCTTTTTCCACGTATTTCTCATACTTTTCTCCTTTCTTTGCTCTTGCCCCTATTCTCGGGACACACTGTGACACCTTTGAGGTGTTCAGCATAAAATCAAACTTTTTACTTTTCTTTTATGGAAGCGCTACCATATTTTATTATAAGAATAACACTACTTGTAACATTCGTCAATATATTTTTAAAATATGTTCCTTTTCATAGGATTTGTACTTAAAATTATCAGTTCCCCTTGATATTTCCAAATTATTCCAATATATCTCACACTTTACAGACAATGTCATCGCTTCTGTCAGAGTAAACTATTCTAATCAAATAATATTTATTGCTTTTTTATCATGTTATAGTATAATATAGGCAAATCTCACATCTCGTTAAAAGAGAATATTTCCCCAAACATATGAAAGCGCTTTCTTCATATGCCGGCGAAAATCTTTATATTAATTTGTCAGGAGGTTATTGTATATGTCAGTTACCATTTATGATGTCGCGCAATATGCAGGCGTTTCATTATCAACCGTATCAAGAGTGCTTAACAACTCCGGGTATGTAAAGCAGGAAACCCGTGAAAAAATCTATGCTGCAATCGATGCTTTAAATTATATTCCCAGTACAGTCGCCCGCAGTCTGTCCAAGAATGAAAGTCACAATATTGCAGTCGTTACCCCAGATATAACTAACCCGTTTTTTGGCGAAGTCATCAAAGGAATCACAAAAGAACTGGATCAAACTGATTTTGATCTGATATTCTACAACACAAATGAAAATGTCCAGAAGGAATTGAACACACTCCAGTCAATTATCAAAAACCGGGTGCGGGGCTTGATAATCACCCCAGTTATGGAGACGTCTCAGAAAAGCAAAGAATTATTGAAAAACATTCAGAAAATGAATATTCCTATCGTATTGATCGACCGTGATATCAGCGGATTGAATTGTGACGGTGTATTTATAGACAACGTAACCGGGGCTTATGAAGCAACCAAACTTCTGCTCACTGAAAACCACCGGAGAATAGCAATCATCCATGGTCCTATGTCATCTATTCCGGGGCGTGACCGTCTGGAAGGATACCTTGAAGCCTATCGTTCGATCAACATGGTTCCTCCCCGGTCTTTGCAGTACACCGGCAATTTTATGTATGAAAGCGGGGTCGAAGCTACGAAAAAGATATTAAAATCAAAAAAGCATCCAACCGCCATCTTCTGCTGCAATAACCTTATGACATTGGGCTGCCTGTCGGTTCTAAAGGAAAATAACCTGAAGATTCCCGATGATTTTGCAGTTGTAGGTTTCGATGAATTCTTGTCCTATGATGTTATCAGCAATCCTATAACTGTTGTCGCAAGGGCCACAATCGAGATGGGAGCATTGGCTGTACATACGCTTCTCGGCAGAATCCGTCAGTCTTCGGAACCAGATTCCTTAAACAGAATCATTTTGCAGCCGCATCTAAAGATACGCGGCTCTGAAAAGCTGATACCGTAGCCTCCTTCCCCGCCCCCTTGACACCTCCCACCCTCCACACAAAAAAACTGCCCTGAAAATGTTATTCGGAACACCTTCCTCAACAACATTTTCAGGACAGCTTTTGAAGCCGCCGTTCTCTTCAGTTCTTATCTCTCCTCGATCGCCATGATCATATCCACCCTCGTCTGATGCCTTCCGCCCTCAAACTCCGCATCAAGCCACGCCTTCACGATCTCCTTGGCAGTCTCGATCCCGATGATCCTCGCACCAAATGCAAGAACATTCGCATTATTATGCTGCCTCGACAGTCTTGCCGTACACGGCTCCGAACACACTGCCGCTCTGATTCCCTTCACCTTGTTGGCCGCAAGGGAGATCCCAACACCTGTCCCGCAGATCAAGATCCCCAGATCCACGTCCTTCGCCGCAACTGCCCTGGCAACCTTCTCTCCGTATTCCGCGTAACTGCAGCTTGTCTCGCTGTCTGTTCCGTAGTCTGCAACTTCATATCCCAATTCCTCAAGATATGCTGCAATCTCATTCTTCATCACAACTGCTGCATGATCATTTCCGATTCCGATCTTCATTTATACATTTCCTCTCTTCCATTCATCTTATTTTTATATTATAATATGATACAAGCGTCAAAAGGTCAAGGGTTTCATGCCTGCATGAACGCCGCGGCTTTGAGACGCCTAAAGCTTAAGTCTCAGATAAGCGGCAGACTTTGAAAAGGAGAACACCATGATAAAATTAATCGCAAGCGATCTGGACGGCACATTATTAAAAAACGGCGCCCAGGCGCTTAATCCTAAGATATATGATATTATCAGGAAGCTAAAGGAACAGGGGATCCGCTTCGCGGCGGCAAGCGGCAGGCAGCACTATAACCTCAAGCTTCTCTTCGCTCCCGTCAAGGATGATATCTTCTACATAGCGGAGAATGGTTCCCTGTGTATCTGCAATAACCAGGTTATTTCCAGAGGGCTGATCGACAGGGATCTGGGGCTTCGCATCTTCCGGGCCGTCCGGGAACGCGGCGGATGCCATTGCCTCCTGTCCTGCGAATCCGCATGCTATACGGATTCCAAGGATCCGGCATTCATCCGGCACATACAGGAAGTCCTGCACTATGACTTAAGGACCGTAGACGATCTGGCTGATGTCACAGAGCCTTTTCTAAAGGTCGCCATCTGTGATTTTGCCGGCACGGATGATATAGAAGCTCATTTCCAGGAATTATTCCGCGATGAGATCAAGGTCGTTACGTCTGGTCTGATCTGGATTGACTTTATCGCACCGAACGCCAATAAGGGAACTGCTCTCGCGGACCTTGCAGCTCACCTTGGAATCAGGCCCGAGGAATGTATGGCATTCGGCGACCAGTATAACGATGTAGAGATGCTCCAGTTTGCCGGATGCAGCTACGCTATGTCCGGCGGAGCGCCTGGTATTAAGGAATATGCAGTTCATACCACGGATTCTGTAGAAGATGTCCTTGAAGATTTTCTTAAGAAGCTTGGAGGGATTATTTCATGAAGAAGTTAATATTATTTTTCCTGAAGCCGCTGTCATTTCTGCCTGCCATATGTATGATGTACGTGATCTACAGCTTCTCGGCACAGTCCGGCGAGGCTTCCGGAAGCTTGAGCTATACCGTCAGCTATAAGATTGTTGAGATCGGGAACGACACTTTTGACGTTGGAATATCTGAGGATCAGCTTGGTTATTATGCCAAACGGATTGAGTATCCCGTCCGGAAGCTTGCCCATATGACAGAGTATTTCTGTCTGGCTATCGCTGTTTCATTCCCGTTTTATGTATATGGACTGCGGGGATTCCCGTTGATGCTGGTCGCCGGTCTGATCTGCGTCGGCTTTGCCGCCGGAGACGAATACCACCAATCCTTCGTCGACGGGCGCGGTCCTTCCAAGAAGGACGTTATGATCGACAGTATCGGTGCATTTTTCGGTATTATAACCGTCCGGATCATCTGTTGGACCTTCCTGGCTCCCTTCCGGGTCGCACAGCGCATGGAAGAGCGGGCGCGGAGGAAGGAGATGGCCCGCCGGCAGGCGGAAGAGCGGGAACGCGATCGACGGGAACTCGCCCGCTTCAGGGCCGCCGAACGCCGGAGGGCTGAAGCAAGGCATTTCGCCGAAGAACGCCGCCGCACAGAACTTTATTCCGCCGAAGAACGCCGTTCCAGTTCACAACGCTCCGCCCCCAAACGCCGGAAAAGCGCCGAACACGACACTCCAGCACGGCAGGCTTCAAAATCAAAGTCAGCACAGGCGGGGCCTGCGCGCTCAGAACAAATACCTGCACGCCGAAAGCCCTCACAATCCAGATCCGTCAACGCCCGTCCCATAAAACGAGTATCCGCCCAAACAAAGCCATAAACCATATGCCGCAAAATGTACATCTAAACATCCCTGCTCGGCTCGTTACACGGCAGCAAAATACAACTGCACGCCTGTACGCTTGAATCCATTTCCAGTGTACAGGCAGTTCAGAGCTGTCCCCCTGGAATCCCGCATTCCAACCGTACAAGCCGCCACACTTTAATCCTTCTCATACCCATTCCTTCTATACATCACCAGGAACACCAGCACACTTATGATCAATTCCCCAAACAGCACCGCTATATCCAGCGCTTCCATCTTATACTCTGCCCCATTGGCGAAGCAATCCGTCATCTGCGTCACCACTCCCGTGAACAGAAACCCGGATATCCTGCGAAGTCCTTCCGACAGATTCCCCAATATAGGCACCATCATAAATACCATCATCAGCGGATACCCGATCAGATTAGCATTCATCTGGGTACTGGCACAGATCCCCACGATCATACCGATCACGCAGCTTATCAGCGAAGCGATCACACTCACCAGGAAAAATACCGGTACCGACACCTGCCCCATCTCAATCCCGCTGACCCACAATATGGCAAAATTGATCACCACTGTAAGAACGAACGGATACAGAATACTTCCGATAAAATACTGCATTCCCGTGACGGAGGAAGTCATCAGTACACGTAAGGTGTGCTTCTCCTTTTCTTCTGCGATCGCTGTCCCCACCATCAGGAAACCATTTATGCAGATATTCATGGTGACGCCAAGGTTCAGAAGCATCGCCATCATGACAGGAATCAGCTCTCCATTCGGACCAAAATTGCTGTATAGAATCTTGAATCCCCAAACCATGCCGATCACCATGAACGGTCCTATCACGACTGCCGTATTCTGGCTCATACAGAGCCATTTGATCTGCGCTACCGCTGCCAGCTTATTCATATTTCCCATATTATCTCCACTCCTTCCTACCACGCATTCAATGTCTTTCCCGTTACCTGCAGAAATACGCTTTCCAGCGTCGGTTCGCATGAATGTATACACTGTATCTGATCCTTCTCCATCCATTCCGCAATTTTTCTAATATTCTCAGGTGTCTGTTCCAATATGATCTCTTTTCTGTCATCCAGAAGTATCTGATATTTCTTATCACGATTGTACTTCAGGCAAAGTTCCTGCGGTGAGCCGAATTCTACGATTTCACCCTGATAGAGAAGCGCAACATTGTCGCACAGCTTCGTTGCTTCTTCCATATTATGGGTCGTCAGGAATATTGCCATCCCTTCCTTCTTAAGATCCAACAGCATCTTGTGGATCTCAACCGCCGTCGTCGGGTCCAGGCCGCTTGTAGGCTCATCCAGGAACAGGATCCTCGGCTTATGAAGGACTGCCCTGGCAAGAACCAAACGCTGCTTCTGCCCCTTCGACAGCTTACCTGCCTGCTTCTTACTATGTTCAGACAGATCGACCAGTCTTAAGACTTCCTCCACTCTTGTCCGCGGCACGCGCCAGATCTTCGCAAACATATTCAGGTTCTGCCATACCGTCATCTTCTCATAAATACCGCTGTCATCAGACACCACACCGATTCTCTCATAGATCGAAGCATCAATATTGGCTGAATCTGTCCCCAGGATCCTCGCCTCCCCGGAGGTCTGCCGAAGCTGTCCTGTGATGATCTTGATCGTTGTGGTCTTACCGGCTCCCGACGGCCCCAGGAACCCAAGGATCTCTCCCGGATGCAGCTCCATGTTAATATCCTTAAGCGCCAGCTCCGTCTTATAGCGCTTGGAAATATGCGACAATTGAAGTAATTCGTTTTGTTCCATATGCTAAATCTCCTATTTTCCTTCCTCTTCATTGACTCTTATATCATAACATCTGCTCAGAAAAAATGTCAAAATCTGCCCGAATGGAGCGGGAAGATGCCTAAACCGCTCTCATAGCATTTACAAAATGCAGTTTCTCCAGGCTTTGCAGCTATTTTATTTTTGCAGCCATCATTGTAAAATACGAAATATTTGTTTATAATGAAGTACAATAGAAGGATCTCTTATGATACCCTCAAGATTTCACACAGGAGGCAGATATGGTAAAAGTTTACTTTGAATTATCAGATGATAAGATCATCTCCACATCCAAATATTTTAATAACTCTTATACCGATGACTGGCTGGATGATTGGGCTAAAAAAGTAATCAGCCAGGTAGATCGTTCAACCCTGATCTCTTCGGGACTTGTAGACAGTCCCGTGTTAGGTCCAATCACAATAAGAGAAATCAGCGGTGGGGCAAAGGCTCTTATTACAATGAACTCCGATAACTCAGTAATCAGCAACGCCAATAGCTGCGGTGAAAACTGTGCAGAACTTTTGGCAGAGTTAAGCAAAAAAAAAGATTTTTCCATCTATCTCGCTTATCCTATGAATTTTAACAACTACACATTCGATATGGAGATAACCCGAACCGGAAAAATATGCCACAGTGCAGCTGAATTTGAAAAGGAGTATCTTCTATGGAGACAAAATATGACATTTTGATTCAAAACAAACGTGATATCCAATTTAAATTTACTATCAGAAGAAAATTCACCATTTTACGCGGAAATAGTGCTACTGGAAAGTCTACTCTTTTTCAGATGGTCAGTGATGCCAATTCCTCTCGTTTTTCCGGGGTCACCATCTCATGTAACGCACCCATAAAAGCATTATACGAAACAGGCTATAAATACGAATTGGAGAACGAATCTGGAAATATCTACATTATAGACGAAGATTTTGGTCCATTGAAAAGCAAGGAATTTGCCTCTATTGTTTCAAAATCGGAGAATTGCTTCATTCTGATCACACGTGAATCTCTCCCAGGCATTCCTTATAGCTATAAAGAAATTTATGAAATTAAAACTTCCGGAAAATATCATTCGTTTGAAAATGTTTACACAGAATACGACAAATTCCATGAATGTGACCACATTGTAACAGAAGACGAAGATGCTGGACTGGAATATTACCAACATCTTTATGGTGATAAGGTAAAATCAAGTTTTGGAAACAGCAATCTTAGCAAATTCGGCCGACCAGACACTCTTCTGATCGGAGACGGTTGTGCAATAGGCGCGTTCATCCAAGATCTACTTCTCACAAAGTCCATATTATATCTTCCGGAATCTTTTGAGTGGAAATTATTGCAAAATGGTATGTTTCAACACATTGCCGACATAAAAACACTAATCGAATATCCTGAAAAAGCTGTAACAACTGACTACACCAGTATTGAAAAATATTCTTTTAAACTACTGTCCGACATAACAAGAAATACACCTGCACAGTATACCAAATCAAAACTCAACCCCTGTTATCTACAACAATGCTGCTGTAAAGGAACAAAATGTGACTTTTATACACGTTCCAAAAAACTATCTTAAAATCAAGATGCCCGCGGAAATTAAAGCTGTCGGGCATCTCATATCCTCTCAAGCAGAGCCCCCTTCATATTCCTCGAAAAGATACACTTCTCCCCATTTTTCATCCGGATCTCCCTGCCCTTAAGATCAAGCTCCGCAATCTGGTCAACATTCACAAGATACGCCCTGTGGACTCTCATGAACCTCTCCCCCAGCTTCTCTTCCAATTCCTGCATACTCCCGATAAAATCAATCCTGTCCTGGATTCCGTGCAGTTCGATCCGATGCGTCCGCCCCGCGGTCTCGAAGAAAACGATCTCATCCACCGGTATATGCTTGACGACATCCATTATCTTCACGGAGAAATATTCCCGCTCTTCTCCCTTTTCCTCGCGCATCCGCTCTGTGATCACTTCGAGGCAGCGGCGGATTCCCTCCTGCATCTTCCGGATATTTCCCTTGACAATATAATCCAACGCCTCCAGATGATACCGAAAAGTCTCGAACGCAAGATCCTGAAACGCCGTCACATAGATCAGGAATCCCCGCGAATCCAGCTTCCGGATCTCCCTGCCAAGCCCGAAGCCGTCCATAGACTCCCCCTTCAGCTCGATATCCAGGAAATAGATCCCGCGTCCAGGAGATTCCTTCACCGCATCAACGATATCCTCCGGATGTCCGCTGCACATAACGATCTCCATATCATATCCCTCGATCAGTATTAATTTCTCCAGATATTCCTTCTGTGCGGCACGTATCTCAGGCTCATCTTCACATATATATACCGGAAGCATAGGTATATCCCTCCCTTTTTCACTCAATCAATGGCTGCACCGGCCGGTGTAAACCAACGGCCTCTTCCCCTGCCGATCTCTTCCCGCGGTACTCCTTTGCGAAGATAAATACCCCAAAGAGCACCCCGTTCACCAGAAGCGCAAGCGGGATATCACTCCAGGATACCGTCTGGTTCGACAGCACCTCCACGGACATATCCCCGGAGATCACCAGTATCAGATTATTATTCAAGAAATGCATGACCACAGGCACCCATATGTTCTCCGTCTTCATGTAAGCAAATCCCATGAAAATGCCCAGTGACACACAGGTGATCACCTGGCTGACTGTCATTGGCAGGCCATCCTTGGGAGACACATAGTAGAAGAAATCAAGGGGAAGATGCCACAATCCCCACACGATCCCTAAGACCACCACGCCTTTTCTAAGGCCGAACTTCTTCTGAAGGATCGGCTGCAGATAATATCTCCATCCGTACTCTTCCCCGAAGAATGCAATATAAGCAAGCAGGAAGTTCACAGGCATAAATCCCATGTACATCCATGACTGCAGATTCTTCATGATCGCCGCAAAAGACGCCAGCTCGCCTACAGCCGCAAAGGAGATTGCCGCACGTAGGAAATACAGTGCCATAAACAGAAGAATACAGGCTGCCGACGCCTTCCAGTTCTTCCCCCGCAGCCCATAAGCCGCCCGCCTTCTCTTCCCTGCCGCGATCAGACAGATCAGGCAGATAATACTTCCTATGATCTGCAGATATTGGATTCCTAGAAGCCATACCGAGACCGTACCGCCGGGCATAGTGATTTCCGCGTCCGGTCTCAGCACCGAACATACTGTAATCACGATCGAAAGCACGGTAACCGCGGTAAAGCTGCGGTAGAATGCCTTAGGCATATCTGCATCCCCCCGGCGTGTCAGAAGAAATGCAAGCATCACTCCCATCGCCGGATAGAGCATCTGTGTGTTGGGAAATGCACTGAGATCCAGCTTCTTCCCGTAGCCGTACCACATCAGGATACCCAGCAAATACGGGATCCCATAAGCAATCCATGCAAAAATTGTAAGTTGTCGTTTCTCTGTTCTTGAACCCATTATTTTTCCTCCTTAAAAACTAATAACAATCGGCAACTATATTGTAACAATTTTTGCTTTGTCTCCGCCCGATATTGCCTAAGAAGCACATTCCGGTGCCCCAACTGTAATTTATCCCTCCTGAATCTTCAATTCCTGTATAAAATATCCGTCACGGATCGTTGTAAAAGGCATCGCCCTCTCATACTTGGCAAGAATCTTCTTATAGTTGCTAAGACCGATTCCCCTGCCCTGCCCCTTAGACGAATACCCGTGATCTCCAAGCTTATGGAAGTCTACCGCTGAATACAGCGTATTCTTTATCCGGAATGTCGTATAATCATTCTGGCTGCTGATCATAATATGAATCCGCCCGTCTTCCCTGCCCTTCACTTCCTCAATCGCGTTATCAAGAAGGATCCCCAGGCAGCGGCACAGGTCTGTACTTCGGAACCTCGTCATTTCAAAAGGCCTCAGGACCTCCAGCTCCCAACGGATCTCTTCCTCCTGCATGATCTTCATTTTCTCCAGGAACAATCCCTTCACTTCCGTCACACGGATATTGGCGAGCTGGTTCATCAGCCGGATCTGGCTGCCTACCTGCAGGTCAAAATCCTCCGTCATCTCCTGGATATAACCCTGGATTGCCTCAAGGTTACCCTCTTCCGCCTGCAGGTACATCCCCGACATCATATTCTTGAAATCATGCCGGAACCGCCGTACCTCTCTTTGCAGGCTTTCCAGACTCTCGATATACGCTCCCTGCTGCTTAAGGCTTATGTTCTGCTCCTCAATCCGCCGCTGCTGCATCTCCTCACGTCCGGTATAGATGAAGATCATATATATGATCAGCAGAAATATCACCGCAGTCGCCGGATTATAACCCATATCCTTTGCACTGATCTCAACCGCCTCCTGCACGGCCTGCTGTATCACCGGATACAGCCCCAGGAATACCAACACTGAATTCTTCAGCTTCTGCTCTTCCCATTGCCCAAATAATTTCCCTGCCCTCGTCTTATACAGGAGCAGGAGCACCAGGAAGAGACAAAACGGAACCACGACCCACTCATAGAACAGATATTGCCTTCGGTCAGACATATGTTCCAGATGATAAAACTTATTAGGTGCAAATACATCTGCCAGATTCCATCCAAAGTCATACATTATATGCAGAAAAACCGACGTCGCCAGATATGTCCCCCATGATTTCTCATACATCACCCGCAGGAACAGCATCATTGCGCAGATCGTAATATAATCGAATACCGTCTCTCCTCCGTTGTGGGGCGTAGCGAACAATCCTGTTTTGAAAAAAATCGTTCCGGCGAGCGAAAGTGCGAAAATATACAGCATCCCTGCGCCGAAAATAGAATAGTAATGTTTCCTGTTCTTATACGGGATATTCCCCAGAAGCAGAAGCGATGCACATAGATAGAAAATCGCTGTCATCCCCATACTCAAAATATTCGCGCACATAATCTCGAAAAATGTCATTTCACACTCCTCCATCGTAACAGTTCGGACAAACTGCCCTGTTATCCTCTATCCACAGCCAGTGTGCCATTACGCCCGGATCCGGAAGGTCTTAGGCGCAAACCAGTAGACCAGCACGCATGCCGCGATACAATAAGCAGCGCAGAAGATGATAGTCCCCAGGGCAAACGCGAATGTCGGTATCCGAACCTGCATAAAACCACAGCAGACAAAATAGGTCACCAGCACCACGATCCGGTAAGTTCCGCTCTTGATCTCCGTCCCTGCATTGTAAGGCTGCAGGAGATAGTAGATCGTCAGATAATGTACGGAAAAGAACATACTCATGAATACGACCGAGACGATCAGCATCACATAATTAAGCGGCTCATCGGTTCCGCCCGACACATAGAGCAATGCCGCAAGGCCCGCCCCGATAACGGAGGCCGGAAGAAGATTCACCTTCATGATCTCCCGGAGGCGGATCCTGAACAGCTTCAAAATACATTCCGGACGTTTATAGAACGAGTAGGTCAGGAGGCTGTGGTCACAGTTCATGAACAGTACATTGGTAAATCCCGTCCCCCTGTTCACGAAATACATGATAAATACAAAATACGGCAGGTTGGTCATCACCAAGTGATTGATCGTGCGCTTGATCTCCGGCACGAGTAAGATTCCCAGAATGCATACACCTACGATGCCCAGGCTGACCAGCGCGATCCTCTCCGAGGATCTCCAGAGTATCTTCCGGTGACGTTTGATAAACAACTCGTTCAGATACTCGAAGCCCTCACGGCTGCTGCCGGACGTATCCCCGATCTGTATCGCCTTCTCACTCTGCCGCTTGACCGAGGTCCTGGCCTCCTCCATCTGGCTCATATACTCTGTCAGAAGCTGCTGATAGAGCTCCCGGAATTCCCCGAAGGTCCAGATCTTCCGAACCGACAGAAGGCCAAGCAGGATCCCGCATATCAGGATCCCGGCGCTTACTGCCGCCGGAAGCACCCAGCCTATGACCGGAAGTCCGTAAGCAGCCGTCAGAAATCCGGCGATCACAAGCCATTCCTTCACGCCTACCTTATTCTCACTCACCGACTTTCCCGTCCGTTCATAGTCCCACAGGGACTAGGCGACCACCGT